>NZ_JAQWFR010000027.1 GCF_029238675.1 Oceanicoccus sp. | reverse complement strand
TCATTCATACATACGCGGTTGAAATAGTGGAATTCTTTAATGGGCGGGGACCAAACTTGATGGTGTTTTGCAAGGTTTTCATATAGCCAGGTGGTGCCGCTTTTTTGGGTGCCAATACATAAAAAATCCGGTTTTGACATTATTTTAGGGGCTCTGGTTTGGTTGTGATATTTGGTTACTAGGATTATCGAATGAATAATAAAAAATCGCAACTAAACTGGGGTATTGGGCATTGTTCATACAAAAGTCATAGATAAGAAAGCCAGATATATGACGATATTTATTGAGGTGATGATAAGTGTTTCTTAGGTTGTTTGGTCGGTATATTGTAATATAGCCTCTTATTCAGTGAGCAGCGGCTATATTGTATAAAACTAATACAATCACTAGGCTGAGCTCTGACAAACCGTTAAGGCCTCTAATGAAAGATTTAGTTAAAAAGACCAGAAGTGCCATTAAGTATTATGTTGCTTATATGGGGTTTTATGTGATGGAGCGGTTGTGCCCTAAATCCAGTAATATCTGGTGTTTTTCTACTTGGAAAAATTACCCCCATACGATGGATAATTTACGGGCTGTATTTGAGGCTGTAAAAGATGACCCTGAGATAATTAAGATCATTTTGCTTCAGGGCCAAAAAAAGCCAGAGTGGCAAGTTGAAGGCGTCAATATCAGGTTTGTTCAAGAGGTTTCGCTGTCAGGTGTGTTTTATCTGTCAGTGGCTAAAGTTTACTTAATGGGGACTTCATTAAGAGGGTTTACAAATTTTCATGCCTTGGTCGGTAACAAGCACCAAATTATCCAGTTGTGGCATGGCATACCACTAAAGCGAATAGGTAAGCTGTTTCCACCTGAGAAATTTTGGGAGGAGGAAACAAAAAAGTATTCGGCAACCGTATGTTCTTCTCCTTCTGATCAGGAATTTATGCAGCAGGCCTTTGATCCACTTTCAATAGATAGGGTCTGGCAAACAGGTTTGCCACGAAATGACTTTATTCTGGCCACTGACGAACAGTTACCAAATGATTACTACACTGAATTGGAGAAAATAAGAGACCAGGTCGCAGGTCGTTTTCTAATCTTATATGCACCAACCTGGAGGGATAGTGTCGAGAATGTCTACCAGTTTTCAGCAGAGGAGCAGAGCGAACTGGATGCTCTATTGGCGAGACATAATGCTGTTTTAGCTATTAGAGGTCACGCAAATGTTAGGTCTAAAGTAGATTATCAAGATGTTGGCGCATTAAATAATATTATTTATGTGAACGATGTCCCTGATGCTAATCTTTTGCTTAAAGAAGCGGGTGCTTTAATTACGGATTATTCTAGTATTTACATTGATTATTTGATCACTGATAGACCGATTGTTTACTTTACCTATGATATTGACCGTTATATCAATGAACGTGGTTTTTTATATGAGCTGGTGGAGGCGTTTGTTTGTGACCCTGCAATAGGATTTAAGCAGTTATTGACTGATATTGAGTCCGCAATTACTGAGGGCGTTAAGGATAGAGCTAGATATCATAGGGTTAAATCCTTATTTCATCAGCATGCTGACAGTTGTGCGCTTAATGTCGTTAATAAAATTAAGGCGCTAAATTAAAATAGCTATCTACACAAAAGGAGTTTTGCTTTGAAAACAGTTATTACATTTGGAACATTTGATGTGTTTCATGTTGGGCATGTCAATATTTTACAAAGAGCCTCAGCGCTAGGCGATACCTTGATTGTAGGTGTATCAACTGATGAACTAAATTTTAGTAAAAAACAGCGTTACCCAGTCTATAAACAGCGTGACAGGATGAAGATTGTTAATGGCTTAAGATATGTCAATTACTGCTTTTATGAAGAGTCTTTAGAAAAAAAACGAGAGTATATCTTAAAATATGATGCTGATATTTTAGTAATGGGGGATGATTGGAAAGGGCGGTTCGATGAATTTAAAGATATCTGTGAGGTTGTTTATCTGGAGCGTACCCCCTCAGTTTCTACCACCCAAATTATTGAGATCATTAGTAGTGATGATGATTGAGGGTTAAGGATGTCTTTTTTGAAACATGAAGGATCACATGATAATTTAAAAGGCCAGCGAATATTATTGTTACATCGTGGCGGCCAGCATATTCGAGGAACTGAAGTCTGTCTGATTCAATTTTCTGAGGCTTTAAAAGGGGCCGGTGCTAGATTATATTTGATTTGCAATAACCTTAATTTTTTAAATCAATCCATAGGTATTGAAGAAAGCCATACTATGGAGATGCCGGTTGCCGATGTAATCTATAGTAAGCGGTTCTGGTCACAACCCTATTTAAAACACTTGATTGATGTAGTTAAGTTGGCCAATTTTTGCAGGGCTAATAGTATTGATGCTATCTATGCATCTGGAGGTGCCCCAACTCAATTGGCTGTTCATGCCAGACGTTTTTTGAAGTTGAATGTAACTGTTTTTTCTCACTTCCATCACCCTTGCACAACTCTTTATTATAAAAGCTGGAGTTTAAAAAGAGCTGATATTATCGTTTGCCCTAGTCGTTATACTGCTTCAGACCTTTTGGCATCAGATATCGCATCCAAGGTTATTTACAATGGCGTTAACGTCAAAATGCCTGTTGTAAACCAGAGTCTTGCAAAAGAAGCAGCGGTCAGGGCTTGTTTTGTTGGTCAGCTAGAGTCTAATAAGCGAGTCGATTGGTTGTTAAGGGCAGTAGCTATGCTAAAGGGGCGGGGATGCAGGCTGCATTTAGATATTGTAGGAACCGGGACGGAGCAGCAGCCTTTATTGGAATTATCGAAAGAGCTAAATATTGATGAACGGGTAACTTTTCATGGTCGTATTGATTCCATTTATGATGTTTTAGTTGGCGCAGACTTTTCTGTTATGGCCTCGGATGTGGAAGGGCTTGGGATATCTGTCATTGAGGCCGCAGTATGCGGAATCCCCAGTATTGTTTCTGCATCTACCGGTTTACTTGAGGTTGTTGAGGATGGTTATTCGGGTTGGTATTTTGATTCATCTAGCCTTGAGTCGCTAGCTGATATATTGGAACAGCGAACTTTGGCAGATGATAATCATGTGTTTGGCGAAAACGCACGTGAGCGGGCAGTAAGGGTTTTTTCTGAAGAAAGCTATAAGAAAGAAATGTTAAGTGCATTTTCTAGCGCAGCTTTTTAATGAAATTTGGGTTAATCGGACTCAGCTAAATAGCCCTTTTATGGCAAGGGTGTGAGTATCTTTAACCGTATGATTGCATGGAAGGGTTAATATTCTTTTTGCCATGTCGCTTGCATTTTTATATTGTCCGGGAGAAACGATATTATCTACTTTATCTATGTTAATAAGACTTTTTTTGTATAGCTGAGTTATTCCAAGGTTTTTTAATTGGTGTTCTGGTGGTGTGCTTTGGTTGTTATTAAGGATTGGGATTCTTAAAGGGTGTATTAGTCGATCTTTGTATAAGCTTGAAAGGTTGGCAGCATTTGCCAGCTCGTAGCCTGGATGTTGTTTAGAAGCTAGATGCTGATCTATATTCGCTGTAATAATTTTTTCTTTGTAAGTGTCTAAAGATATAATCTCTTCAAGCCCTTTATATTTGGTCACGCCTACTTTTAGAAAGGGTAGCCTATTGATCAGCCAGTATACCTGGGGTGTTAGTAGCAGGTTATAAATGATAGCTTTTGTAATGGTCGCTACCGCTTTTCTTTTTGGTTTTTTGATAATATTGGTAACGTTTATTTTACCTCTATAAGTTGTTTTTATTAGTGCAAGGCCGCCGCCAAGCAGGCTAACGGGTTTTCCTCTTCCAAATGACGTTATGGCAAAGTCACCAATAATTTTATCGGGCATACTGATGGCTTTATAACATTGGGCATTGTCTTCAATCAGTAGTATGTTATTCGGTAATACAGCTTTTATTTCTGCGAGTCTATCGCTTATGCCTAAAAAATTAACGGCAATAACGGCGATGGTATTGTCATTGATCGCGTTTTCCAGTTGGTCCAAATCATAGCCTGGGTCGTCCTTACCTATATCAACTAATACAGGCTGCACTTTTGCAAAAACAGCAGCGGCGACCAGATCGGGGCAGCCATAGGCAGGGATAATAACTTCAGGATTTTCTACTTCAGGATGTAATTGTTTGGCAGCAATAATCGTTAGTGCTAAAGCTGAGGTCCCGGAATCTACCCAGTAGGCGTCGAAGCCTTCGTAGGTTGGCAGTGGCTTGGGTTTACCTCGCCAAATAATTTTCTCACCCACAGGCGGTAAATCTCCGTGAATGATGCCGCGAATTAACGAGCGGAAGGTTGCCATACGCTCATCCGTTTACCTGCTAAAAATTGGCAGCTAGCATCAAAGATAGCCATATTAACTTGCACAAAAAAGTAGACTAGTTTTGCAACAGTATTGTTTTTAACTTTTTCAGAATAATGGGCTGATAAGGCCAGGCTGTAAAATAGGCACTGCAGGAGTAATGTGACAGTAAAAAAGTCATGATGGCTGGCTAGCATAAAATTAACCGCCAGTAAGGCTATCAAAAACCAGGGCTCTAACCAGCGCATTAGTTTATGGCTAATGACCTGAAAGGCAAATAAACCATGCTTGAAAGGGTTTAGAGCCTGCGGATGACGGCTTAGTGAGGTTAGGCCACGAATGATGGTGCGTGTTTTTCTTGCATACTCTTTGCTGGGGTCGCTTAAGTCCTGGTAGTGGCCCAATACATCTGGGGCTGTTATTGCCCTTAATTCATGGCTGGCGGTATTCAATGCGGTATTAAAATCGCTGGGTGAGTGAATATCCCAGCTCTGGCAGATTTCTTTGCGGGCGGCAAAAAATGATCCGCTTAGGCCGACCAGTCCACCCACTTTTGATTCCAGGCTGCGCAGCCACATTTCATAACGCACATAGGCCCCTTCGCCGGCTATTTCACCATGATTACTGATAAAGCGGTCTTCGCTTGAGACGGATCCAATGGTAGGGTCGCTAAAGTAGCGGCTAAGATTGCTGATGGCGTCTTCAGGTATTTGTGTGGCTACATCAGAGAATATTAGTACTTCCCCTGTGGCCTCTTTAATCGCGCAAAGTTGAGCGTGTTCTTTGCCCAGCCGTTCCGGTGCTCTTACAAGTTTTATGCCCTGGTCGGCATACTCATTAACGATATTGTCAGTGTCGTCATCGGAGCAGTCGGAGGCAATAATAATTTCTAGCTCGGGGTTGCTGGCCTTGAGTATAAGTGTGTTGTCGATTTTGCTCTTAATACGGCCCGCTTCGTTATAGGCGGTAATGATAAGACTTAGGCTGGGTGTTGTGGTGGTGGTGGAAAGTTCGGGGTCAGTTTTTCCCTTGGCAAGACACCATAAAATAGCAGGGTAAATAAAGTAGCTATAAAGCGCGCAAAAGGCGAGCAGCCAAAATAATGTTACAAGCATGCTAAGAACCGTTATCCTTATTGGTAGCCTACATGGGCAGTGGTTAATTTTAGAGTCGTTATTTTTAATAAACAACTGGGTAGCAGTGTAAATGGAAGTGCCTTCTTTGTCTTCTACTAATCAGGTGATGCGCATTATGCATATCGCTTCGGGTGATTTGTGGGCCGGTGCTGAGGTGCAGCTTTTTACCTTGGTGAAGACACTGGCCGCTATGGAGGGTAATGAGCTTTATGTGGTCTTGATGAATGAGGATGAGTTGGCGCGGCGTCTACGCGACACTGGGGTCTCAGTGTTCGTTATTGAGGAGTCTCAACATAGTAGCTGGCAAATCTTTAGGCACCTGCAGGGCCTTATGGGTCAGATTCAGCCTCACATTATCCATACCCATCGCCTTAAAGAAAATATCCTGGGTGCACTGGCTAATCACTTTTCGGTTAGAGCCTATAGTCTGAGAACGGTGCATGGTGCGCCTGAATTTAGTTACTCCTTTTATAAGCAAACCGCCAAGTGGTTTATTAGCCGGTTGGACCAGTGGGTTGGGCGTTATTTGCAGAGCCATGTGATTGCAGTATCACAGCCTTTGGCGGACCAGCTTAGTGATAAATATCCGCCGGAGCATATAAGGGTGGTGCTCAATGGTGTTGATGAGGCTGCCCTGGGTAGCGTGCAAAGTCTGGGTTTTGATGATGCAGGTTTTGAGGGTGATTCTAGGGTAAAGCATATTGGAATGGTTGGTCGATTAGTGGCTGTAAAAAGAGTCGACATATTTCTTGCGATGGCAAAAACCTTGATTGAATCCGGGGGCAGTGAGTACCGTTTTCATATTGTTGGAGATGGCCCCTTGCTGGAAATGTTAAAGAGTCAGGCTACAAATGCTGGCCTGGAAGGAAAGGTAATTTTTTATGGCCACCGAGGCGATGTTGCTAAAATCATTAAGGGCCTGGATGTATTGGTGATGTGCTCTGATCATGAGGGGCTGCCTATGACTGCCCTGGAGTCATTAGCGCTAGGGGTGCCTATTGTGGCTCATGCAGTGGGTGGTTTGGTGCCGTTGTTATCTGGGGTAGATGGTTGTGCCTTGGTGAGTCGGCATAGGTATGAGGCTTATGTTGAGGCTGTTTTGAGTTTGCTGGATAGCGCTGGGCGCGAGGATTTGGTTTTACCTTTGAAGTATTCCGCCAGAGGTAACGCGCAAGCGATGGTTCAAGTGTATAGCGAAGGTATTGAATGTTTGAAATAAAATATTGAGTGGATGTCTTTAGAATTAAAAGGTATAAAAAAAGCGAGCTTAGCTCGCTTTTTTTACACTAATCGCTATTACTTCTGGCGACGGCTAATGCCTAAGCCAGCCAGGCCAAGACCCAGTAGCGCTAATGAACCAGGTTCTGGAACATACACATTAACACCAACGATCATATCGTCATGGTTGTCGTCCTGGTCGGCACCAGAGTCATCAAACAATAAGACGGCATCATAAAAGTTACCGTTGAGGGTGTAATCAAGAATAACTGCGAACGACTGCGGTGAGCCAAGAGGGTTGTTGGCACCATTGGTAACGCCTGCACTTACGTTCTCTGAATAGAAGTTAAAATCCAAGACCTGGTCTACGCCTAATGGTGCGCCCAGGTTGCTTACCGTAAAGCTTGAACCAACCGCATCGGTATTTTTAAGCTGTTCGCTACCAACGTTGAATTGATTAATGAAACCTGCTTCTTTACCGAGAAAGGTATACTTGGCTAATGTGAAAAAACCGTCATAAGTCACGTTTGCGCCAATGTTATACTCTTCACCAGAGCCGTTGGGGATTATGTCGTTAGTGCTGAATATTTCAAGTTCTACACCACCATCGGTTTTTAATAAACCGGCAGTAGCGCTAATTGAGAGTGATACTAGTAGTGCTGCTGCACCGATGAATTTAATAGACTTCATTGTCCTGTCCTTTTAAGTAGATGTGAGATCCAAAGATAATATAAATGTAACTATTCACACTAAGCATGAATGGTGCCAGTTTTTTTAACGTGTTGATAATGTTTAAAAATACCATTTTTGGTATTGGCGGTTGGAGGGGGATTTGTAAGCTATTCCGACAGCTTTTTGCGGTGGAGAACTGCCGGAATTGAAGGTTGGATTACGTGCTTTGGCCCAGGCGTTTTATAAGCTCTTTGCACTTTGGTAATGATCACTAATTTCCTGGTTACCTGGCGCCAACTCCGCAGCTTTTTTCAGCGCAGCCAGGCCTTTTGCTTTGTCTCCTTTATTGACCTCAATCCAGCCGTAGGTGTCTAAAATCGCTGGGTTGCCAGGGGCCAGTGTCGTCGCTTTGCGGGCGGTTTCTAATGCTGCAGGGTTGTCAGTTTCGAAATACAGCCAAGCCAGGTTGTTAAGGGCCATAGCGTCTGAAGGGTTCAGGCTGATGGCTTGGTTGTAATAGTCGGCAGCCGCCTTATGGCTGTCTTTTTGATGAAGTTCTAAGGCTTTAAAGGTTAAGGGTGTGGATGACTGGGGCAGTGCATTAATCCAGCTGTCTAGCAGCTTGCTGGCTTGCTCTTGATCGCCGGCCTTTTTGAGTGTGCGGTAATACAGTGAGCCGACTCGATCAGTGGGGGATATTTCCCAGGCAGCCTTAAGGTTGCTGATAGCTTCAGGCCACTGCTGCTGCGCGACAAATATTTTGCCCTTGAAATATTTGCCTGCCAATTCTCCTTGCTCTGCAAGTTCTATTTGGTCGGCAATGTTTGTAGCTTCGCTGTAGTTTTTACTTTGTAGTTCAAGGTCAATAAGGTCGCCGAGCAGTGCATTGTTACTCGGGGCCAGTTCAAGGGCTGCTGCCAGCCGCTTGCGTGCCCTATCAATATCACCGCTGGCTAGCAGGCGTTTTGACAGGCTTCTATAAATGGTAATGGCCGTATTGCTGGCATAGTTGGAAACAGGTTTTGTGGCGATGGCACTGTCGGCATATTTCAATGCCATGTCTGCCTGGTTTTCCCGGGCGAAATACTCTGCTAATACGGTGTGCAAGATGGCATTGTCTGGTGTGGTTGTAGCTTCGGCGGTTAGTTCGCTGATGATTTTGTCGCCTTGCTTTTGCGCCTGCTGGGCAGTAATCAGTCCTTTGTAGCCAGCGGCGCTGGGGTTTTCAGCGACGGCTTTGCGAAAGCTTTCAGTGCTTTTAGACCATTGTTGATTGATTAATTGTAGCCGGCCAAGACCCAATAAGGCGGGAACGTTATTGGGGGCCAGGCTAAGGGTTTTGTTGAGGCTTTTTTCAGCGGCGGCCTGGTCTTTGTTGGCGAGGTGAACACCGGTGGCTTGCAGGTATACGCTGGGGTCTTCAGGGGACTGTTGGATAAAACTGTTTACTAATTGCAGGGCTTTCTCTTGCTCACCGTTTTGCAGTAGTGCGCGAAGATAGCTATCTCGGACAGTTCTGTCTGCAGGGACTTTTCCCAGAGCTGTATTATATTGAGCATAGGCCTGTTGGTTTTTCCCCAGGGCTAAAAAATGGCTCGCCAAAATGGTGTGTAATTTATGCCGGCTGGGATCGATGGCCAGGGCTTTTTGTAGTGCCAGTGCTGCGCGGGTGTCGGTGTTATCGATATTTAACAGTGCCAGTCCGTAAACGGCTTGAATGCTGGCATCTTCAGGGCGGGACAGCAGGGCTTTTTCCAGTAATGCTACGGCTTTTTCCGGTTTGTTGAGGCGCAGTTGGGTGAGGGCCGTTGAGCTAATGACTTGGCTGCTTGAGGTTTCGGCATCAATATTGTCTTCGAGTAATTCCCCGGCTTCTTCTATGTCTCCTTGTTGCAGGTTAATCATCCCCAGTAGCATGCCGCTGATATTGTTGCTGGGGTAGTCTTGATAAATTTTGATCAGCAGTTCTTCTGCTTTTTCTACTTCGCCTGACTGGTAGAGGCCTAAGGCTTCATTAAATTGCTGCCTGGCTTTATGGGCTTCCGGGTTGGCTTCGGCGAGAAGTTTGGTGTAGATCAGGCTTTCACTGGTGCGACCAAGTTCAGTAAGGGTTTGCGCCAGTTGTGATAGCACTTTACCTTTAAGAGGCTCCATCAGGTCTGTTTCGCGTAAGTTTTGCAGTGCCTGTGTCAGGTAGTCTTCGGCACTGTTCAGGTCATTACTGAAATAAGCGGCTTGCGCTTTCAAAAACAGGGCTTGCGGGTTGTTGGGCCGTTGTTGAAGTAATGTATTAAGTGTTGATATCGCTTTTTGCTGTTCGCCGCTTTGTAGCTGCAGTTTGATTAATTCAATCGTTATCGCTGCATTGCCTGCGTCCTTGGCTAGCAGGTCAGTATAAATTTGTTCGGCTTCTTTAGTGTTCTTTAGGCCTGCTTCAATACGGGCTTGAATTAGCTGGGCTGCTGTTGATTGTTGGTCAATATTTTTTAGCGTGTTGATTGCCGATTGGTATTTGCCGACGGCTGCATAGGCTGTTGCTAATGGCAGGCTAATGTCTTTGGCGTTGTCGGTCAGAAGAGGTTCCAGAATATTGATGGTGCCAAAGCTATTGCCTAGTTTGTTGTAGATGCTGGCCAGTAGCAGATGGCCTTGTACTGAATCGGGGGAGTATTTAATGACATTGCGCGCTTCGATAATAGCTGCACGGTACTGACCTTGTTGAATATAGGAGGCAGCTGTTTTTTGGTGAATTTCTGCTTGTTTGGCATTGTCTGCTGTCTGGTCGCCACAACCGATGATGATCAGGCTGGCTGAAAGTAATGCTGTGTAGACTATATTTTTGGCGCTGACTCTGAAGTTTGGTATTTTCATGGTCTGGTATTCTCCGCAATCCTGTTTGCTCTTGTCTGTTACTAAAAACAGATGTCATTTTTTGGTTCTGTCATATTTTGGTTCAGTGGTTATTAATCTGTGAGGTCATATTTTTTTACCAGGTCATAGAGTGTGGGCCGTGTGACGCCAAGTAGTTTTGCCGCGGCTGAATAATTTCCGTCGGTCATTGAAAGTGCTCGATTAATGGCGCTTTTTTCTGCTTCCTGGCGAACCTGGCGCAGGTTGATTGAGAAATTTTCTACCTTGCTAATGCTTAAATCATCCGGGGTGATATGTTTGGTGTCACACATAATAACGGCGCGCTTGATTTTATTTTCCATCTCACGGATGTTGCCCGGCCAGGGGTAGGATTCTATAGCTTGAGTGGCCTCAGTAGAGAAGCTGGTCACTTTGCTTTTTTGGTCGGCGGTCATGGTTTCAAGGAAGTGTCGGGCTAATAGAATTTTATCGCCCTCTCTTTCCCGCAGTGGCGGAATGTTAATGACCATTTCACAAATTCGGTAATACAAATCTTCCCGGAAGGTGCCTTCGGCGACCATGTCTTCCAGGTTTTTATTGGTAGCGCAAACGACTCTAACATCGACCGGGATTTCTGCTCGCCCACCCACTCGCTCAATGACTCGCTCTTGTAAAAAGCGCAGTAATTTAGCTTGCAGTGGCAGTGGCATATCGCCAATCTCGTCGAGAAAGAGCGTGCCTTCCTGGGCGACTTCGACTTTGCCGATGGTTTGTTTGTTGGCACCGGTAAATGCGCCTTTTTCATAACCGAATAATTCGCTTTCCATCAGGTTTTCAGGAACAGCGGCGCAGTTAATCGCAACAAAGCGGTTGTCTTTTCGTGGGCTAATAGTATGGATAGCTTTGGCGAAGACTTCTTTACCGGTTCCGCTTTCACCGAGTAGTGTTGTGGTGACTGTTGTGGGGGCTACTTTTTCAATGGTGCCGCAAATACGTAACATTTGCGGGTCTGACGCGATAACGCCGTTAAGGGGGGATGTCTGCTGATTGTGGAGTTTTCTGTTTTGCTCTTCCAGTGCGAACATCTGGTAGGCGCGCTGTACAATCAGGTCCAGTGTTTCGGTATTGATCGGCTTTTGATAAAAATCATAAGCACCCAGAGCTACCGCTCTTACCGCATTTTCGTAATCGTGGTTGCCGGTAACAACAATGATTTTTGACGATGGAGAGAGGCTGCTGACCTCTTGAACGGTTTTAAAGCCTTCTTCTACGCCTTCTTCATCCGGCGGTAGGCCAAGGTCCTGCAATATAACGGCGGGCTCGTGTTGGCGTACTGCGGCGATGGCTGCTTGCCGGTCGCCGGCAATAATTACGTTGTACTTGTCGAAGTGCCAGCGGAGTTGGCTTTGTAGTCCTGCATCATCTTCAACGATTAGCAGTGTTTTTTCGGTGTCTTTGCTCATAAATTTTTCTGGGTCATTTATAGGGCGTTAGCGGGAATGGAGATGGTGAATGTAGAACCTTCGCCGGGTGTACTTTCGACATTAATATTGCCACCCATATCGACGATAAATTCCTGGGTCTGGTAAACACCAATACCCATGCCTTTTCCTGATTTGGTTGTATCAAAGGGTTTAAACAGGCGATGACGGATAAAGTCTTCTTCCATGCCTGAGCCATTATCTTCGATGGTTATAATGGCATTTTTTCCCTCTTGGCGTAAAGTGACATCCACAAAACCTGAGTTCTGTGTGGCTTCTTGTCCATTTTTAATAATATTGGCTAAGACCATAATTAATAGGTCCTGGTCAGCCACGACTTTTATATCTTTACTCTCTAGTCGCAATGAAGCAGAGGGCTTATGGTCCTGGCATTTTTTAGCGGCCTCCATTAACACTTTGTGCAGCTCCAGGCTTTTAACTTCACTGGCTTCCTGTTGTTGCAGCTTGCGCAGCAGGTTGCTCATTCTACCGACGGAGTTATCAATGGTTTTGATGGCATCTTCGACAAAGGCTGGGTTCTCTTTGTGCCTGGCGGCATTTTCTACCACCAGTCCCTGTTGTGCGATCAGGTTTTTAAGGTCGTGCATGATGAAGGCGGTGAGTTTGTTAAAGGCATCAAATTGTTTTGAGCGGGCTAGTTGTTCAGCAGCCTCGTGGCGGTCAAGGTAGCTGGCCACCTGTCGCCCTACGGTTTTTAGCAGATCCAGGTCTTCCCAGGTCAGGGAGGTGTCGTGTTTGGGCTCTTTAAGTGCAATAAACCCTAATAGCCTGGTTTCGGTAAGTAGCGGCAGCACCAGCCATAAATCGGGAATGTCATAAATCCATGGGGGCAGTTGGCTATTGGCAGTGCCCATTGATGCTTTGCCAGTGCCGTGGGGAGAAAATACCCATTCCTTTTCAATCATTAGTTGGCAGAAGGGGGTGTTGAGTTCTTCTGTCATTTCCGGTGAGATATTTTCCATATTGTGGGTTTGCACGGGCCGGTAGGCGCGCTGGCTTTCCAGCCAAAGGGCGCCCCCTTCACTTTTAAAAATAGAGGCCACCATGTTAATAGCTCGTTCGTGAAAGTTGTCTTGAGCTGTAGATTGTGTGAGTGAGCTAATCAGGCCCAACCACTCCGCCCGGTAGTCGTATTTGTGACGAAAAAAGTGCTTGCTGATCCAGACATTGATACGTGAGCGGATGGTGCTTGAGACGAACAGGATAACAGTGGTAAACAGTGCACCAAACAAGATGGCCACCTGAACCACGCTTCCCCAGCGGCCGCCATAAAGCTGGACGTAGTAACCACCGACGGCAATCAGCGCAAGGAAGCTGCCAGCCACTGACATGCTGGTGGTATAGAAGGCAACAGGGCGAGATACTGAGAGTACCGAGCGTTCTGACTTCTGTGATGTCAGGGCCAATGAGCCCAGGCACAGGGCCAGTGCCGCCAGCCCATTAACGGCTCCCCTTGATTGCCAAAGCCCCACATCTATTTGGTTGAAAATCAAGCTGTATGAAAACAGGTAAATGTCGTAGGCGAACAGTGCACCGATAGCCACACTGATTAGCTTCATTAACCGTTGCTGGCTGGTATTTCTGTAAAGCTGCTCAACTGTAACAAGGCCGGCAATAGAGAGAATCAGGCTATTCCAGATCAGCAGGTTGCTGTCCTGAATCAAGGGGTGGTGGGCGGCACTTAGGCCGATGATTAAGAAGAGGCTAATCAGCCAGAGCCCATTGATGGAATATCGGAGCTTCGCTTCCAGTTTTTGCCCCAGGGTGTGCTGTAGTGAGGCTAGCAATGCGGCTATCCAGGCACCATAACGCAGGGTTTCCAGCATTAGCAGGTATTCTCGCTCAAGGCTAACATACTGGTAGTTGGCGGCTATGGCCAGATTCCAGAGTGCGGTGATGGTGCTGGCAATAATGAGTGAGTAGTGAGTAAGTTTTATCCTCCATGAATAAACAAAAGCGACGGTCAGTAATGCGAATGCGACGCTACCTGCGGAGTAGCTAATATAGGCTATGTGGTTTTCCTGCATAGTGGTTGCTTATTATGTGTCTGGGGAGAGGGTTCGATAAAGTTACAGCCTCAAGTATAGCTGTTCGGGGTGATATTGCTGTTTTGGTGAAGGGAAATGGTACTTTTATGAATAGAAAAGCGGCCTAAACTCAGCTTGCCTTGGTTGATTGATTGTTATTTAAGCTATTTAGGACGTTACCCATGGCCCGGTCAAAGAGATTGCCCCTTTCCAGGATGGTAATGCGTCCGGCCTGCATATCACAGGCGAAATCTTTGCGCAGTCTCTCTATGGCTTTAAAGCCAAAGCGATTAACAAACACATAGCTGTCTGAGGATTCAATTCTGGAGGCCAGTTTACAGCGAGTTACTTTACCGGTCTTGGCATCTTCAAAAGAGAGCCAGGTCTGTAAAGGGAGTTGTTCGGCTTTGCGAATATACTCATAAGTTAGTTGTTTGTAGCGAGCTTGCTGGCGCTCTACGCCGGTCATTTGCTGCCAGCTTTTGCTGCCACTACCCGGTGTATGCCCAAGGACTTCTGCCTGGCTGGTGCTTAGCGGTCTCATTTGGATGTCGCTATGCCCGGAGGTGTGAAGCTCATCCAGGGTTTTCTCCAGGCTGTTAATGCAATCTTCAGCGGCTTCTCGAGTAGCTGCAATCTGGGTCATGCCTTCGTTGATACGATTTAACAGGCCGGGTTTGATTTTTTGGTAGCGGCTTTGTGATTTGGCATCATTGTGTGCCTGGCTGGCCCAAATAAGGTCATCAATTAGTTGGGTGGCATCAATCCATTCCGAGCTTTCTTCACCATGCTTCAGGTGAGACATAATCAGCAGATTAAGCCAGTGCCTGGTTAAAAAATCACTGATCTTTTCCGGCAATTCGGCCGTTTCAAGTTTTTCAAACATCACTTTTTGTGACATCAGCCTGGCCAGTTTTGTGCGGGCCTGTCCCTCTGCTGCCTGACCGATGCGCTTTTCAATAAGTGCGGATTTGTGCTCGGTCTGCTGGATAAACTTCTCCAGTTCGTTCAGCTTATCAATAAATATCTGGTCGCTGTTGTTGTAGTTTTCATTGATGTCCTGGGTAATGGCGGTCATCAATGAGAACAGGCGATCGCGCTGTAGTTGGCTGGATTCATCCCAGCCAATACTGGCTTCTGCAATCGCATTAATTAAGCGGCGTGCAGGGTGCGAACTTTTGCTGAAAAACTTCTTGTCGTTTAAGGCGACTTTTAAAATAGGGATTTGCAGGCGGCTTATCAGTGCTTGTACAGCCACAGGTAAGTTGTTGTCATCCAGCACAAAGTCAAAAAACATGGCCACCAGATTGATCACATCATCATCGGGTTGTTGCAGGGCTTTATCGGGAGCATCGCCGGCTTCAGACAGAATGGAGCCAATAACCTGCCTCAGGCTTTCAGCCAGCTGCAGTTCTTTGTTGGCTGGTGGTGGCGCAATAGTTTGCTGAATCGTAGTTAGCAGTTGTAGCAGGTCATCGTTAGAGACTGTCGGGCCAGTGTTTCTGGAATAGGCGGTGTAGTTTGGAATCAGGCTTTCGATAGCAGCCGGGTTTTGCTGCCTTAGTGATGACAGTAAGTTACTAAGCTCGGCAAACTCGAATTCAATATTTTGATTTTGCTGTGTGCCGGTGGATCTTTGCGCCGGTGTTTCGCTGTTGCCTTGGTTCTTGTTGTTGGCGTAGCTGCGAGTATTGGGCAGCACGCCGGCTTCTACCAGCAGGTTGTTGGCCGATGAATAAACCGTTGCCAGTTTTGAAATTAACAGGCGATCAAACTGCTTAAACAGGATGATTCTAGCTTTAATATTCAGGTCCAGCATTTTGCAGGCATCGGCAAAATAGCGGCAAATTTGCTGGGGATCCATCGGGTTGTTTTGATCAGTAATGGCCGTGTTAGGCATGAGGTAATCAAACCTCAGGTTCAAGTGATAGAGGCTTTCCTGGCAATTAACCCGAGCCTTGCTGACCATACTGGCAATGGCGACATCCTGTTCCAGAATATCGTTTTGTACCAAACTAAGGCTGGTGTGGTCATCGGCGATGTTATCGAGGTCGGAGGATGGGGTGCTGGTTTGGGCGGCACTGGCAATCTGGTGGAAGCCGGTTTCTATTTCACTCTTGAAGGCCGCTATCACTCCGTGCTTTTTAAGCCTGACTTCACGCATGGACTCAAAGTAGAGATTTTGCTCGCTATTGGTGGCTGCTCGGCTGGATAAATCAAAAAACAGGTCATCGCAGGAACTAAACAGATTTTCCAGATGCGCTAGCAAGATGGAGGCTGAATTATCTTTAATCTGGCGCAGCAGCACAGGGATTTCAGTTGCATTGTTCTTGGCGGGTGCAGCCTGTATGTAATCAGAGTCTTTGTTCATCGTCAGCTTCAAGTATGTCGGAATCACAATTAAACATCCTGCAATATATGTGCCTTAACTGCTTACAAGTTGGCGGTATTGTTTAAGCAACAATAGCTTGTTTTTTAAGTGCTTGTTATTAATGACATAAACGGGATTTCCCTTATCTGTGCCACTAAGACATTATGTTAGATGTGGCCAAAGTATAGGCGTTAGAGCGATATAGCGAGGGGCGCATGTAAAAAAAACCGACGAAAATAGTGGACTATTTCCCTAAGAGGGGCAGCTTAGCTGTTTCTGGAGACTGCTAAATGGGCCAGCCGTATTAACGATTCCTTATAAGGGCTGTCTTTGCAGTCGTTGATAATGGCAGCAGCGGCCTGGCTTTTCTGTTGGGCCAGCTGTTTGGTATAAGTCAGCGCATCACAGCGTTGCACGGCGCTAATAACATGGCTGAGTTGGTCGATACTTTTATTGCTGATGGCATCATAAACAAGAGTCGCATCTTCCTGGCTGCCTTGTTTCATGGTGTAAATCAGGGGCAGGGTGGGCTTGCCTTCGGCCAGGTCGTCCCCTACGTTTTTACCCATTTCTTCGGCATTGCCCTCATAATCAAGTACATCGTCAACCAGTTGGAAGGCCAGCCCAAGATCCAGCCCGTATTGGTAGAAACGGTCGATCTCCTGCTGTTTGGAGCCGGCTAAAATCGCGCCGCAGGCGGTTGCCGCGGCAAATAGCACGGCAGTTTTATTCTTGATCACCTCAAAATAATCTTCTTCGGTGGTGTTGGGGTCTCCCGCTTTGGTTAATTGCAGTACTTCACCTTCGGCAATGGTATTAGTGACCTCGGACATCAGTGTCATCACCTCCATATTGCCGATGGAGACCAGTAGCTGGAAGGCGCGGGTATACAGAAAGTCCCCTACCAGCACGCTGGGAGCGTTACCCCATTCCGCATTGGCGGTGGGTCGGCCGCGGCGCAGGGTGGAGATATCCACCACATCATCGTGCAGCAGGGTGGCGGTATGGATAAACTCAATCACTGCCGCCAGTGTCAGGTGGTCTTTATTCAGGTTGCCACAGGCACCACCGCTGATCAGGGCCAGCATGGGGCGCATACGTTTGCCCCCAGCATCTACGATATAGTGGCCGATATTCTCAACTAAGGGGACGTTGGAGTGGAGTTGGTCGATAATCAGTTGATTAACCGCTTCAAACTCTTTGGCGACGACCTTACGAACCTGTTGCATAACTATTATGGGTGCCTGGCTAGCCTAATCGGGACGCTATTCCTTATTGAACAGCGGGAGCCGCATGCTAGGGGGATGCTGTTATGGTGTCAAGCGGGCTGAGCCCACAGCATAATCCGGGGCAGTTGGTTGGTTTTAACGGTATTTTAGGGCTTGTCCTGTCTCCATAACTACCGTAGAATGCGCCTCCCAAATCTGAACCCGACCCCTTTTTAGGATTCTGAGGAATACTGGATTGAGGCATGGGCTTAGTGCCTGGACTTGTACCGATTGTATTGATTGTCATAGGGATGATTGCTACAGCCGGCTGTACCACGCAAGACCTATATGCAAGCAGGCCAATATTAGTGGAGTAAAGCTATGTACGCTGTTATTGAAAGCGGTGGTAAGCAACACCGAGTCAAAGAGGGTGAAACCCTCAAGTTAGAAAAAATTGAAGTCGCCATTGGTGAGTCGATTGATTTCGATAAAGTATTAATGGTTGGCGAAGGTGAGAGTGCCAAAATTGGCGCCCCTTACGTTGATGGTGGAAAAGTGACTGCCGAGGTTGTTGACCAGGCCCGTCACAAGAAAGTGAAAATCATGAAGTTCCGTCGTCGTAAACATTCTATGAAGCAGGCTGGTCACCGTCAGTGGTACACTGAAGTGAAAATTACAGCTATTAAAGGCTAACAGACTAACGAGGAGAAGTAACAATGGCTCATAAGAAAGCAGGTGGTAGTACTCGTAACGGTCGCGATTCTAATGCCAAGCGCTTAGGTGTTAAGCGTTTTGGTGGTCAGGATGTATTGGCTGGTAACATTTTGGTTCGTCAGCGTGGTACACGTTTCCACGCCGGTGAAAATGTTGGCCTGGGTGTAGATCACACTCTGTTCGCCAAAGCCGATGGTGTAGTAAAGTTTGAAGTGAAAGGCCCGAAAAATCGCAAATATATCAGCGTTGTTTCTGCCTAAGCACGAGAAAGTTTGATAAAAAGCCTCGTCATATGACGGGGCTTTTTTATTTGCGGATTAATCAACTATTATCCATCACATGTCCAATTACATTGAATCGTGATGTCGAAAGCGGAGAACAGGCATGAAATTTGTCGATGAAGCTACTATTAAGGTGCAGGCCGGTAATGGTGGCAATGGCGCACTCAGCTTTCGCCGTGAAAAATATGTTGCTGAAGGCGGCCCCGATGGTGGTGATGGTGGTGATGGCGGCAGTGTTTGGCTACAAGCTGATTTTGCGGTTAATACTATGGTGGATTACCGCTTTCAGCGCTTTTACCAGGCAGAAAATGGTAAAGGGGGTAGCGGAAGAAATTGTACCGGTAAAGGCGGCAGTGATTTAACGCTTACAGTACCGGTAGGCACCACAATTATCGATGACGACACCCAGGAAGTTTTAGGTGATTTGGCAGAGCACGGTCAGCGTATCAAAGTGGCGCAGGGTGGTTTTCACGGTTTGGGTAATACCCGCTTTAAATCGAGCACCAACCGGGCACCCAGACAAACATCACCGGGCTCAGAAGGTGAGTTCCGCAATCTGAAATTGGAATTAAAGGTTTTAGCGGATGTGGGTTTGCTGGGGCTGCCCAATGCGGGTAAGTCGACCTTTATCCGTGCAGTATCGGCGGCGAAGCCTAAAGTAGCGGGCTATCCGTTTACGACTATGGTGCCGAACCTGGGTGTGGTAAAAGTGCAGGCCCACCGCAGCTTTGTGGTCGCTGATATCCCGGGCTTGATTGAAGGTGCCTCCGAAGGTGCAGGTTTGGGGATTCGCTTTTTAAAGCACCTGACCCGTACTCGCTTATTACTGCATCTTGTTGATATGGCGCCTTTCGATGGCAGTGACCCCGCTGAGGCGGCGCAGGCGATTATTACTGAGTTAGAGCGTTTTAGCCCTACCTTGCATCAGCGCGACCGCTGGTTGGTATTGAACAAAATGGATCTGCTGCCAGAAAATGAGCGCGAAGAGCGATGCCAGAAGGTGATTGATGCGCTGGGCTGGCAGGGGCCGGTTTACTCCATTGCGGCTATTAGTAAGCTGGGTGTCGAGCCTATCTGTGGTGATGTGATGGCTTATCTTGAAGCCTGCAAAGAAAGAGAATTGGAAGATCCTGAGTTGGTGGCTATGGAGGCTGATATCCAGAGTCGCATGCAGGAAGAGTCACGCCTGCGAATCCAGCAATTGGCTGCAGTGCGCAAAGCGGCCAGGGCTGCCAGGCAAGCAGAGCAAGATGACGATGATGATTGGGATGAAGATGATTACGATGTTGAGGTGGTCTACGAACCTTGAGTGAAATGATGAATACGCAGCAAACAACCGTTAGGCCCCAGCGCTGGGTCGTTAAAATTGGCAGTGCATTGCTGACCGCCAATGGCAAAGGTCTGGATATGGAGGCTATTGCCGGCTGGACTGCACAGATGGCCGAGTTGCGCCAGCAGGGCATAGAGCTGGTATTGGTCTCATCCGGTGCTGTCGCGGTGGGTATGAGTCGTTTAGGCTGGGTTGAAAGGCCCCATGCCCTGCATGACCTCCAGGCAGCCGCTGCACTGGGCCAGATGGGGCTGGTGCAGGCTTATGAGTCCTGTTTCCAGAAGTTTGACCTGCATACTGCCCAGGTCTTGTTGGGGCATGATGATATCTCCGCTCGCGACCGTTATTTAAATGCCAGGGGCACACTCACCACGCTGTTAAAGCTGGGGGTGATTCCTGTGGTGAATGAGAATGACACGGTGGTGACCGATGAAATCCGCTTCGGTGACAATGACACACTGGCTGCGTTGGTGGCCAACCTGATTGATGCTGACCGTTTGATTATATTGACCGACCAGGAGGGTTTGTATAGCGCCGACCCACGCACTAACCCTGATGCCAAATTGGTGATTGAGGCGGCAGTTGATGACGAGAATCTGGAGCAGATGGCCGGAGGCAGCGCTGGAGCACTGGGTCGTGGCGGTATGGTTACCAAGGTGCGGGCGGCTAAATTGGCTGCTCGGTCCGGTGCCAGTACGGTGATTGTGGGGGGCGAATTCCAGGATGTATTGTTGCGCCTTTCCCTTCAGCAGGCCTTGGGTACATTGCTAAAAGCCAAGCAGCGGCCACTGGTGGCCCGCAAGCAGTGGCTGGCAGGCATGTCGCAGTTAAATGGCACGGTGCAACTGGATGATGGGGCGGTAAAAGTGTTGCGCGAATCAGGCCGTAGTTTATTGCCTGTAGGTGTCAGGGCAGTTTCCGGGGCTTTTAGCCGGGGTGACCTGGTGTCTTGTACGGATCGGGCCGGTAATGAAATTGCCCGAGGCCTGGTGAATTACAGCGTTTTTGATGCCCGGCAAATTATTGGTAAGGCCAGTCAGGAGATTGAAGAGATATTAGGCTACCAGGGTGAAGAGGAATTGATTCACCGGGATAATCTGGTGTTGATGTAATCTTGCGGGGCTTAAGCACCAGGCATAAAAAAACCGGCTATCGCCGGTTTTTTTGCCTTCAGGCTACTCAATTAAGCAGCCAGGGCCTTTACCTGTGAGTTAAGGCGGCTCTTATGACGAGCAGCTTTATTCTTGTGAATAATGCCTTTGTCTGCCATGCGGTCAATAACCGGTACGGCTGCGGCGTAGGCTGCAGTAGCTTCTTCGGCATTGCCAGTGGCGATAGCGGCCAATACTTTCTTGATAGAAGTACGAACAACAGAGCGAAGACCGGCATTGTGCTGGCGACGCTTCTCGCCCTGGCGGGCGCGTTTTTTGGCTTGTGGTGAATTCGCCATGGTTTAAATCCTGTGTCTAATGTGGTCTTTAAAAAAGAGTGGAAAATTAGGAGGCGGGATTATTCCTTGTAAAGACCTCGATGTCAACCGCATCGGCTAGTTATTGCTGGTTTTTAGTGATTAAAAATGTAACTAGTTGGCAGGGCTGTTTGTGAACCCGCGTAAAACCTGGGCTCCCTCCGTCAATAAAATAATTGCCAACTTTTTACCCATGAAGTCAGGCGCTAATAAGGCTAAGCTGAATTCATGTTAATCGGATAGTGAATGCTGCTTGTTGCTATGAAATGCTGCAGGCCCAGGTGGCGGTAAACCGCTACCGAGCTCGCTTTGCTGGACTAAGTCTTTAAGTTTTCACGTAGCTCTCCCCTCGTGAGCTGGAGCCACCTTTGGTGGCTCCTTTTTTATTTCTTCTTTATTATTACCCCCCTTCTATCTATAGCGATCTATCTATAATCACCCCGGAAAAATAACAGAGCCGTAAATATGTTTGATGATAAAACTGATGTTGCCACCCGTCGCCATATCCCCTTTGAGGGAACCCCTAACTTTCGTGATTACGGTGGCTATAAAACAAGGGATGGTCGAGCTATAAAATGGCGCCAGCTATTTCGTTCCGGCGAGTTGTCCAAGCTTACCGATAATGACCAGGACCAGTTTGGTAGCCTGGATATCCGTATAGTCTTTGATTTCAGGCGGGATGATGAGCGACTAAAAGACCCCAGTCTATTGCCTGAATCCGCGATGCCGGAAATGGTTCCGTTGCCGATTAACCCCGGCAATGCGGTGGATTTTGTAGAGATAATCGCGGCGGGTACAATGAATAGCGAGCAGCTGGCCGGCTTTATGTGTGACGTTAATAAAGAGTTCGTTTTTGACCAGTCGGAACAATACCGAAAAATGTTTAGCTGTTTTTTAAATCTGGATGAGGGCGGGTCTTTGGTGCATTGTGCGGCGGGTAAAGATCGCACGGGTTTTGCAGCGGCAATGATGTTATCGGCCCTGGGCGTATCACGGGAAACTATTTTTGCGGATTATATGCTGACAGCTGATTACCTTTCGGTTGATAAGGAGGTTGCCCGCATCAGTCAAAAATACCAATGGCCGGGTGAGCCAGAGGTTATGCGCCCGATGCTGGAGGTGCGGCCCGACTATTTGCAATCTGCCTTTGAGATTATCGACAAGGAGTTCCCACGGGTTGAAGATTATTTGCAGGAAGTTTTAGGGATGGGCGAGGTTGAGCGCAACTGGTTGCAATCGCGTTACCTTGTATAAATAGCAGCAGAAGGCGGGCAACCTTATTGCTGTTCTTTTTGCTTGCGCTTTTCTTTGCTTGCCGAGTTGATGCTGTGATTAAGTCTTTGGTAGTGCAGGTTTTGCAGATAAAAATGCAGGGGTAGGGCGGCTTGCTCATTGTTCTGTGTTGAATGGTCCTGTGTTGAATGGCCCTGTGTTGAATCAGCCACTATGCTCGATTGCTCGCCTGGCGAGAGCTTGAAGCCACTGCCTTTATAATTCGGCTCTATAGCACGTGCTAGTGGGCTTGGCTCATAGTAGTTATCGAGAATCTGCACAGCTTGCCTACCTGATAGTGAATTAGACAATAAATCACGGTTACCACTTAAGTGTAGCTGCCAGACATAAAAAACCCCAGCCTGATAATTAATCAGGCTGGGTTTAATACTTGCGCCCAAATAAGCGGTTAATCTTTACAGGCTTTCTTAGCGGTTTTGATCTGCTTCTGGTGACAGTTTTCCAGAGGATCACTACCCACACACCATTTTTTGCGGTTATCCCATGCGGTCAATATTTGTTTCTCGCCATTAGAGCATTTAACACTGAAGTTAGCGTATTCAACGCCGTCAGCGGTTGTGCCATTAGATTCGAAGGTGATGCTGGCAGGCCTGGCAGCCGAAGCGCTTAAAGAAAATGCAACTAAAGTGGTGGTTAAAGCAATTGATAGGTGTTTTTTCATGCCGAAGGTTCTATGTCGGGTTGGTTGAAAAAAATCGTGCGAGGATTTTAGCATTTGACCAACGGCTTACCAATCGTCTCGGCGGATATTGGTAATAGTTCACCTTAATCGGTGGGTAGGTTTTTTTAGCGGCTGCGCCAGATGTAGTAGGTACCGATCCTCTGGCTTCTATCTAACGGGCGTATCTTGAATTGGTAGCGGGGGCCAGATTTGAACTGACGACCTTCGGGTTATGAGCCCGACGAGCTACCAGGCTGCTCCACCCCGCATCAATAAGCTCTGTCGAAACAACAGGCCGTTGCTGGCTGTTGTTAAGCAAGGCGCGCATCATAGGGATTAGCATGGGGGGCGTCAAGCTAATTCAGATGGATGACGCTAATTAGTTCGTGCCTGCCTTCAAGTCATGGTTTATCTGCGTGGTTTTTGTTCGATCGGGTGCGTTGCGGATGACTAAGCAGCCCATTTCCGGTATCGTTCGCCGCCAATCAAGTTTAACTAAAGGTAGTGAATCACATGGGCCAGTTTGCGGATATCCGTCCCTATAATAATGAAGAAGTGGCTTCCGTTTTAAACAATTTGCTGGCTGATGATGAGCTGGTTGCTGCGGTGGCCAGCTTAAAACTGGGCCCATGGCATAAAGCCTTTACCTGGCTGGTTTATCCCATTATTCGTTTTGTCATTTCACGCCAGCTACGGGGTGTTAGCACCGTCGAAGATTTTCAGCATGTGGTCAAAGGGTATATGGACGGCATGATAGAAAGCACCACCACAGGCCTTACCGTATCCGGATTGGACGCATTGGACCCGAATAAACCCTATCTGTTTATGAGCAACCATCGCGATATCACCATGGACCCCGCCTTCGTTACCTATGCGCTATATCACAACGACCATGATACCGTGCGCATTGCCATTGGTGACAATCTGTTAACCAAGCCCTATGTATCCGACTTAATGAGGCTAAATAAAAGCTTTATCGTAAAGCGCTCCGCCAAGGGGCCACGGCAAATACTGGCTGCCTATAAAATGCTGTCCAGCTATATTCGTCACTCCATAGAAGAAGATAACAACCCCATATGGATTGCCCAGCGCGAAGGTCGAGCCAAAGATGGTAATGACCGTACTGAGCCTGCCATTATAAAAATGCTGGCTATGAGCCAACAAAAACAGACAGAAAGTCTCTCTGACTATATTAATAAGTTACATATTGTGCCGGTCTCTATTTCTTATGAGCTAGACCCCTGCGATGGTGCTAAAGCGAAAGAGCTTTATGAAACCGCCACCCACGGTGAATATCAAAAAGACGAGCATGAAGATGTAGAGTCTATTGCCAAAGGTATTGCTGGTAATAAAGGCAATGTACATGTGTCTTTTGGTGTGCCATTAGAAGGTGAGTTTGACAATGCCGATGCGGTAGCTGATGCCATTGATCGACAGGTTGTTGGCAACTATGTGCTACATAGCAGTAACTTTTTTGCCTATAAATTGTTGCATGGGCACTATCCCGAAGGTGTACACTCCAGTGATCACCAGACTTTTTCCGCACAGGATTTAGCCGCGGGCGAGGCAGCCTTTAGTGCGCGTATTAATGCCCTACCTGCTGAGCACAGAGAGTTTGCACTAGGTATTTACGCGAATACGATTGACCGCAAAAAAGATTTTGCCTGATCTTTTTCATGATAGTTGTGCTGCATGTTAACTGACACCATAAAAGAATCCATCCAATCGGCTTATACCTCCTTGCTGGATAGCAAAGAGTTAAAAGCCCGCTATGGCCAGCGTTTAATGATCGCCGAAGTGGCGCGCACGCTCACAGCAAAAAATGACCAGCAAGATACGCCAGTCTGCGTCGTAGAGGCGGGAACGGGTACGGGCAAAACCATCGCTTATACCGTAGCTGCGGTACCCATTGCCCAAGCTTTGGAGAAAACTCTGGTCATCTCTACCGCAACCGTTGCCCTGCAAGAACAGATTATTCATAAAGACCTGCCCGATATTTTACGTCACAGTGATCTGTCATTTAATTTCGCCCTGGCTAAAGGTCGTGGGCGTTATTTATGCCTGTCTAAACTGGATGCGGTGTTGCAAGATAGCAACGCTAACAGTGAAGCTATGGCGCTTTATCCCGACGAACAACAGGCGCAGGTGGATACGCAAACATTGAATGTTTATCAGGATATGCTGACCGCACTAGGGGCGGGTGACTGGGATGGTGACCGCGATGCCTGGTCGCAGGAATTGGATGTGCCAACCTGGTCCAGGGTCACTACTGATCATGCTCAGTGCACGGGTCGTCGCTGCGCCAATATTAGTCAGTGCTGTTTTTATAAAGGGCGCGAGCAGTTAGGCAGCGTTGATGTGATTGTCACCAATCACGATTTGGTATTGGCAGATTTAGCTTTGGGCGGTGGCGCCATTTTGCCCGACCCTGAAGATTGTATTTTTATTTTTGATGAAGGCCATCACTTGCCGGATAAGGCGATTAACCATTTTTCACAATTTAGCCGCGTGCGTTCAACCGAGCGCTGGTTAGACCAGGGTATTAAAGTGCTGGCCAAAGCGGCGCCGCAGTTGGGTAATGCTGCCGGTATTGGGCGACACCTGCAGGCCCTGCCGCCGATTATGGAAACGCTTAAACAGCATATGGGTATGCTGTTTAATAGTTTGGAATCCATGGTCAGTGTTGAGCCTGGTCGTCGTGGTTCTATTCCTACCCATCGTTTTGAACAGGGTTTGGTGCCGGATGTGTTAAGAGCGCAGGCCACTGAGTTGGTCATGCAATTTCGCGGTATGCAGGATGCATTGGACGGCTGCTGTAAATTATTGGAAGAGGCGATGGAAGATGCCGAGCATGCGATTCCTAAAACCATCGCCGAAGCCTGGTTTCCACCCCTGTCGATGTTGCGTGGCCGTGCCGAGGGTAACTACTCTTTATGGTCTGATTACAGCCATGCCAATACTGTGGAAGACCCGCCACGCGGTCGCTGGATTGCGGTGGTAGAGGGCGCCGGTGGCAATCTGGATTTTGAAGTTTCCACCAGCCCGATTTTGGCGGCGAACACTTTATCCCAGTATTTATGGAACCGCTGTTACGGCGCGGTTATTACCTCCGCAACCTTAACTGCACTGGGTGGTTTTGATCGTTTTAAGATGCGTGCCGGCACGCCGGAGCAAACCAATTATGCCGTGGTGCCCAGTCCGTTTAATTTTGCTGAGGCCGGTGAATTAGTGGTGCCGCAAATGCCCTGTGAACCTTCCGATGCAGAGGCCCATACTGAAGCGCTTATCGATATGCTGCCGGAACTATTAAATAGCAAACAGGGTAGTCTGGTGCTATTTGCTTCCCGCCGCCAAATGGAGCAGGTGTTTGAAGGAATTACTTTAGAGTGGCAGCAGCGCATTATTATGCAGGGGCATTATCCCAAACACGAAGTGCTAAGAATGCATAAAGAAGCAGTGGATGCCGGTGATGGCAGTGTGATTTTTGGCTTGGCCAGTTTTGCCGAGGGTGTTGACTTACCCGGTTTGTATTGCACCCATGTGGTGATTGCCAAAATCCCTTTTGCAGTGCCAGACCAACCTGTCGAGTCGGCATTGGCGGAGTGGATTGAAAGTCGTGGCGGCAATCCGTTTATGGATATAACCGTGCCGGATGCCGCACTTAAACTAGTGCAGGCCAGTGGCCGTTTATTGAGAACAGAAACCGATAGCGGCAGAGTGACTTTGTTAGACCGCCGAGTGGTTAGTAAGCGTTACGGCCAGGCGATGTTAAATTCCCTGCCGCCGTTTAAGCGTACCGTGGCTTAAGCAAAGATTTCAGGCGTGCTGGCTATTTATCTCAGCTTCGACAGATAAATACATTCTCACCAAATGGGCCAGTGAGTTGGCGTTCAGCTTTTCCATTACCCGGGCGCGATGAATTTCTACCGTCCGCTGGCTGATATTCAGTTCAATAGCGATAACCTTATTCGCCTTGCCCTCCACCATCTGTCGCATTACATCGCCTTCCCGCGCTGTTAGTTCATTGATGCCGGCAAAGATGACTTGTTTTTGTTGCAGGCTATCGCGGTTCTCCTGGTCGAGGGTCATAGCCTGGCTGATTTTGTCCAGCAGCTCCTGCTCGCGATAGGGTTTTTGGACAAAGTCCAAAGCACCTTGTTGCATGGCTTCTACTGCCATCGGTACATCACCGTGTCCGGTTACAAAAATAATCGGTAGGATGGAGTTAATCTCGTTAAGCTTGCGGTGTAATTCCATGCCGTTCATGCCGGGCATACGGATGTCCAGCACAATACAACCGGCCATATCCTGGGAGTAAGCATCCAGAAAACTGTCGGCACTTGCAAAAGCCTGAACCCGGTAGCCAATGGACTCCAGCATCATTTGAAGTGAGTCCCGAACGGCATCGTCATCCTCGACGACATGAACACATGCAGCTATATCCATCTTGAATGCTCCAGCAATTTATTATTGGTTATCATTGATTTATATGGCATTTTGTCGCTTCAGTAAAGCCTTATCGATGTATTTATAGATATGCCCGTGTTGCTGATGCTAATCTAATAACTATAGCGGTGCTTTCAGCATCGCTGACAAGGCAAGGGCTTTATTCCACTATGAGTGATTTATCCATACCACAGGCAGAGCAAGAAAAAGGTGTATTGGAGCATGTGCTGCTGGTCGATGATAATCCTGTCAACCTGAAAATCCTTTATAAGACACTGTCTAATGGTGGTTATAAATTACTGACCGCCGAGGATGGAGAAACAGCGGTACAGATCGCTCAACAAACTAAACCCTCGTTGATCCTGCTCGATATTATGATGCCGGGTATAGATGGCTATGAGGTCTGTGAAATACTGAAAAACAACCCCGATACTGCCGATATCGCCATTATATTTCTTTCGGCACTGGAAATTAGTAGCGCCAAAGTTAAAGCCTTTGCTGTGGGCGGCGTGGACTATATTTCCAAACCCTTCCAGGCGGATGAAGTGGTTGCCCGTGTTCGCAACCATATAAAAATTCACCGTCTTGAGCGCCAGTTAGCCAGAAGAAATTTTGAGCTGGAATCTGAAAATCACCAAATATTCAATGCGGTCAGTGAAGGGATTATCGGCCTCGACAAAGATGGCCGTATTACTATGCTAAACCCCTCGGCGATGGTTATTTGTGGCTGGGCCGTGGCCGACTGCCTGGGAGAACAGCTAACTGCACTCAGGCTGTTTGAAGTGGATGAGACTGTTAAGATGCAGGAGCATGAAACACTGCCTTATCTTAGCTACCGTATGGGGCAGTCAGCCCATAGTGATATGAAGCTAATCAGGCGGCGAGACAATACCTTTTTACCCATAGCCATCACCTCAACACCCAGGGCCGAGGGCGGGGCGGTTGTTGTCTTTCGTGATATCAGTGAATGGTTAGACAGTGAAGAAGCGCTGCGTATTGCCCGCCAGGAGCTGGAGTCCCAGCGCCAGAATATTGCCCATATGGAGCGGTTAAATACTACCGGGGCAATGGCTGCGGGTATTGCCCATGAGGTCAACCAGCCGCTGACGGCGATTTCCAATTATTCCAGGGTTGCCCGGCGTCTATTGGAGCGTGAGAATTTCCAGCACCAGCAACTTGCCGAGTTACTGGACAAATTGAATGTTCAGTCTGAGCGTGCCTCTGAAGTGATCCACAGAATGCGCAGCTATGTAAAAAAACCCAACGGTGTGCTATCGGAGGTCGATGTTAATGAGATGGTCATGGAGGTGATAGTCCTGGCTGAGGTCGATTCACGCATCAATGATGTGAGCGTGCATTTTGAGCCGCAGTTGGACTTACCAGCCTTGCATTTGGATGTGGTGCAAATTCAACAGGTGACCCTGAATTTAATTCGCAATGCCATGGAGGCAACGGCAATGGCTAATAGCTCCGCCCAGGGCGTAATGGTAAAAACCGAGCGGCAAGGCAATGCGGTCTTTATCCGTGTTATTGATCATGGCGTTGGGATTGCAGAGGGTAAAGAAGATCAGGTGTTTAACCCTTTCTATACAACAAAAACCAATGGCATGGGCATTGGTTTATCAATCTGCCAGTCAATTATCCAGGCTCAGGGCGGGACCATTGGTTTTGAGCATAATCCAAAAGGTGGCGCCAGTTTTTACTTTAGTTTGGCGATTACCTAATCCGATGTTGGAGTAGGAAAACCACCAAGGTCCTTCCAGCGATTAACAATCAGGCAAAATAATTCCGCAGTTTTTTCTGTGTCGTAGGCCGCCGAATGTGCCTCGGCATTATCAAAAGCGATTTCCGCTGTTTGGCAGGCTTTAGCTAAAACCGTTTGCCCAAAGGCCAGGCCCGCCAGCGTCGCAGTATCAAATACCGAAAAGGGGTGAAATGGATTGCGCTTAATCTGGCAGCGCTCTACCGCCGCCATCACAAAACCGTGGTCAAAGTGAGCGTTGTGGCCCACCAGTACCGCACGGGTACAATCATGGGCTTTGACCTGTTTTCTGATAGCCTGCAGTAACTCGGTAAAAACCGTTTCTTCCGGGTCGGCTTCGCGAAAGGGATGGTGAGGATCAATACCGGTAAACTCCAGCGCCGCCGGGTCGAGATTAGCCCCTTCAAAAGGCACCACATTAAAGACAAAGGTTTTATCCGGTTTAAGATCGCCCCGGTCGTCCATGGTCACAGTGGTGGCTGCAATTTCCAGTAAACCATCGGTCTGGCAATCAAAGCCGCCGGTTTCCACATCGATCACCACGGGTAAAAAACCGCGAAACCGTTTCGATAGTGGGTGAAGTTCTTCTTCGTTAAACTGTTCGTCGTTCACATATATTCCTTAGCTAGGCGACAACTTGCCATTGCAGTGTTTCGCCGGCGCAAAGTGGGATAACGTGTGAGTCGCCCAGCGGTAAACGTTCGGCGACCTGCCAGGCAGATTTTTTTAATGTAATAGTATCTTTGTTTCTTTCCATACCATAAAAGTCGGGGCCATTATGGCTGGCAAATTGTTCCAGCTTGTCCAGTGCACCAGCTTGCTCAAAAGCCTGGGCATACAGCTCAATAGCGGCGTGGGCAGTATAGCTACCGGCACAACCGCAACTGGTTTCTTTATTGTTCTGGGTATGGGGCGCAGAATCCGTGCCCAGGAAAAACTTGTTACTGCCGCTGGTCGCGGCGTCTATCAGGGCCTGCTGGTGAATATTGCGTTTCAAAATAGGCAGGCAGTAATAGTGCGGGCGAATACCGCCCGCCAGCATGTCGTTGCGGTTATACAGCAGGTGATGCGCGGTGATGGTGGCAGCTACATTCTGGCCAGCCTCAGCTACAAACTGTGCCGCGTCTTTGGTGGTGATATGTTCCAGCACCATAGGTAATTCGGGGAAGTCTTTAGCGAGCTGTCGCAGTGAGCGATCAATAAAGACTTTTTCACGATCGAAGATATCAATCTCGTGGTCTGTCACCTCGCCGTGCAATAAAAACCGCAGGCCTTCCTGCTGCATGGCTTCCAGTGCGGGGTAAATCTTATTGATATCGGTAACGCCAGAGTCAGAGTTGGTGGTGGCACCGGCAGGGTAAAGTTTGCAGGCCACAACACCCGCCGCTTTGGCCTGGCGAATATCTTCAGCGGTGGTGTTATCGGTTAAATAAATCACCATCAGGGGTTCTACCTGACGGGGGCAATCTTGCTGGGCCTGCATAATCCGCTCGCGATAGGCACTGGCCTGCGCTCCATTACTGACAGGGGGTGCCAGGTTAGGCATGACAATAGTGCGGCCAAAGTACCGAGCCATGGCCGGTACAGTGTGTCTAAGTGCTTGTTCATCTCGCAGGTGAACGTGCCAGTCGTCCGGGCGGGTCAGGGTGAGTTCTGTTGGGGCTGATGTCATGGATCACTTCTTTCAATACAGGGAGTGTCGGCCAATGGCCTTTGAGCGTGCATGCTACCGGATTCGAGGCCGGGTTTAAAGAAATTGGCTGATTTGCCGATAAGGGCCTGATAATAGAAGAAAAGTAGTAGGAGATTGCTATGAGTCGTGGGTATTTACAGGTTATTTTGGGGTTGTTAATCGGCTGTTTGACACTGTCTGTGCAGGCGGTGCGCCTTGGGCCAGGTATGAATCATGCCGAGTGGAGGCTGGAGCTTTCCCCCTTCGAGTGCAAAATGTTGCAGCCGGTACCCTATTTTGGTGATGCGGTATTCGCTAATCGGGCCGGAGAAGAGCAGAAGTTCTATTTGGCTTCCACCCGTAAGGCGATGAAGCCCGGAGAAGCGAGGTTAGTCTCTGCCGCGCCAGTATGGGATGAAACTCGCCGCGGCCTGGATATGGGTGTGGTCAAAGTTAGTGCGGGTAAGCCCTCAATCTCCCTGGGTAAAAAACGCACCCATCAGCTACTCAATGAATTGTATAATGGTATGTCACCGGTTTTTTCCCGTCCTTCCTGGTATGCCGAAGATGAGCAGACTGAAGTCTTTTTGTCCTCGGTTAACTTTCGTAAAGCCTATGATCAGTATCGGGGCTGCCTGTCGGCTTTGTTGCCGGTTAATTTTGACCAGATCAATCGTTCCCGTATTCACTTCCCCACTGCCAAATATGAGTTAACCAAGTCCTCGAAAACCCAGCTGGACCATGTGGTGCAGTATGTTAAGGCCGACTCGTCAATCACCGGTTTCTTTATTGATGGTCATGCCGACAATGCGGGCCGGCGTCTTTATAACCTGGATTTATCCAAGCGCCGGGCTGAGGCAGTGACCCAATACTTGATTGCCAAAGGGGTAGATGAAGCCATTATTACTACCCGCTACCATGGTGAGCGCTATCCGGTGGCCAGTAACGCCAATGCCAAAAAACGCTCGGCTAACCGCCGCGTTACCATCCGTCTGGAGCGGGACGGACTTTAAGCTCGCCGCAAACCGTCATTCCCGCGCAGGCGGGAATCCAGCCTGCATGCTCATAAAGCACTCGAGGGCAGGCTGCGGAAATTGACAGCACTGGATTCCCGCGTGCGCGGGAATGACGTGTGCGGTGGCAGTTGATAATTAAGACTGTCACCCTCTCGCCTTCTGCGCTAAACCCCAGTAGAATACCCGCCCTCAAAACCCCCTAGAACCATGGTTTACAGCCTGTGTGGAGATTTTCATGTCTGATATCAACAAAGTCGTTTTGGCCTATTCCGGTGGTCTGGATACTTCCGTTATCGTCCGTTGGTTGCAAGATACCTATAATTGCGAAGTGGTGACCTTTACCGCTGATATCGGCCAGGGCGAAGAAGTTGAGCCAGCTCGCGCCAAGGCTGAGGCTTTGGGTGTTAAAGAAATCTATATTGATGACCTGAAAGAAGAGTTTGTTCGCGACTATGTATTCCCTATGTTTCGCGCCAACACCATCTATGAAGGCGAGTACCTGCTGGGCACCTCCATTGCCCGCCCATTAATTGCCAAGCGCCTGATTGAGATTGCCAATGAAACCGGTGCCGATGCGATTTCCCACGGTGCCACCGGTAAAGGTAATGACCAGGTGCGTTTTGAGTTGGGTGCCTATGCCCTTAAGCCCGGTATTCAAGTGATTGCGCCATGGCGCGAGTGGGACCTGACCTCCCGTGAGACCTTAATGGCTTACTGTGCCGAGCGCGATATTCCCGTTGATTTTGCCGGTAGCAAGAAAAAATCACCCTATTCAATGGATGCTAATCTACTGCATATCTCCTATGAAGGCGGTATTCTGGAAGACCCATGGGCAGAAGCCGAAGATGATATGTGGCGCTGGAGTGTGTCTCCTGAACAGGCCCCCGACACACCCACTTATCTTGAATTAACCTACCGCGGTGGTGATATTGTCGCTATCGACGGTGAGGAAATGTCACCAGCTACCGTATTGGCGTACCTGAACAAAGTTGGTGGTGCTAACGGTATTGGTCGTTTGGATATTGTAGAAAACCGCTATGTAGGTATGAAGTCCCGCGGTTGCTATGAGACTCCAGGGGGCACCATTATGATGCCGGCCCACCGCGCTATTGAGTCGATTACATTAGACCGTGAAGTGGCTCACTTAAAAGATAGCCTGATGCCGAAATATGCTGAGTTGGTCTATAACGGTTATTGGTGGGCGCCCGAGCGTCAAATGTTGCAGACAGCGATTGATGAATCCCAGCAATTTGTTAACGGTGATGTACGCGTGAAGCTGTATAAGGGCAATGTCACCGTGGTTGGCCGTCGTTCTGATCAGTCGCTATTTGATGAGAGTATCGCGACCTTTGAAGATGATGCCGGCGCCTATGACCAGCAGGATGCCGAGGGCTTTATCAAGCTTAATGCGCTGCGCATGCGCATTGCGGCCAACAAGGGTCGTTCCCTGTTGTAATCCTTATTGTAAGTCTTAGAGTGCTGTTTGAGTTAATCAGGCAATAATACGGTTGTTTTTAAGCTCGGCCAGTTGTTCGTCGCTCAGGCCCAATAGCTCACCCAGCACTTCGTCATTATGACTGCCCAACTGAGGCCCTGACCAGGTCGTTGCTCCGGGTGTTGATTTTAACTTCGGTAAAATCGCCGGAATCTTCAGCGGTTTGCCATCAATTTCAACCTGCTCAAACATCCCGCGCGCCTGATAGTGCGCGTCGTTCATCATATCTTCGACATTATAGATAGGGCCAACGGGTACACGCTCGGCCTCTAAAATATCAATAATGGTTTTAGCATCATTATCCAAACACCACTTAGCCAAAGCGTTATCAATGTCTACTTCGTGAATTACGCGGCCAGCGTTGTCGGCCATTTCAGGATTTTCCGCCATTTCAGGGTGGCCGGCAGCAATCATCAGGCGTTTAAAAATAGCATCGCCGTTACCGCCAATGACCACATACCTGGCATCGCGACAGCGGTAGGTATTAGTCGGTACGATACCGGTGACGGTAGTACCTGATGGCTCGCGAATGACACCGGCGCCGTCATATTCAGGAATCACCGCTTCCATTAAGTTAAACATGGACTCATACAGGGCCACATCAATCACTTGCCCTTCACTGTTTTCATTATTGCTGCGTTCAATAATCGCAAGGGTGACCCCCAGCGCAGCATGGATAGCGGCAATAGTGTCGCCAATACTTAAATTAGGGCGAACGGGGGCCTGATTTTCAAAGCCATTAACATAACGAAAGCCGCTGTAGCCTTCACAAACCGACGCATAACCGGGCTTAACTGAATTGGGGCCATCCTGCCCGTAACCGGAAATTCGAGTGTAGATAATACCGGGGTTAGTCTTTTTGATGGCATCGGGTCCAAGTCCCCATTTTTCCATCACACCGGGACGAAAGTTTTCAACTAACACATCAGCTGTATCAATCAACTGACGCACCAACTCTCGACCTTCCTCGGCTTTTAAATCAATGGCGACAGATTTCTTATTACGGCCCAGGCTATGCCACCACAATGAGGTACCGTTTTGCACTTCACGCCAGCCTCGAATAGGGTCACCGCCTTTGGGGGGTTCAACCTTAATCACTTCAGCGCCAAAATAGGCCAGCATAGAGCCGGTAAAGGGGCCTGCCAGTAACTGGCCCAATTCAATAACACGGATGCCCTCTAGTGGGCGTTTGCGGCTAGGCATGAGTGAGGTAGCTTAGTGAGCGTGGCCGTGCTCTTGCTCTTCAGCAGTCGCTTCGCGGACGCCTTCAATTTTGCCTTCAAAGTGCAAGGTCAAACCCGCTAAAGGGTGATTGCCATCGACTGTAATGGTGTCATCAGCAACTGCAGTAACAGCGACTGTCATAGGGCCATTAGGTGACTCAGCATTAAACTGCATACCTACCTGGATATCCTGGTCGGGTGGGAAAGACGTGCGGGGTACTTCCTGCACCATTTCCGGAACATGGTCGCCATAGGCTTCTTCAGGTTTAATAGTCACTTTAAAGTCGGCGCCTGCAGTTTTGCCGGTGAGTTCATTTTCAAGGCCGGGGATAATACCCGCCGCACCGTGTAAGTACACTAAAGGTTGCCCCTCCAGGGACTGGTCCATAATTTCACCGCTGTCGTTGGTCAGGGTGTATTGGATACTTACAACAGAATTTTGGCCGATCAACATGATTTTTTCCTCAGTAGTGTGCTCGCGATCAGTGGTTAATCAGGCCAATGGCAAGCTTTATTGTTTTTGGTCAACAATCTATATGGGTTAATAAAACAGCATTTCAAGTGCAGCGGCTATTAAGTCACACTTTCCAGCGACATTAAAGTGCCTCAATTTATGAAATGCTTTGTATAGTTGTATCACTTTGGCAGACAGGGTGACGGTGTCTGCCGCCGGTAATATTAAAACGAGTAACTAACCGCCACTGTAGTTTCAGTGTCAGCATGCTTGGTGTCTGCTGGTACTTCTTCTTTGTACTTGACCGTATAAGAAAGCACAATTGCCACTTCGCCAATCACTTTAACTTCAAGTGCTGTTCTGGAGTTGCTGATCGTATTGTCCTCACCGGCTTCAACATCAAAGCCTTGTGAAAAAGTAGCATTTTCTGAAAATTCCCATTTATAGTTGGTGAACATTCTTAATACAATTTCTTCACTATCTTCACCGTTGCTTTCATCATCCACTTTGCTAGAGCGATAACCGGGACCGACTTCAGCATCCCACTTCATGGTTTCATTATCTAAAATGGTTCGGCCATAACCCATTGAGAATGTGGTTATATAGTCAAAGCCGCTAAAGCGATCATCGTCGTAGGAGTGATACCCATAGACATAGTCCTGGTCAGCATACTTATAGGATAAGCGGTTGGCTAAAAAATACTTCTCAGCGGTATTGTCGCCGTCGGTTTGCGAGGCAGAAGAGTTGAATAAAAAGGTGTACTTCCATTGCTCTGTTTCACGGAATATCTCGGCACGGCTTTTGGTGGTGGTTTCTTCAGTATTGCCGCTGGTATCAACAAAGCCAAACTCAACACTGCCGCTCCATAGTTTGGTTTCCTCTTCAGCGAGAGAGTGGTTTGCAGTCAGAACGCTGGCTACTAAAGAAGCAGCCAGGGTTTTTTGTAATACATTTAATTTCATTGTTGGTCCTGTTTAAAAGATTAAAGTTAAAAGACTAAAGTTAAAAAATTATTGTTAAAAAATTATTGTTGTAAGTGAACATCCATTTGTGGGAACGGAATACTAATCCCTTCCCGGTCGAAACGGAGTTTAATGGTTTCCAGTAATTCGAATTTAGTGGGCCAGTAGTCTTCGGAGTTAACCCATGGGCGCACCACAAAATTGACCGAGGAGTCAGCCAGTTCTGCTACTGCAATGGTGACGGCGGGGTCTTTTAAAATACGACTTTCATTGTTGATGATTTCTTCAAGCACTTGCTTGGCTTTTCGAATATCAGCGTCATAGCCAATACCTACCATCAAATCGATGCGGCGAGTGGCTTCCATTGAGTAGTTGGTGATATTGCCGCCCATAATATTGGAATTAGGAATAATAATGACTTTGTTATCACCGGTTTTCATTGTGGTACTAAAAATGCCGACTTCATCAATAACACCTGCTTCGCCGGCGGCCTCGACAAAATCACCGGAGCGTATTGGGCGGAATAAAATTAACAACACCCCTGAGGCGAAATTGGATAAGGAGCCCTGTAGCGCAAAACCAACGGCTAAACCGGCGGCGCCGATAATGGCAACAAACGATGCGGTTTCAATGCCGATTTGACCCAGTGCTGCAATAATAGCGAAGGCAAATAAAGCGGTATAAATAATATTGCCAACAAAGTTGCTGATAGTTTTATCAACATTTTTTTTGTTCATATTATGGGTAATGGCATTGGCAATGGCTTTTGCTATCCATTTACCAATAATAAAGATAACCAGCGCAGTTATCAGTTGAGCGCCATAGGTGACGACCAGGTTAGGGGCGTCTTCAAGTAGCTTGTCGATATTAAATTCCATAATCTTCTCCGGTATCATTGACGGGCTATTAATAAATCAGTTTTTTTGATCCAGGTTTATTTTGATTATGGTTGGCCGGCATTCTAACAGCTTGTGGGGAATAGTGTAGGCGTCGTAGACTGGCTAGTTAGACCGGCCACATAAGTCCGACATAAAAAAGCACCCTTGAGGGTGCTAAAAAGTATTTATGTTCGAGACCTGGAATGGTGTGTGTTTCAATGTTTACAGATTAATTGACAGCGGCTGGTAAGAAAATGAGTAATTACCGAGAGCCCTGTAAGGATATCTACTTAACTCACCGCTTTTTGGATCAAAAAAAAAGCACCCGGATATGGGTGCCATTAAGGGTACAACTGAGAGACGTGGATGGAGTTGGCTATTCGCATAGCCTTACTGCTATAAAATTCTGCGCATCTGATGGTTAAAATATAGGACACTAGCCGCTAGAAAAAAATCCGTAGATAGCGAAATAAACAGCGGATTATACCTACTCAATCAAGTCATATTATCTCTAAATCAAGATAAAGTTCTTATTTTTCAATGTCTTGGAGTCAGTGCTGCCTATAGGGGTGTGGTAAGCAGCATTTTTAGTAAAGTGCGATAAATATTATCCCGGCGGTAATTAAACCGGAATTCGGTTTCTTTTAAGTGCAGATAAAATGTGTGCTTGTGAATGCCATTAAACTGGGCCATACGGCGCTTGGCAAAGCTCCAGAACGAATCTACGGTATTTATGGTACTACCGGCTGGGCCGGCAACCTCGTCGGTGCTATTTACGTGGTATAGGCGGGTTTGGTCAACATCGGCCAGGCCGTCGTAGTCTTTCCAGCCCTCTGTAGCGGTCAGCTCATCCAGCTTGGCACCATAGCGTTGGTTTTGTTGCAGTATGTGGCGAGTATCGTGGGGAGCAAACTCGGTATAAATCTTATCGTCGCGCTGGTAGATACCAAAAGCGACATATTGATTAACCGGGTCCTGGTCTTTATCGTCGGTGCTGGCGCCAACACCTGTGCCGCGACTTTCATCATTGCTGGCATAGGGCGACCCCGCCTCACACAGTGTAGTGATGCGCCCCCTGATTTTCAGAAAAATGCTGTTGATCGAGCGCACGCTGACATCGGTGAGCTGAGCAGTCTGTGTCGCTGTGAGGTCCATAGCAAAGCAGCGCAAAATTTGTCGAAATTTCGCTTCGCTTATGCGCGAATACTTGTAGTATCGGTTTTTATTTGCTGTCATTGCGTCGGCGTTTGTTGGTCTACAGTAAGCTTGGGAAAAGCACTATAAATAAAATATTTATTATAAAGAGATAACATTAAGCTATTTATTTACCATAAAGTACTATCAGTACATCATTTAAGTCAATAAAGCTTGGGATGATAATAGCACGTTAAGTGGCGTGCCTAATCAGGTTTATTTCTGGCGACCTGTCTGCGGGTGGTTGACTGGGCCACTGGGCAAAAGGTTGTCTAAGGTTGAGTAAAAAGACAATAAACCCTACAGTAGCTCAGATTAATAACCCTATAACGTTATAAGGCAAGATATGACGGCGCGATTAACCACATGGGCATTAAGCCTGTTGTTGGTACTAACCACCCTGGCGGCCAATGCTGCTGCACAAAGTTCTGAGACCGATTATTCCCGCGCCAGCAACTATGCCCGCACCAGTGCCAGCGGTTTAGGTGCGGTTGCCACTATCCATCCCCTGGCCACACAGGCTGGTCTCAATGCCCTGGAGCAGGGCGGTACCGCAATTGATGCAGCGGTGGCTGCTGCATTGACACTGGGCGTTGTTGATAACCACAACTCCGGTATAGGTAATGGCAACTTCGCTGTTATCCACTATGCCGATAGTACAGTAGAGGCCATTGATGGCCGTGAAATGGCACCGCAAGCAGCCCGCCGCGATATGTATATTCGAGACGGCAAGGCGAATAGTGCATTGAGCAAAACCGGCGCCCTGGCTATAGGTGTCCCCGGTGCCTTAGCGGCTTACGACTATATGCTCAAACAGGGCGGCAAACTTAGCTTAAAGGACTTATTACTACCTGCCGCTGATATTGCAGAGCAGGGTTTCCCCCTGAGTGCCGTATCCCATCAGCGAATAACATCCAGCCAGGAAACCATCAAATTATTTCCGCCAACCGCAGCGATTTTATTAGATCAAACAGGCGAGCCCTGGCCTGCGGGCCATCGCTTAGTGCAAAAGGATCTGGCCAATACCTACCGGCAAATAGCCGAGCAAGGTATTGATTATTTTTACCGTGGTGACTTTGCCAAAGCCGTTGACCAGTGGATGAGAAACCATAACGGTATTTTAACCGCCGACGATATGGCCAACTATACAATGCGGATTCGTGAACCGGTAAAAAGTGATTACCGGGGTTATAGCATCTACGGTTTTCCACCACCCAGCTCCGGCGGCGTGCATGTAGCGCAAATACTCAATATGTTAGAGAACTTTGATATCGCCGTCTTAAGTGAAGCAGATCGATATTATTTATTGGCCGAAAGCATGCGTGCCGCTTTTGCTGATCGCGCTCAATTTTTAGGCGACCCTGATTTTGTCAAAGTGCCCAAAGGTTTAATTGCACAAAGCTATGCGGACCAATTGGCAAAAAAAATCGACTTTAAACAAGCCAATATTGATATTAGCCATGGCAATCCACCCAACGCCGAGATTGATTTTTTTGGCAAACACACGACCCATATTTCCGCCGCCGACCAATGGGGTAACTGGGTAGCTATTACCACTACTTTAAATACACCCTTTGGTTCGAAAGTGGTGATACCCGGCACCGGCGTATTAATGAATAACCAAATGGATGACTTTTCCATTCAGCCCGGCGTACCTAACGCTTATGGTTTGGTGGGCAGCGAGGCAAACAGCGTACAACCGGGCAAGCGCCCCTTATCGAGTATGAGCCCAACCATTGTGGTCAAAGATGGCCAGCCTGTTATCAGTATTGGTGCGGCGGGTGGCCCGACGATCATTACCCAGGTATTGCAAGGCATCATGAATATGTTAGACCTGGGCATGACAGTAGAGCAGGCGCTGACAACGCCCCGCGTCCATAACCAGTGGCGCCCGCAAGTGACAATGACAGAAAAAAGTCTACCTGGCCCAGTGCAAAATTCATTAAAGAAACGGGGGCATAAACTGTACCTTCGGTCCTTTAGTGGCGTGACCCAGGCGATTAAATCCAGCGATGGTAAAACCTTTGAAGCCGCTGCTGAGCCAAGAATTATTCAACAAAATAAAATGGTTGAATAATGACTCCTGAATGGTTGTATCAATAAAAGTGGTGGAAGTTTTATGATCATTGGCGAATTAATGACAGACATTGTAGCGGGTGTTTCCCCCGCTGATTGTCTGGCAGATGCAGTGGCCATTATGTGCGAGAAACAATGTTCATGCGTTCTCGTTAGTGAAAGTGGTTTCCCTAAAGGTATTATCACCGAGCGAGATATCGTTCGATTATTTTCCGAGGCATTGATTAACCGGGATGTTGCTGATGTCGCCGTAGCTGAAGTGATGACCAAAGACCCTGTCTGTGTGCAGCAGACCACCTCTTTATATGATGCGCTGGTTTTAGCGCGCAGTCGCAAATTGCGGCACTTGTTGGTGATTAACGAACACGAGCAATTAGTCGGCCTGGTGACCCAAACCGATATGGTCGATGCCTACGTTCACCTGATTGAACGGCAAAGCCAATTAGAGACAGAAAATCATGAGCTGCATTTACTCTCCAACGAAGATGCATTGATGAAAATTGGTAATCGTCGGGCTATGGAGGTGGAGTTAAACTTTACCGAAGCTTCCGCCAGGCGCTATAAAAAAGGCTATGCCATCGCGCTGATGGACGTCGATTTCTTTAAAAAATACAACGACTATTACGGCCATCAGCGAGGGGACAATGCCCTGCGCGCTTTGGCTGATACGATCAAGGACAGTATGCGGGAAAGTGACCGGGTCTATCGCTACGGCGGTGAAGAAATTCTGTTGCTGATGCCTGAGACTAATAAGGATGATGCTATTGTTGCTGCTGAGCGTGTCAGGGAGGCGGTTGAAACCATGGCTTTGCCCCATAAAGAAAGCCCCTTTGAATGCCTGACAATTAGCATAGGGGTTGCCGCAAGCTGCGAGGAGAATTGGCGTGAGTTGATTGAATCGGCGGATAAAGCCTTGTACCAAGCCAAGGGTGGTGGTCGCAACAAAGTAGTGGCGAGCTAGTTCTTACTCTTTTACCGGGCGTTTATTCAACTTTCGCTGCAAGGTTCGCCGATGCATACCCAATGCTCGGGCTGTAGCAGAAATATTGCCATCGTATTCTGCCAGCACTTTCTGGATATGTTCCCATTCTAATCGGTCAACAGAGGGTCTTTGCTCAGGAATTTCTGCCTTAATATCCCCTTCAATATTCTCAAAGGCCGCCAGAATATCATCGGTATTGGCGGGCTTGCACAAATAATTGATAGCCCCTAGCTTAACGGCTTCCACCGCCGTTGCCACACTGGAGTAACCCGTTAGCATCACAATATCTATATCGGGTTGCTGTTGTTTTAGTGTGGGTATCAAGGTTAAACCAGAAGGGCCTTCCATTTTTAAATCAATAATGGCTTTACTAAAGCTCTCTTGCTGTGCCAGTTGTAAAGCCTCGGCAGAATTGTGTGCGCAGACGCATTCCAGCCCGCGGCGATGCAAAGCGCGGGCCAGTACTTGAGTAAAAACGTCATCGTCATCGACGAGTAAAAAGCGCTCCATGATTACAAAGCCTGTGCTGGTTTAGCGGGTAAAATAATAGTGGCCAGTGTACCGCCATCGACATGATTACGCAGCGTAATACTACCGTTATAGCGGCTGATGGTTGCATGACTAAGAAATAATCCCAGCCCCAGCCCTTTGCCTTTGGTGCTAATAAACGGTTTGCCCAATTGCTCCGCCAGATCGGGTGGTATACCTTCCCCGTGGTCACGAATAGTTAATATCAACTGCTTATCATCACTGCCTACGGAGACTTCGATATTATCCGCTTTAGCGTCAGCGGCATTATTTAATAAATTATTAATGGCCTGGTCCAGCGTAGTGTCTACTTCAAGAGTCAGCAATTGACTACTGTCACTGGCCGAGAATTGATAGGTCGCATCGGGACGCAATACCTGCCAGTGGCTTAACAGCTGTTGTACATACTCTGTACATATTACAGCCTGGCGCTGTCCATGGTTGTGCGCTTCAGCTGTAGATACCAGCCCCTGAAGAATTTTTTTACAGCTACTTAACTGAGTATTCAGCAGTGTTAAATCTTCCCCCAACTCTTTTTGCTGTTGATATTCCTGTTGCAGCTCTTCGACTAACACCGTCATTGTGGCCAGTGGTGTACCCAGCTCATGGGCTGTGCCGGCAGCCAGTGTGGCCACCGCAAGAATTTGTTCATCGCGCAACTCATTTTCCCTGTTAGACGCCTGGGTGATTTCCTGCTGCCTTAACGCATTAGCCATCTTCACCACAAAATACGTAATCAGGCCGGTACTTAATGCAAAGGTAATCCACATACCAATGATATGTGCATTTAATGCGCTGCCATGTTGGCTGTGGTCCATGGCCGGCTGTAAAAGAGGCAATGGCTGGTAAAAAAACAGTAGTAAGGTGTAGGCGCTTAGCGACAATCCGGCCACTATCCAGGTATAGCGCCAGGGCAATACAGCAGCTGAAATAGTCAGTGGTACTAAATAATAAGAAACAAACGGGTTGGTGGCGCCGCCACTAACATAAAGCAGCCAGGTGAAATTTCCCAGATCAACCAATAGCTGAAAAAAATACTCTGCATCAGTAACTGGCCAGGGTTGTTGTAAGCGCCAATAGGTCAATATATTTACCAGCGCCATAAAAGCCAAAATGCTCAGGTGAGCGCTATCAATATCTTCGGGAGTAGGCCCCAGATAAATATAAGTCAGCGCCGTTAGCAGTGCGAACACCAGAATCAGGCGGATCATTGCCAGACGCCTGAGATTGGCAATGGAGGCGGTAAGCTGTAAAGGTCTTGTCTTCATCGGGATGGGTTAAGTGGGTGTTAATGACGCGGGGGAGTATAACCTAACCAGTGAAAAAAGGGTGCGACCTAGTGTCGCAAGGGCTTATATCGCCGTCAAGAATGTTAAATAATTTAGACGCTTTTGCTCTGGTTATTTCCTGTGTTTTTAGTAAATATGACTGCTCTTTTTGGCTGGGGTAGTAACTGTCGAATCTTATGATGTTTTCCCGTATAAGATTGACCGTGTGGGGAAGCTAAAAAAGATGCTCAGTAGCTATGCTGTTCTTTAACTCGGTATCAGGAGTGAGTGATGATTAGCTATTCAATCATACGTAATGAGCTTAAAACAGGAGATCTGGTTTTATATTCTGCCAGAGGTGCTTTTAGTGATGTTATTAAATATGGCACCTTGAGCAAGTTTTCACATGTTGGCATGGTAATGCGAATTCCCGAATATGACTTTCTAACCATATGGGAATGTACTATGCCAAGTAATATAGACAATTTGGAATCCAGTCCTCCACGCATGGGGGTGCAGTTGGTACCGTTGAGTGATCGGGTACATAAATACAGTGGTGATATTGCAGTAAGGCAATTAAAAGGGGCTTCTTTACCTACCGGTACTCTATTAAAACTGATGGAACTGAGAAAGCAGTTGCGTAGCAAAAGCTATAAGCACGAGAAGGTGCAATTGCTAAAGTCTGCCAATGACGGTCCCTTTGGCCATAACCATAAAGATCTGTCTGCAATTTTCTGTAGTGAGCTGGTTGCTGAGGCTTACCAGTGCCTGGGCTTGCTGACGGATGAAAAGTCCTCTAATGAATATACCCCCGCAGATTTTTCAGAAAAGAAAATGAGAAAACTGAATGGCCACTTTTTCCTGTCAGATGAAATGCTGGTAAAAAATGACTAGGTTCTGAAAGCTAAACATACTTCCCTCATAACGATTGCTGCGCCAACGCCAAATAAATCGCAAAGCCAGCAATCGTTGATGCCGCTCCCCGTTGTAAATAGCCCTGAAACCTTTCCGATTGTAAAATAAGCGCGCCAGCTCTATCTGCCGCAATGCAGTACGCCGTGTACATAGAGAGGATCGCCAGAATGATAACGCCACCTAACTGAAATGACTGCAGCATAATATTGCCTCTTTCAGTATCAATAAAACTTGGGATCAGAAACAGCAAAAAAAGCGGCGTCATTGGGGTAGAAAAGTTAAGCACCATACCTTCACGAAATAATGTTGCCCGTGATTTGAACGGTTGTACGCCTTGCGTTGTTAATGCAATGGGGCGAGAGAACATTTGCCAGGCTAGAAAAAACAGATAGCAAACGCCAACAATTTTCAAACCATTAAAAATCCACTCGGATGTTTGAATAATAGCAGACACCCCAAAAGCCATCAGCATCACCTGAACGGTTAACGCCAAACAGGTACCTGCTACAAAAGTCATACCCGCTTTCCAGCCCTGCGTTGATGACTGGGTGATAACAATAATCATCTCTGCGCAGGGTATTAGGCAGAGGCTGCTATTAACAATAAAAAATTGGAGGGCCGTCTCGAAGCTGATCATTAGCTAAGTCCTTTTGGGTAGTGATGTTCGCTCTTACTATAAGCGTATTGTGGGGCTTGTTCGTGTCCCCATAGGATGGATAAGTCTCCCACTAATAAGATTGCACTCTAAGTAGGGCAGGTTCAGTTGTTGCGCTGTGGCGGATAAAATTTCTTCACTATCCATTCTAAACAAAAGGGAAACACAGATGCTAATACTCACCAGAAAAATTGGCCAAATTATTACATTAGGTGATGATATTAGATTAACCGCTTTAGACGTTCAGGGATGCCAGGTCCGGCTGGGGTTTAAAGCCCCAAAGAGGCAGGGATCCACCGGCAGGAAATCTATGATCGTATACAAGCTAAATCGCCGTGTTTTGATGGTCGCATAAACTAGTCTTTATGATATGTTTTTATATATCATTGTTGTGCTGTTTGGTATGTTGTGATATGTTTTTGCAGATATTGTGTAAACTTAGATATAGAAAAGAATATCAAGAATGACTTATAACAATGATCAAATACTGGAAGCGCTACGAGAGGCGCGGGCGCGTAAGGGGCTTAGCCAACGGGAGTTGAGTGCGCGCTCTGGTGTGCCCCAAAGCCATATCTCTAAGATTGAGGCGGGTGGTGTTGATCTGCGTATATCCAGCTTGATTGCTTTGGCCCGTGTGTTGGATTTGGAGCTGTTTTTAGCACCTAAGAAGTCTATGCCGGCTATTAAGTCGATTATGCGCTCTGCTGTGGGCGGAGATGATTTGGAAGCGGTATCGCCTGTTTATAGTCTGGATGGTGACGCGGATGAGTAGTGTTTCGACATTGAATGTTCTGCTCTATGGCCAGCTGATAGGGACGATTACCAACGTTGGGCATGACAGAACATTATTTGCGTTTACGGATGACTATATCAGCGATGAAGCGCGACCTGTTTTAAGTTTGGGGTTTAAGGACTCTTTGGGTGGTTTGATTACGGATTTTAAGCCGACACAAACTAAGCTTACGCCGTTTTTCTCGAACTTATTGCCAGAAGAAACGATGCGTCATTATCTGGCGGAACGCGCGAATGTTAATCCGGCGCGCGAGTTTTTTTTACTGTGGGTGCTCGGGCAGGACTTGCCCGGTGCGATAACTGTCGTACCTGCCGAAGGTGAGACCCTGCCACCGAATGTGCATGAAGAGGTGGAAGAGGGGGAGCCATTAGAACAGCCAATGCGGTTTTCACTGGCTGGGGTGCAGTTGAAGTTTTCAGCGGTGCAGCAGGCGGCAGGTTTGACCATCCCAGCCTCTGGAACAGGTGGCTCCTGGATTGTGAAATTGCCATCGTCACGCTTTGAAGCCGTACCAGAAAATGAATTTGCCATGATGGAATTAGCGCGGATGCTGGGTATGGATGTACCAGAGACGCAGCTACTTTCTATCGACCAGATCGGGGGTATCCCGGAAGGTATTGGACGATTTGGGGATAGTGCTTTTGCGATTAAGCGTTTTGATCGCAGTGCTGATGGGCAGGCTATTCACATGGAAGACTTTGCGCAGGTCTTTGGGGTATACCCGGAAGCCAAATACAAGAAAGCCAGTATGCGTAATATCGCTCAAGTTATAGGCCTGGAAGGGCATGAGGGTGATGTGGTTGAGTTTATCCGTCGCTTGGTGTTTAACACGCTGATCGGCAATGCGGATATGCATCTTAAGAACTGGTCGGTGATATATAACGATAAGCAAACTGCCTCAATAGCGCCAGCTTATGATTTTGTTTCAACTATTGCTTATATTCCTGATGATAGTGCATCGCTGAAAGTCAGCCGCACTAAGAAGTTTAGTGAATTTACGTTGGATGAGTTGTCGCACTTGGCCGCTAAAGCCATGCTGCCAGAAAAGCTAGTATTGGATACGGCGCGTGAAACGGTTTTAGCCTTTCACGAAGTCTGGCATCGTGAGAAGACAAATTTACCTCTTACGAAGGATATGATTGAGGTAATTGAAAAACATTTACAAAACGTGCCTTTGGCAGGCACGGGCGTATAATACGCCACAATTTAATCGCTCTGGATTGATTACAAATACGGGAGGCTTTGCTGGCTGCAGGCCTTGGTAAACTACTTGATAATCAGGGCTTAGAGTTAACTTTATTCTTGTGCAAATCTTTGTACAAGTTGGGAATTTAGATACATGGCTGAAGCCAATTTTATTAATGAAGTCAATAAACGACGCACGTTCGCTATCATCTCGCACCCGGATGCCGGTAAAACCACCATTACCGAGAAGCTACTGTTATTGGGCCAGCTTATTCAGGTGGCAGGTACCGTAAAGGGCAAAAAGTCTGACCGCCATGCCACCTCAGACTGGATGGGCATGGAGCAGGAGCGGGGTATCTCGGTAACATCATCGGTGATGCAATTCCCTTATAAAGAGCGCACCGTCAACCTGCTGGATACCCCGGGGCACGAAGATTTCTCTGAAGATACCTATCGTACCTTAACCGCCGTAGATTCTGCCCTGATGGTGGTTGACGGCGCCAAGGGTGTCGAGGCCCGCACCATTAAATTAATGGATGTCTGTCGCCTGCGTGATACCCCTATCCTTAGCTTTGTGAACAAAATGGACCGCGATATTCGCGACCCTATTGACCTGTTAGATGAAATTGAAAAGGTGCTGTCCATTCAAGGGGCGCCCATCAACTGGCCGATAGGTATGGGTAAAGAGTTTAAAGGAGTCTATAACCTCTATACCGATATTATTCATGTATTCCAGCAAGGCCAAAGCAATGTTATTGCCGATGATATTCAAATACAGGGTCTTGAGAGTGACGAAGCCAAAAAGCTGCTGGGTGTTTATTACGAAGATTTTGCCGAAGAGATAGAGTTGGTACGTGGCGCTAGCCATGAGTTCGATCTGGACGCTTATTTAGCCGGTACCTTAACGCCAGTGTTTTTTGGTACGGCCTTGTCCAATTTTGGTGTACGTGAAATGCTGGATGGTTTTGTGGAGTGGGCTCCGTCGCCATTGGCAAGGGAAACGGCCAGCCGGGAAGTTGCCCCCGACGAAGAAAAATTCAGTGGCTTTGTATTTAAGATTCAAGCCAATATGGACCCCAAGCACCGCGACCGTATTGCCTTTATGCGTATTTGCTCTGGTACTTATACCAAGGGTATGAAAATGAAACATGTGCGTATTGCCAAAGACGTAAAAATTGCCGACGCAGTGACCTTTAAAGCCGGTGAGCGAGAAGCGGTGGAGGTGGCACGCTCTGGTGATATTATCGGCTTGCATAACCATGGCACCATTCAGATTGGTGACACTTTCTCCGAGGGTGAAGAGTTAAAGTTCACCGGTATCCCGCATTTTGCACCGGAAATGTTTCGCTTAATTCGTCTTAAAGATCCGCTAAAAGCCAAGGCTTTGCAAAAAGGTTTACAGCAGTTATCGGAAGAAGGGTCTACACAGGTCTTTATGCCGGTCAGCAATTCCAACTTAATTGTGGGTGCGGTTGGTCAGCTGCAATATGAAGTGGTCGCCTACCGTTTAAAAGATGAGTATAAAGTTGAAGCGATCTATGAGCCGGTCAGTGTGTATACCGCCCGCTGGATTGAATGCGACGACGAGAAAATGCTGAGCGAATTTAAAAGGAAAGCGGCAGAAAATTTGGCGATAGATGGCGGCGGTCACCTTACTTACTTAGCGCCAACTCGCGTTAACCTGCAATTGATGGAAGAGCGTTGGCCTGATGTGCAATTCAGGGCAACCAGAGAGCATTAATGTCCTCCACCCCGCAGTCATCTCTCTACAGCCTGGGTTTACCCATGTGGTCGAACCGGCAATGGATAGGGAGCTTGTTTCCTGCGGGCGCTAATAGTAAAAATTTTCTTCAGCACTATTCATCAGTCTTCAATAGTGTTGAAGGCAATACCACCTTTTACGCACTGCCTACGCAAAGCACTGTAGCCAGCTGGAAATCACAGGCCCAGCCTGACTTTCGTTTTTGTTTTAAACTACCCAGAAAAATCACCCACGAAAATTATTTGCGCTACTGCGGTGTTGAATTGTCTGAGTTTCTTAAGCGGCTTGAGCCCCTGGGAGATAATCTGGGGGCGTTTATGATTCAGTTGCCGGATAGTTTTGCTCCCGAGCAGTTGCCTGATCTACAGCGTTTCCTAAAAGAGCTACCCAGTGACTATAGTTTTGCGGTTGAAGTCAGGCATCGTGATTTTTTTAATCGTGGTGATGAGGAAAAGACTCTGAATCAGACCCTGCATAAATTTCAGGTAGATAGAGTGTGCTTTGATAGCCGTGCCCTGTTTAGCCGCCCGGCGATTACTGAGCAGGAAAAAGACGCGCACCGTAAAAAACCTCGTTTGCCTGTGCATGCTATCCCTACAGCAAAGCACCCTATTATCCGCTTTGTTGGCGGAGCTGATTTTCATCATAATCAGCAATATTTGCTGCCCTGGGTTAACAAGATAGCCGAATGGCAACAGCAGGGCATTCAGCCAATCGTTTTTATCCATACGCCGGATAATATTGGCGCGCCAGAACAGGCCGCTATGTTTCATCAGTTATTGGATGGCTTACCGGGGTGGCAGCCTCTGGCCAAAACAATTAAAGATGAAACTCAGTTAGCGATCTTTTAATATGGTTGCACTCTATTCATTCTCTGCGAAGTAAAGCAAAAACACTATGCGCCTGGATAAATACTTAACGGCGGTTACCGATCTTTCTCGAGCCGAATCCAAGAAGATACTGAAATTCAATAGGGTGACCGTTGATGGTGCCAGGGTGACTGACCCTCGCACCCATGTTGAAGAAAGTGCAGAGGTGGCCATTGATGGTGAAGTGCTGCGTGCTGCCACCGCAAGATATTTTATGCTGCACAAACCCCTGGGTTACGTCTCTGCCACTAAAGACCGTGAGCATCTTACGGTGCTGGAATTATTCGACGAAGATAATCTCGACCAATTACATATCGCCGGGCGGCTGGATATTGATACCACCGGCTTGCTATTACTGACCGACGACGGGCAGTGGTCTCATCGAGTAACTTCCCCAAACCGCGATTGCCAAAAAACGTATCTACTGGAAACTGCAGACCCTATTACCGATGAAGCGGTCGTAAAAATTGAGCAGGGTATTCATTTGGATAATGAAAAACGCCCCACAAAACCTGCTCAAATGGAAGTGGTTGATGTGCAAACGGCAAGGCTTACGATCAGTGAAGGAAAATACCATCAAGTAAAACGTATGTTGGCGGCGGTAGGTAATAAAGTTGAAATGCTTCACCGTGAACGCATAGGTCATATTGTACTGGATGAAGATTTGATGCCGGGTGAATATCGCGCCTTGACACCTGAAGAGGTGGCCAGCCTATGAAGGATTTAGCGTGGCAGTTATTGCAACCGGCATTGCAGCAGCAGGGGAATGGGCAAGCACTCTGGCTGGTGGATGAAAATATCACTGAGCAGGATATTGCCAGTATAACCCCGGCGAAAAATTTGCAGGTGATAAGTAACCGCTATGATGTGTATTTGGCACTGCAAAAAAAAGGTTTTAAGGCGGCCTTATCAGATTATGATTTTTCCGGTTTCGAGCTGAGCAGCTTTGATGTTATCTACTATCGCGTTTCTAAAGAAAAAGCCGTTGTCCATCATATTATTAATGCTGCTGCCCGGTATTTAAAACCGCAGGGTGAGTTGCTGCTGGCAGGTTATAAAAACGAAGGCATTAAAACCTACGTAAGCAAGGCTGCGGCCTTATTAGGCTGCCCTGCAGATAAACAGCGCGGCCCCCAAAGCACCCTGTTAGCAACACTGACTCGCGAAGCTATTGCTGCTGACCCACTGGACGATAAAAACTATACCGAATTTTCCACGGTGGTTGCTGGCGACCTGTCTTTTATTAGCAAGCCGGGTATATTTGGCTGGAATAAGGTTGATCAGGGTAGTGTTTTTTTAATCGATACCTTAGCCAATTATCTGGGAATATTTGAAACATTGCCCGAGCAGGTTATTGATTTAGGCTGTGGCTATGGGTTTTTATCCGTCATGGCGCATCAGTTTTTATCGGCTGATTATCTGGCCACGGACAATAATATTACGGCGATTAATGCCTGTAAGCAGAACTTTGCCAAACATAAGCTTAGTGGTGAAGTGCTGATTGATAACTGTGCAGAAGCTATTTCAAAGCAAGCGGATTTGATTATTTGTAACCCGCCTTTTCATCAAGGGTTTGATATTGAAGGTGATCTTACCCGTCGTTTTTTGCAGACTTGCAAACGTTTGTTAGCACCGGGCGGGCGAGGCTTGTTTGTGGTTAACAGTTTTATTCCCCTGGAAAAAAAAGCCGCGCCGTTATTTTCCAGCGTTGAGACGGTTGCCAGTAATAAAAGTTTTAAAGTGATTGCCCTGGCTTTGTAAACCTCTATTTATTCAGGTTGGAAGCAAACTGTTGGTACTCACAGGATTGGCGGCTTCAAGGGGCTTTAGCGGTAAAAATGGCTCTGCGCGGGGCGGGGTAACCTTCAATGGTTTTACTGTGATTTTCAGGGTCTAAAAACTGCTCCAGTGAATGGAAAGTCATCCACTCTGTGCTGCGCTGCTCCTCGATAGTGGTGTCTGTTACATTGACTAGCTTAATATCCTTAAAGCCGACCTTTTTTAGCCATCGCATCATGGTGGGGCAGCTGGGTAAAAACCAGACATTGCCCATCCGTGCATAGCGGCCTTCGGGCACCAGTACTTCGCCTTCATCTCCTTCAATGACCAGGGTTTCTAATACCAGTTCGCCGCCACTGGTTAAACTATCACGCAGTTCCATCAAGTGGTCAAAGGGTGAGCGGCGGTGATACAGCACACCCATGGAAAAAACACTATCAAAGAACCTTAGCTTTTCCGGTAGGTGTTCAATGCCCATTGGCAATACGGTGACGCGATGATCCTGAATATATTTTTGCAGGGTAAAAAACTGCACAATAAATAAAGGGGTGGGATCAATACCTATCACCAGATCTGCACCTGCGCCGCGCATACGCCAGCAGTGGTAGCCACTGCCACAGCCGATATCCAATACCTTTTTGCCCTGCAAGGGTTCGATATGATCTTTTAAACGATCCCATTTCCAATCGGAGCGCCACTCGGTATCAATCTCTACATCAAATAGATTAAAGGGGCCTTTGCGCCAGGGGTGCAGGCCCTGTAACTGTTGTTTGAAGTCGCTGTGCTGTTCAGCCGTTAGAGCATTTTCATTGGTGAGTTGAATAGCGGTCTGGTTTAAATCGTAAGCGGCTGTCGGCCAGTCGGGTAACTGTGCTAATACCGATTTCCAGCGCGGTAAGTCGCCATAGCGTTTTTCATCTAAGCCCTTGGCGATTTGGGCCGGCATTTGCTCAAGCCATTGTGCCAGGGCTTCGCGGTTATCATCGTCGCTGTTAAGTTGTTCAATAAAGGGCTGGTAATCAATCATTATTTGATGGCGACCAACGACGCAAAATTAAAACACTGAAACCACACATCCACATTATTAAAGCCGACTGTTTTTAAACGCTGCTGGTGGGTGACCATGGTTTCGGGGAGTAACACCTTTTCCAGAGCGGTACGTTTCTGGCTGATTTCCATATCGCTATAACCGTTGGCGCGCTTAAAGCTATGGTGTAAATCCGTATTCAGTTCTTGCAGGTGTGGGTCATCAAAACAAAATTTTTCAGACAAGACTAAAATACCGCCGTCGAGCATGCCGTTATAAATTTTTTGCAATAAAGCTTCCCGTTCATCCTTGCTAATAAATTGTAAAGTGAAATTTAACACCACGACTGAGGCGTTTTCGATGTCAACGTCCTGGATATTGGCTTCTACCAACTCAACAGGGGTATTGGCAGTATCCTGGTCAATAATCTGCTGACACTGTTGCTGCATGGCGGCGGAGTTATCCACGGCGATAATTTTACAGTCGCGCCCATCGAGCTGCTGTCGCATCGACAGGGTAGAAGCCCCCAATGAGCTGCCCAGGTCATAACAATGGCTATGGGCCTGGGCATAGCGCTCTGCCAGTACCCCGGTCATAGCGATAATGGTGCCATAGCCTGGCACCGAGCGTTGGATCATATCCGGGAAGACCTGCACCACTTTTTTATCAAAGCTAAAGTTGGTAATAGAGTCTAAGGGCTGTGAGTAAATGGAGTCTTTATCGCTCATTGGGTGGTTGATTTCTGGCCGGGTGGTTTAGGCTGCGGATTCTATCATAAGCCTTAAGTGCTTGGCATAGGGCCCGTCCCGTGGCGCCCTTGCTGGGCTGACTCTCAACAGGCGCCACTATGCCCAAAAAATCCAACCCATTGCCTGATTGTTATCTTCAAGTAAATTCCGTAGAATCTTCTGCACTAATTATCGCGTCTTGTCGGGGTGCTTTGCCCGGAGTTAGCTCTGGAATAAGCTGAGATGGTTTAAGCCAAACCCGTAGTACCTGAACAGGTTAATACCTGCGTAGGAAACAAGTAGTCATGCAGGCAGTTGTTAATGCCTCTTGTCGCTCCGCCAGGCCGCTCCTTAATTGTTTGCCATGATGGAGTGACCACTCAATGTCCAAGTCTACCAGTAACATTCAAAAGCTTAGTGAAACAGCTAAAGTTGATGAGCTATCGACTCAACCTTTCCCCAATTCTGAAAAGATTTATATCGAGGGTAGTCGTCCGGACGTACGGGTAGCGATGCGGGAAGTCAGTCTGTCACCCACCCATCTGCAAGATGGATCGCTGGAAGATAATCCATCGGTGCGTATCTATGATACCTCCGGTGTTTATACCGACCCCTCGGTATCGATTGATGTGCGTACAGGCCTTGACCCTATGCGGGCCGGCTGGGTTGCCGAGCGCAACGACACCGTAGAGCTGGATCGTTTTACCTCGGAATATACCCGTCTTCGCGACCAGAATATTACTCTTGAGACCTTGCGCTTCGATCATATCAGCAAGCCACGCCGCGCCTTGCCCGGCAAAAATGTTACTCAGTTACACTATGCCCGCCAGGGAATTATTACACCGGAAATGGAATATATTGCCATTCGGGAAAACCTGGCGCTGGAAGAAAAAGCGGTAGAAGAGGCCGCTAAAGACCAGCACCCCGGGATGAATTTTGGCGCCAATACCCCCAAATTTATTACCCCGGAATTTGTTCGCAGTGAAGTGGCCGCAGGCCGTGCCGTTATTCCTGCCAATATTAACCACCCTGAATCCGAGCCAATGATTATTGGCCGTAACTTCCTGGTAAAAATTAATGCCAACATTGGCAACAGTGCAGTGACTTCTTCCATTGAAGAAGAGGTAGAGAAAATGGTGTGGTCAACCCGCTGGGGTGGCGATACCGTAATGGATTTATCCACCGGCAAAAATATTCATGAAACCCGTGAGTGGATTGTACGTAATTCGCCCGTGCCTATTGGTACAGTACCCATTTACCAGGCACTGGAAAAAGTGGATGGTGTGGCCGAGGATTTAACCTGGGAAATTTTCCGCGATACGCTGATTGAACAGGCGGAACAAGGGGTGGATTATTTTACTATTCATGCCGGCGTACTGTTGCCCTATGTGCCCATGACTGCCAAGCGCGTTACCGGTATCGTTTCCCGCGGTGGTTCCATTATGGCGAAGTGGTGCTTGGCTCACCACAAAGAAAATTTCCTCTACACCCACTTTGAAGATATCTGTGAAATTCTTAAAGCCTATGATGTGACTTTCTCGCTGGGTGATGGTTTGCGTCCGGGTTGTATTGCCGATGCCAACGATGAAGCGCAATTTTCAGAACTGCGTACGCTGGGTGAATTAACCAAGATTGCCTGGGAGCATGATGTTCAGGTCTTTATCGAAGGCCCCGGTCATGTGCCCATGCATATGGTGAAAGAAAATATGGACGAGCAGTTAAAACACTGCCATGAAGCGCCGTTCTATACTTTGGGGCCACTGGTGACCGATATATCGCCGGGCTATGATCATTTTTCCTCGGGTATTGGCGCCGCTATGATTGGTTGGTATGGCTGTGCCATGCTCTGTTATGTAACTCCCAAAGAGCATTTGGGACTGCCTAATCGCGATGATGTTAAAGAAGGTATTATCACCTATAAGATTGCCGCCCACTCAGCGGATTTGGCCAAGGGGCATCCCTCTTCTCAAATACGCGATAACGCTTTGTCCAAGGCGCGCTTTGAATTCCGTTGGGAAGACCAGTTTAACCTGAGTCTCGACCCGGATCGCGCGCGGGAATTCCACGATGAAACCCTGCCTAAAGAGTCCGCCAAAGTCGCGCATTTTTGTTCGATGTGTGGCCCCAAATTCTGCTCGATGAAAATCACTCAAGAGGTCCGTGATTACGCGGCCCAGCAAGAGGCAGAAAAAGAAGCGGCTGAAGGTATGAACGAAATGTCGGAAAAGTTTCGCTCTGAAGGCAGCGAGCTTTATAAAGAAGTGTAGTGACGCCCATGGTGACGCAAACAGGTTTACAGATTGGTATTGCCGGCGCCGGTATTATGGGGCGGCTGCTGGCGTGGCAGCTGCAACGTGCTGGCCACCAGGTCAGTCTGTTCGATAAAGACCCGGCGGATTTTGGCGGGGCTGCCGCCTATACCGCTGCCGGTATGTTAGCGCCCTACAGTGAACTTGAGTCAGCAGAGAGCTTGATTTACCAATTGGGCCAGCGGGGTTTATCGCTTTGGCCTGAGCTGGTGGCGTCACTGGATGCTGAAGATTGTTTTTTTCAGCGCGGCAGTTTGGTAGTAGCCCATCAACAAGACCAGGCAGACTTACAACGGTTTAATTTAACCCTGCAGCGAAAAATCCCCGACGATTCTTCTGTGCGTCTATTGAACCAGACTGCCCTGGCAGACTGTGAGCCTGATCTGGCGACGCAATTCCAACAGGCGACCCAGCTGGCTGATGAGGGCTGGCTATATCCGCGAGAAATTATGCGCAAGCTGGCCGAGCAGTTAATGGCTGGCGGCGCCAACTGGTATGCCAATACCGCGATAGAAAAAATAGGGCCGCAACAGTTGCATACAGCCGATCAGCAATTCCATTTTGACCTGGTGATTGATTGCCGGGGTCTGGGTGCGAAACAGGATATTGAAAAACTGCGCGGTGTGCGGGGAGAGTTATTGTGGGTACATGCTCCTGAAGTGACTATTAGCCGGATGGTGCGTTTGATGCACCCTCGTTATCGTTTGTATTTGGTGCCACAAAAAGACCAGCAGTATATTTTGGGTGCCACTCAAATAGAGAGCGATGATAACAGCGCTATTAGTGTGCGCTCGGCGCTGGAATTATTATCGGCCTTATATGCCATTCATCCGGGCTTTGCCGAAGCGCGCATTACTGAAACCAAAACCAATTGTCGGCCGGCACTGATGGATAACTTGCCGTTAATCAGTACGGCCGATGGTTTGATCAGGGTCAATGGCTTGTTTCGTCACGGTTGGTTATTAGCGCCAGCACTGGCTGAAGAAGTGCTTCGTTATGTGCAAACCCAAACCATTGCCGAGTCGCAGTTTCCATCGATTTATAATGAAGGGCGGGTAAGTTAATCGTGATTACGATTTTTTTAAATGATCAGGTGACGGAGATTGTCCCTGAGCAATCCATCCAGCAGATGATTGCCGGTTTATCCGATAAGCCAGACAATTTTGCCATTGCTGTTAATGAAAACTTTGTACCCAAAACAGAGTACGACCAATTATTATTGCAGCAGGGTGACCGTGTTGAATTATTGGTGCCAATGCAAGGGGGATAACGATGTGGACCTTGGCTGATAAAGAAATCAATAGCCGCCTGTTTATTGGCTCGGCACTGTATCCATCGCCACAAATTATGGTGGATGCCATTGCGGCCTCCGGCGCTGATGTGGTGACCGTATCATTGCGGCGGCAATCGCAGGAACAGGATGGGGGCAATATTTTTTGGCAAAGTTTGCGCGACCTGGATATTCATATTTTACCCAATACCGCCGGTTGCCACTCTGTCAAAGAAGCTATTACCACGGCACAAATGGCCCGCGAAGTATTTGATACCCCGTGGATTAAGCTGGAAGTAATAGGGGACGAATATAGTTTGCAGCCCGACCCCTTTGCCTTATTGGAAGCCACAAAAGAATTAATTGCCCAGGGCTTTGAAGTGTTCCCCTATTGCACCGATGATTTGGTGCTTTGTGAAAAGTTGGTAGAAGCCGGCTGTCGTATTTTGATGCCCTGGGGTGCGCCAATCGGTACCGGTAAAGGCTTAATTAACCCCTATGCCTTAAAAAATTTACGTCAGCGCTTGCCGGATATTACCCTGGTGGTTGATGCTGGCATTGGCGCACCCTCCCATTCTGCTGAGGCTATGGAAATGGGTTACGATGCGGTATTACTAAATACCGCTATCGCCCAATCTCCTGACCCGGTAACCATGGCTACGGGTTTTAATCATGCCCTTAAAGCAGGCCGGGCAGCTTACGAAGCGGGCTTAATGCCTGAACGTGATTTGGCCCAGCCCAGCACGCCGACTATCGGTACGCCATTTTGGCACCAAAGTTAATGTCGCCTGTGAAAACACATTCTTATATAGCCAGGCGAGCCAGCAAGCCGGTGGTGCTATGTATTGCCGGCAGTGATAGTTCCGGCCTTGCGGGTATCCAGCAAGATGTCAAAACCTGTGAAGCTTTGGGTGTTCATGCGGCTACGGCGATCACGGCTATTACTGCGCAAAATAATCAGCAACTATTTTCTATTAATCCGGTTGCTATCGATAAACTTGAGCAGCAAATTGATGCGGCGCTGGCGTTAAAGCCACAGCTGATAAAAATTGGTTTATTGGTTAATGCCGAGCAGGTTCAGCTTTTAGTCGATAAATTATCTGCGCTATCCATCCCGATTGTTTACGATCCTGTGCTAGCAACCTCCAGTGATGGTGATACTTTCGATAAAAGTGCACTGTCGCTTTTGCGGGAGAAATTGCTGCCACTGTGTACAGTGCTTACCCCTAATATTCCAGAAGCAGAGCAGATCTTATCCCAGACGATTACCGGCCCCGAAACACAGCAGGCAGCCGCAAAGTCTTTGGCTGAGGGTGGTGCCCATTGGGTGGTACTTAAAGGTGGGCATTTGGAAGGTGAGCAGGCTAGTGATTACTGTTATAACGCTGCGCTGAATTTTTATGTATCACAACCCCGGGAAAAAACACTCCATAGCCGGGGCACAGGTTGTGCTTTTGCATCGGCTATAGCCAGCGCCTTAGCCTTAGGCTATGAGGTTAGAGATGCCCTGGTGATTGCGAAAATGGTGATTCAACAGGGCTTGATTAACGCTCGTTCTGTCAATGATGAAAAAGGAGCTGTAGCTGTATCCGGGTTTCCTTCAGCTTATTGGCCCACTTATTCAACGTCAGTAGCGAATCAGCAGGTAGCCTTAAACTTTTTACCCTGTGTTGATTCAGCACGACCAGAACTGGGCTTATATCCTGTGGTAGATAGCGCTGACTGGCTGGAGCAATTACTGCCAACTGGAGTGAGTACAGCCCAATTACGCGTAAAAAATTTAACCGGCCAGGCATTGGCGGACGAAATAGAGCGGGCCGTTGCCATCGCTAAAACATTTGATTGTCGTTTATTTATTAATGATTACTGGCAATTAGCGATTGAGAAAAAAGCCTATGGTGTGCACCTGGGCCAAGAGGACTTATTAACCGCCGACCTGAATGCAATTAGCCAGGCGGGACTGCGTTTGGGTTTAAGCAGCCATAGTCATTTTGAGGTGGCTCGAGCTCGGGCGATTCAGCCATCCTATATCGCCTGTGGCCCCACCTTTGCAACCACCACCAAAGCTATGCCATGGGTGCCGCATGGGCTGGAAGGCTTACAGTATTGGGCTGGCAGTCTCGACTATCCTTTGGTGTCTATTGCGGGCATTGATGAGCATAATATCAAGGCTGTAGCGGCCACCGGTGTCTCAGGTATTGCAATGATTACTGCGATTACGCTGGATAAAGATCCCAGGGCGAAAACACGGCGATTGATGCAGGCGATTGCTGAGGGCAGGCCACTATGACGGCCTTCGATAGCCAGGGTGAATTTTCTGCCGCAGAGTGGCAGCGCTATCAGCGTCATATTCAGTTAGGCGATTTTTCAGTGGCCGGTCAGCGGGCGCTAAAACAATCAAAGGTATTGATTGTCGGTGTGGGTGGTCTTGGTTGCCCCGCTGCGCAGTATTTAGCGGCGGCGGGGGTGGGTCATTTAACCCTGGTTGATGGCGACCGTATTAGCTTGTCAAATTTGCAGCGACAGATTTTATTTACTGAACAGGATATTGGGCAGTTAAAATCTACCGTGGCAGCAGCGCGTTTATTGGAGCTCAATAGTGCTATTACTATTCACGCGGTAGAGCAGCCTTTAACGGAGAATAATGCTGGCCAGTTGATTGCGTGCCATGATTTAGTGATCGACTGTACGGATAATTTTCATACGCGATATCTTTTGAACGACCTTTGTCACGACAATAAAAAGCCCTGGATTTACAGCAGTGTGCTGGGTTTTTCGGGGCAGCTGGCTATGTTTGTGCCCGGTGGCGCGTGTTTTCGTTGTCTATTTCCTGAAGTCAGCGAAGTGCCGGATTGCAACCAGGCGGGTGTGTTGGGTGTTGTACCGGGTATGCTGGGAGTATTGCAAGCGTTGGAGGCGATTAAGTATATCGCCAGATTGCCGGGTGTTATTGCCAATCAGTTGGCCCAGGTTAATGCGCTGGATTTTCGATTTAAAACCTTTAATTTGAAAACGTCGCCTGGCTGTTTATTATGCCAGGGGGACGCTGGCCCCGACAATTTCCGTAAAGATTATCAGCCCGTTTGCAGCAGGCCTGATGCCGTTGATCGCGGGTTAGGGCCAGCGGAATTTATTGCAAGGATAAACCAGCCTGGTATTCGCTTAATTGATGTGCGCTCGCAGGTGGAGCACCAGGCCTTTAATATTGGTGGCGAAGTTATTCCGGTGGATGACCTTATCGCAGCTGGTCTACCTTCGGCGCTGGATAGTGATGCTCAGTATTTGTTGTACTGTCAAAGTGGTTTGCGCAGTAGTAAGGCCGTTAGTTATATGCAGTCACAGGGCGTTGACGGGGTGTGGTCGCTATCCGGTGGCATTGCCGCATTGCTTGAAAGCAGCGACGATTTGCAATAAATCGTCGCCGTTCTATTTGGCTGGCTTTTTCGCTTTCCGTTTTTTCACTTTTGCTGTGCTATCGGTTTTTTTGCCTTTACCGACTTTGTCTTTAACTTTGCCGCCAGCGTTTGATGCGCCCTTTTTCTTTTTGGGCGGTTTGGCTTTGCTACCTTTGTCTGCTGTACTTTCCTCGGCCATAAAAATCGTTTTATTGCAGATACGCACTTTTTTCAGTGTGTTAAGCATATCCTTTGGCATGCCTTCAGGCAGGTCAACCGTTGAGTGGTTGTCATGTAGTTTGATATGACCTATATGGTCGCCATCAATGCCGGTTTCATTGGCAATAGCGCCCACTATATTGCCGGGCGTAACACCATCGTCACGGCCCACTTCGATTCTGTAGCGCACCATATTGATATCGGTTTTATTACGCTTGCCTTCTTCTCTTTTGCGAGCAGATTTTCTGTTGTCGTTGCGCTCCGGTTTATCAAAGCTGTCCCGCTGGTTTTTTCGTTTCGGTTCATCTTTGACTTCAAGCGGTTTATCTTTTTGTAATAGATAAGCCAGTGCACAGGCAATATCTTCCGCAGAGCGATCTGCTTCAATGCTATATTCGGAAAGCACCTGATGGAAAAAATCCAATTTTTGATTTTCCAGTGCTTCAGTTAGTTGTTGTTTAAACTGTTCTATACGTTTACTAGAGACTTCAACGCCAGAGGGCAGCTCCATTTTAGCAATAGGCTGGCGGGTCGATTTTTCTATCGCTTGCAACAGGCGCTTTTCACGGGGCGCTACAAATAATATCGCCTTACCTTCTCTACCGGCACGACCTGTGCGACCAATGCGGTGTACATAAGCTTCCGGGTCGTAGGGAATATCAAAGTTTAAAACATGGCTAACACGTTCAACATCGATGCCTCGGGCTGCGACATCGGTAGCCACAATAATATCGAGTTGTTTTTTCTTGAGGCGGTTGATAGTGCGTTCACGTAACGCCTGATTCATATCGCCGTTTAATGCTGATGCGGAGTAACCACGGGCTTCCAGTTTTTCTGCCAGCTCGGCGGTGGCGGTTTTAGTGCGTACAAAAATAATCATCGCATCAAAACTATCGGCTTCAAGAATTCTGGTAATCGCGTCGAGCTTACGCTCAAAGCCATTAACGATAAGATAGTTCTGCTCTATTTTGGCGGCGGTAGTGGACTCTCTGGCAATGCTGACTTCTTTTGGATTATTCAGGTAGCGGTCTGCCACTTTGCGAATCGGCTTGGGCATGGTGGCTGAAAACAATGCAACCTGACGCTCCTTGGGGGTGTGTTCTAAAATCCACTCTACGTCATCGATAAAACCCATGCGTAACATTTCATCAGCTTCATCTAATACCAGGCTCGTTAAACCTTCCAGCTTCAGGCTGCCGCGGCGCAGGTGATCCATAATACGCCCGGGCGTACCTACCACCACATGAACACCGCGTTTGAGTTGGCGCAATTGCCCGCTCATATCCTGGCCGCCATAAATGGGCAGTACATGAAACCCCTTCATTTGGCTGGCGTAAGTTTGAAAGGCTTCGGCCACTTGAATGGCTAGCTCACGGGTAGGGGCTAGCACCAGTGTTTGCGGGGTTTTCAGTTTGATGTCGATTTTGCTTAGCAGCGGTAAAGCAAAGGCCGCTGTTTTACCGGTACCGGTTTGGGCAACCCCAAGCAGGTCATCACCATTTAACAGGTGCGGAATACTGGCGGCTTGAATCGGCGAGGGCTGCTCATAGCCGACATTATCAATGGCTTTTTGCACGGGAGCGGCTAACGCCAGGTCTTTAAAACTGGTGGTTTCGGGGGCTGACATGAATGTTCTCGATAGTTGGTGTGACGCTGTTTGGCCCCACCGGAAGTGTGGCGGCGGATTATACGGCCTTTGGGGCTTTTCGGGAAGCTTAGCTTAGGGGGATTTTGATGTGAATTTTGCCGCCTGTTACCTGTTCGCCTTTTTTGGCATCAAACACCAGCTCAGCGTTGTAGCTAACAGCGGTTTTGTCGCTATCTTGTTTGGGAATGAAGATACCGGTTTTTGAGGTCTGTTGGCTACTAAGGGGTTGTTCCAGGCTGTCGAGGGCAGGCAAACTCAGGTTTAGCTTGGGCTGCGGGGCCTCGGCTTTGGGTGCTGTGGCAATAAGGGTAGGGGTAGTAGAGGCTGTGCGAACGACTTTAGCAGTAGTGCTGGGTACCATTGCGGCCTGTGTAGGCGCGATGATTTCCATATAAGTCACTAAAAGGGCAAAGGCCAAAGTCAATGTTAGTAATGATCGCATAGGGTCTGTTTGTATTCAGTGTTCTGCGGTTATCGGTTGGTTGAGGTTCGCTTAGCTGATTTGTCGAGCAATTCTAGTCACTTTTGCGGATTTAAAAAGGTAACTAGTTGGCAAAAAATAAACAATATCAAACGCTTGATGGTATTTTTTCGCCTGTCTGTGGTGTATGCCCCAGAGTCTCGGCAAGGGTGATTTCATCATTATGCTGCCGCTTAGACCGGTGATGAGTCTTGATTAAATAACGGATGTTGGCTGTGCAAAAAGCGCTAAAGCGAGACCGCATGAGTTTCGAATTTTAGTGACATATAACGGGCCAGTTAGATAGTTATTAACAATGCTTATAAGCATGAGAGATTTCAATCTATAAAAGGCTAGTAATACTTTTTTTAGGGGAGTATCGTTAAACCGCTAATAACTAAAAACGCAGTAATAACTTGTAGTGCTTGGGAAGAGACACAACAATATTGGTGCTGATTAACAGTTAGCTGTAATGCTGTAGTTATCAGGTTGGCTGCTTGTAAGTGTATTAAGCTTTGCTAGTGCCTACAGGGTAAGTATATGATTTGTTTTTCTGTGTTTTTCATACCAGCTGTTCCCAGCTTGGTATTCTTATTGATTGTTTCATTTTTCATCACTATACATTAACTCTTTACGAGTAATGTAGTTCTCATGTTATTTGCATCATTGCTTTTCAATAGGAAACAAATGGGGTGATATTATGAAAAACAATAGTAATTTATTAATACGATATAGACCTAGTGGGGTGTTGGTAACGGTTACTTTCGCTTTGGTGCTAGCGGCATCTAACACGTTGGCGCAACAAACAGCGGGTGCTAATCAAGTTATAGAAGAGGTGGTCACCATTGGTACTCGTACCCAGGGTCGCTCCGCAGAGGATTTACCAGTACCTGTTGACGTGCTTAATGCTGAAGCTATGGCTAATACCGGTCATACCGAGGTTGGACGTATGTTACAGAGCCTGGCGCCTTCGTTTAACTTTTCAAGTTCGAGTATCAGTGATGGTTCGGATGCCTTGCGCCCAGCAACACTGCGTGGCTTAGGCCCTGACCAAACCTTGGTGTTGATCAATGGTAAGCGTCGTCACCAAGCATCACTGATTCATATTAATACATCGGTAGGGCGCGGTACTGCCGGTGTTGATATGAATGCAATACCCGCAGCGTCGATAAAGCGTATTGAAGTATTACGCGATGGTGCAGCGGCACAATATGGTTCTGATGCTATTGCGGGTGTTATTAATATTATTTTAAAAGATGCTGATGAAGGTGGCAGTATCAGCGGGTCTTACGGTGAGTACAGCGAGGGAGATGGTGAAACCTACAACTTCGATGCCTCTAAGGGTTTTAAGCTCGGTGATGGTGGCTTCCTTAATGCGACCTTTAATTACCGTGATCGCGGTAGAACCAATCGTGCTGGTTTGCAGGGCGCTTGTGCCTATGGTGGTTGTACCGATACCGATATGAATGGTATTGATGAAATTGGTGACCCCAGAGAACTAATTTTTGATCGAGGTAGTTTTAGAATTGGTGATGCCGACTCCGAGCAGTATGCCTTTACTGTGAATGCGGCCTACAATTTGGGCGGTGGCGAGCTTTATGGTTTTATGACGTACTCGGAGCGTGAAAATGAGTCGGGGGCTTTTTACCGAAATCCATCTTCCGGGAGTAGTTCCTATCTAGATGATGGTGACAATGTTATCCCTGATGGTTTTTTGCCGATTATTCATTCCCAAATCGATGATTTTTCGCTAAACATTGGTTATACCATGGAATTTGAAAATGGTATCGACATGGATATTTCCTATACCGACGGTACCAATGAGATTGAGTATGATACCGATAACTCGATCAATTATTCTTATGTAAATTATTTGAATTTTGGTGAGGGACTGAGTGACGATGATATCCGAGCCACGATTCCCCGTAGCGCCGCGGCTTACGGTCTTGAATTAGGTTTGCAAACGATCAATCTGGATTTTAATCAGGGCTTGGGTGATTTGTCGCTGGCTTATGGTTTTGAATTTAGAACGGATAGTTATGAAATTACACCGGGCCAGCCTTATGCTTATGCCGACTTTGATACGGACCCGGCAGATGGCAGTGATTTATATCCACAAAATGCTGGCGGAGCTATTCAAGGTTTTAATGGTATAGCGCCTATTTCGGCAGTGGATGAAGAGCGAGACGTTTATTCATTCTATGTGGATGGAGAATATCAAGTCTCTGCGGATGTGTTGGTAAGTACTGCGGTTCGTTATGATGATTATGACGACTTTGGTGATACCACTAATTTTAAATTAGCGGGTAATTGGACGTTGACCGATACCTTCCGTTTACGGGGCGCCATCAGTACAGGCTTTAGGGCGCCATCCATGCAGCAGTTGTATTTTAATAATATAAGTACCCAGTTTGTTGATGATGGCACAGGTAATTTGGTGGCAGAGCAAAGGGGAACTTATAGGAATGATAGTCAGCTAGCTCAAGATATTGGTATTCCATCGCTAAAAGAGGAAGAGTCTGATAACTATAGCCTGGGTTTTATTTACACGCCGCTAGATCAACTGAGTATCACGTTAGACTTTTATAAAATTGATATTGATGATCGCATCGTCCTCAGTGGTGGCTTGAAAGCTGCTGATGATCCTTCAGGGAATTTGGGTGACGCCTTAGATGCAGCGGGAGCAACTTCAGCTCAATTCTTCCTTAATGGTGCCAATACAGAGACGGAAGGTTTTGATTTAATTACCACCTACTCCGGTATTGAATTGGGTCAAGGTACTTTGGATATTACCTTCGCTGCCAATAAGACGGAAACCGATGTTACAGATATATATACCGGTGGTGGTCTAGCAGCTGTAGACCCAGAAACGGTTTTCACTAGTCAGGATATTTCAATTATTGAGGAGTGGCAGCCAGAAGATAGAATCAACCTATCAGGTTTATATATGCTGGGTAACTGGCAAGCAAACTTGACGCTTAATCGCTTCGGTGAATATACGGTTGAAGATGGTGGTCGACAGACTTATGGTGCTGTTATTGTTACGGACCTTAATGTTCGCTACGCCTTTGATAATGGGCTGAGCTTTAATGTAGGTGGTAATAACATCTTTGATGAGTATCCCGATAAGAACGAGATTGGTAATGGTCGAGGTGGGACCTTGGAAGATGCACCTGGTGGTAATATTATAGTTAGTAGTCCTGGTGTATTTACCTATTCGCGTCGCTCGGCTCCATTTGGTTTTAATGGTGCTTACTGGTATGCGGGAGCTACCTACCAATTCTAAGACTGTTGTTATAGCGTAGAAAGGGGCGATTTATTCGCCCCTTTTTTTATCAATAATTTAATATTACTCATAAGTACATAGGTAGGCCGTTTCGATGGCAACCTTCAATTGAAATTTTTCGTTAGCTTCAACAATAAAGTGCTCGCCAGCATTAAAGGTTTTCCAATTATCACTGCCCGGTAACTTCACCGTAAGCGCACCACTAACAATCGTCATAGTTTCTTTCTGGCTGGTGCCAAACTCAAACTCACCCACAGCCATAACGCCAACAGTGGCGGGCAGGGTTGCAGTTTGAAAAGCGATTGAGGCCACTTTGCCATCAAAGTATTCGTTAACATTAAACATCATCTAGCTCCTGAAATCGGTGTACTGATCAGTGCTATGGGCCATAGCACTGAGCTCAAAAATTGAGGGGCGCGATTATACGTTAAAATTCACAGTAAGAGGGATTAATATATTTGGATCTTATTTGGCTTTGGCAAGCAGTTTGTCCAGTGTATTGGCAAAGGCCTGTTTATCTTTTGAGTCCAGTGGTGGTGGCCCGCCACTGGCTTGTCCTGTGCTACGCATTTCTTCCATAAAATTTCTCATGGTTAATGTCTGTTTGATATTTTGTTCGGTATACAGTGTGCCGCGCGGGTTAATGCCATAGGCGCCCTTGGCAACAATATCTGCGGCTAGCGGAATATCGGCGGTAATAACAATATCTCCAGCTTGAGTTTCCTGGGCTATATGGTTATCTGCCACATCAAAACCTGCGGCTACTTGCACTGATTTAATATACGGCGAGGGCGGGGTTTTTATATATTGGTTGGCGACCAGGGTGACCGGTATTTGTACGCGATTAGCGGCGCGAAATAATATCTCCTTAATGACGTTGGGGCAGGCATCGGCATCGACCCAGATATGCATAACGGATTCCTTTAGTGTTGTTAGTGGTAGAGTTTATCTTTTCGTGCTGTATTACAGTAAATACCGCTCACTTGCCTCTACTAAAATTATTGCGATTGCAGACGTTGCATAAGTTCAAGCAGTTGCGGGTTATTCATAATCTGCTGCTGAATATCCTGGAGTTGCCCAGGGTTATTCTCCAGTTTTTGTAGAACCATATCTCGCAGTTCGGGGTTATTGATCAGGCTTTGCAGCTGAGGGTTGTTCAGCAACTCCTCGGTATCGATACCATCGGTGTTTTGGCTGGCTTGTTCAAGCACTTCTCTAACCGAATCAATACTGAGGGTTTTTGAGCCATTGCTGATAACCGCAGAGCCAGTATTGGAATAAGTAGTCGTTGAGCTGGAACTGCTGATGACCTGACCGTTGCTGATGGTTTGTGAGAACGATTGGGAGAAACCCTGAAAGTTAAGATCTTCACCGTCGGTAATCACGCCGAAGACTTTTTCCCCAAACTGATTGGCGAATTGCTGTAGCGGGTCATTGGGGTCTTGTTTATTGGTTGCCTGCCCAAAGCCCCAAATACCCAACAAAACGATAGCGGCGGCAATAGTGCCATTTAACGTAGCTCCTGCCACTTTACCGCCGACAGAGTCATTATCGACAATGGCCTTAAAAAGCGGGATGACTGAACCAAGTAGTTTAAACGTCGCTGAAACTAATAGGCCGGTGACCAGCATAGTGACAATAAATAGCCCCAAACCACTCATCATTTGCAGGGCAATAGAGGGCAGGGTAATACTGGTGTTTTGGGTGATAAATTCAGCCAGCTGCAAACGATAGCTAAAAGCTACGAAATAGCCTGCAGCGAAGCCCAGTAGCCGGCCAATAACGCCGCTAAAACCAAGCAACATGCCTCGCACGGCAAAGATTAAAACGGCGGTGATTAAAATACCTGAAGCCATAGTTGCTCTCTCTGTGTTTTCCATTGACCTGCATGGATTGGTTTAACCTTGTGATAAAAGTTTCAGAATTAATTCAGCGGTTTCAGTTGGGTGTTCCTGCATAAAACAATGCCCCCCCTCGACCACCAGGCGATCAATAGGGGCATATTGCCTGGCTGCTTTAGCCGCGGTTGCTCTGACAAAGGGGTAGGTTTTTTCCCCAACAATCAGAGTCATTGGCGTAGCCACTTTTTTAGCCGAGGGCCATAATGGGCCTGTTTTTGCTAAAAAAAAGTAAGCTTCAGTTTCTGGTAAGCATTTTAGCTGTGCTCCCTGTTCATCTTCCGCCAGGCAGTGGTCGGTATAGGCTCGCAGGCAGGCATCATCCCACCCTTTATAAATGCCACGGTTGCGCAGCGCTTCAAAGGCGCTTTGGCGGTTGGGCCAGCTGCTGCGACGCTTGAGGGCTTGGCTGAACATTGGATTGTGTTTGGATTGTCCCAGTTGATGCATAAGCCGATTTAATAGCAGCATGAAGGGCGAAAACATCACAGGATCTAGCAAAATCGTGCGGGTAAATAGTTGCGGGCGGTGGCCGACTGTCAGCAGGGTCATAATCGCGCCAAAACTATGGCCCAGGCCATAAAGCGGGATATTGCCTTCCCCCTGCCACTGGCTATTCCATTGGCTATAACTGGCCTCGATATGTTCTACGCTATGTATGGCGCATTGCTGCCAACTAATACTATCCCCTTTATCACTATTGCCATGCCCCTGAGTGTCCATCATCACCAGGTCGTAATGGGGTGCTAATAGCTTCAGCATCGGCTCATAGCATAGGCTGCTAAACCCATTGGCATGGCGGAAATAGATAATGGGTTTACCACTTAAAGGGGTCTGCCAGCCTCTTAGGGTGACATTGTCCGAGGCGGTGAAAGCAAGGGGTTCGAGTTGTTCCAGAAATGTCATAAAGGGTAGTTAGTGGCTAAGGGGGGGCTGATTCTAGCATGCCAGGGGGGTGTTGAGGCCAGGTATGCTCTGGCCTGGTAAAAAATCACTCTGTAATGAATCCAATATGAATCGGGTTTACGTATCTTACTGCAGACAATATTAATAAGGAATAACTATGGACTCAGCCGCTGAACAACCACTTAGCTTTCCCACTATTCCAACTTCAGCCTCAACTTCAGCCTCAACTGCAGTGCCAATTGCATATTCAGATGAAGCAGAGCTTGTTCGCAAAGCGCTGATCGAGGCGGGTTTGGAGACTCCTCTAACCGCAAAACCGTTAAGCCGGGATGAAAAGTACCAGCGTATTCGCGAAGCTATGACTGATGTGGTAAGTGCTCTAGGTCTGGACCTCACCGATGATAGTTTGTGTGAGACCCCCCATCGTATTGCCAAGATGTATGTTGATGAGATTTTCTCCGGGTTGGATTACAGCCAATTTCCTAAAATTACCGCCATTGAAAATAAGATGGGGGTGGAAGAGATGGTTAAGGTAAGTGGCATTAGTTTAGTCAGCACCTGTGAGCACCATTTTGTCACCATCGATGGTGTTGCCAAGGTGGCTTATATACCTGGTGATAAAATTATTGGTTTATCCAAGATTAATCGTATCGTGCGCTTTTTCGCCCAGCGTCCCCAAGTGCAGGAGCGCTTAACTCAGCAGATTTTATTAGCGTTACAAACTTTACTGGAAACGGAGCATGTAGCGGTAAGAATTGATGCCTCGCATTACTGCGTAAAAGCACGGGGTGTTATGGATGCTTCCTCAGTAACCCAAACCACAGCTTTAGGTGGCCAATTTAAAGAAAATGCTATTAGCCGAAAAGAATTTCTGTCTGCTTAATTTTGTTGGTTATTGTTACTCGATTAGCGTAAACGCCGTACTTTAATAGAGCGTTGCCCATCACCCAGTCGCAGCGAATAGCTGCCCATAATGGCTTCAGAGATAGTGGCTTTCATGGGTACAGGTTTGGGTCTGGGTAGGGGCTTGGCTTCAAGTTGGCTCCAGACCTGACCATTGCTGAAGTAAAAAAGCCAGCGGCCGCGGTTGTCCTTTTTGGCTCTGGTAAGCGTGTATTTATAGATTGCAGGCGCTTTATCGGCATTGTTTTTCCCGTACAAATACTTCTCACCGGGTTGTTTTCTCTCGGCACCAGTATTGGCTGGGAGTTCTGGTTGTTTGGGTTTTTCTGCGGGCATGGTGGGTGAAGTGGAGGCTTGTTGATTTAGCGGTGGTGCGAGCTCATCAAAACAGGCCAGACGCTTTACATCGCTTGCTATACGGGAGCAATCCAGCAATCCATTCTGCAAGCCGGAGTTATTAGCAAAACCCAAGGCGGGTACAAGTGCGACGATGGAAATAGTTATTAACCTGAGCATATTGGCCACTCCATACTGTTTAACCCTTATTGAATATTACCTGTTGTTCAGTTAAAAAAAATCCCGCGTACAAGTGTACGCGGGATTTTGTGTATCAAGCTAGCGTTTAAAAGGTTTGCTTGACGCTAACATAGAGTTGACGGCCTCTGGGATCGTGAACCTCGGTGTCAAAGCCTGGACGGTTGTCAATCAGGGATGGATCTTCATCGGTGATGTTAACCACACCTGCAGTAACCGTTGTGTCACCGCCAGCAATCAGCCCTGGGAAGACATAAGAATAGCGAGCGTCATAAGTGGTTTGGCTATCGACAGTCTCGTCCGTCTGGTCATCAGTATAGTCACCAACAAAGCGAGCACTCAGGTTAACGTAGTGGTTGCCATTCATCCAGGTAACTCCACCATTTAGCTTGGTATCTGGTGTGGAGCCGAATGGATTACCAAAGTTACGTGAGTTTTTAACATCGCCAAACTCCGATGAATCATATTCCAGGAACTTGGTCAGTGACAGGTCAAAGATCCAATCACCCTCTGCATTCCAGTCTGGGGCATAGGCAATTTTCACATCTATACCTCTAACATCGGCTGTGCCTCTGTTATCGAAAGACGTGAGTACTGCGTTTATCTGGCCAGTTGCATCACGAAGCACATCCGGGCAAGTGCCAGCGCCGCAGTTATCCACGATTACCTGGGGAGATGCACCGGGAAGAATAAGGTCTTCCAGTTCATAGACCCAGTAATCTACAGATAGGTCCAGGCCATTGTCAGCGGTGTACAGCAAGCCCAGGTTATAGTTTGTTGATGATTGAGGATCCAGGTCAGCTGAGCCACCGGTTACTACAGTGGCATTGAAAGTCCCCGCGCCCGGTTGCTGTGGGTCGGTGACTGTGGCATTACCCGTGGAGCCTGAAACTTGCTTAATGGATGGCGCCTGAAATGACGTGCCCCATGAACCCCGTACCGACAAATCGTCGTTGACGTTGTATTTAAAAGCAACTTTCGGGTCAAGCGTAGAGCCACCCTTATCATCATAGTCCTCATAACGTAATGCGAACTGTGTTTCCAGGTCATCACTGACTGACCAGGCCAATTCGGTGAAGAGTGCGATAGCATCCTGGGAACCTTCACTAGGGCTGGTTTCATCAGCTCGGCCACCTTCAAGCACGCCGCTCAGTCCATCAGGGAAGTCTTCGAAGTCTAAGCGACGATATTGAGCGCCTACGGCTACAGCAATACTTTCACTGACTTCGCCGCTCAGTATAGCCTCTGCTACCTGTTGCATGACGCTACCTGTATTGGTTTTAGAGCGAGAGAATTCTTGAAGCACCAGTGACTCATTACCCGCAGTTGTTGCACCGTCTTTGGGGGAAACCAAGTCAGGTGACACTACAGCCGTACCAAAGGGGTTCCAGCGGCCATCATTAATAATCTCCTGAAGCAAATCTACAGCGTAGTTTCTCGGTTCACGACGGGTGTAATCGGAATTGGCCCAGGTGTAGTTAAGAGCCAAAAACCAGTCATTTTTTAAGTCAATATCGAAACCGCTCGAAATACGGCTATTGGTAAAAACCGTTTTAATTTCATCGGCGTTGGGTCCATCACCCAGCACGGTGCCCAGCGGTCTGAATTGACCCGCCAAATCGGTCGCTACCAAAGTGCCGTTAGCCCAGTCTGCGGCATTGGTGGTTGGATCCAAATAAACCGGTTGGTCGCCACCCTGGTCTACCCAAAAGTTGAAGGGATGACTGCCGGGTATAAACATATTGCCGCCTAAGGGGCCGGTACGTAGTACGGCACCACCCAGTGCATCCGTCACCTGATTGCGGGAATGGCTAATTTCAGAATAGAACGAAGCGGATTCTGATATATCAAAATTGAATTTTGAAAATACTTGAAAGCGCTCTTCTTCAGCAATCAGGCGCCGCTGATCGATAAAGTTATAGCGGCAACGGCTACTTGATATAGTACCCTCTGCCTCAAGGCAATCGGCATCGGGAACCCGTGTGGATGAGCTTCCCAGACCGTGAGTTATTGAGCCATCCACCGGATCGGTGGTCGCAGTTGAGTAAGTGCCTGGTGAGCCAGTGCTGGATGAGAACGTCTGATTATCTTCAATCCAGTCGAAATCACCGCGGAAATTGCCGTCTTGTGTGTAGTAGTTTGCGAAAATAGTGAAGTGCCCTTTATCAAAGGCGGCACCAAATGCGCTACTTAACTGCTGTGAGGAATTTGAAGCATCACGCGCTTCGGCGGTGAACTCCAGGCCTTCGAATTTATCCCGGGTTATGATATTGACAACACCGGCCAAAGCTTCTGAGCCATAGGTTGCTGAGGCGCCATCTGTCAGCACTTCTACCCGCTCGATCATGTTGACGGGGTACTGGTTGACATCAGTGAACAACTGTCCGGTATCATCTGGAACGGCGAAAAGACCTGCTCTTCGACCATTAACCAGGGTTAGGGTTGAGCCAACACCTAGTCCACGTAAACTAAATTGGGAAACGCCCTGGCGTTCATTTTGCCGGTTGGCAAGCTGTGAACCGGAGTTAGAAGTAATGCTCTTAAAAACATCCTGTATTTGTACGGCACCGGCATTACCGATCTCCATTTGGCCCACTGTTTGTACTGGGGCGGGGTTATCAAAATCACCCTTTCTGCGAATATTGGAGCCGGTTATTACTACTTCTTCAACCACTGTCTCTTCAGCCGCATATAGGGCTGTAGGCGTTAAGCCCATAGATCCCGCAGCTATGAGCAGGCCCATGGCAATTCTGCTTTTTTTAAATCCAGGCCTTTTCGGATATGTGTTCATAGTGTAAATACCCCTTAGTTATTATTTATGTCCAAATCTATTGTCAAACAACAGTTCTACTGAGTTTCTCAGTGCCCGCATTCTATATCGTGCTATCTTTCAATTACCTTTCAAACTGAAAGGATTTGTAGGGCTTTGGATAAGAGCTCTGTCTGCTCTTATGATTCAGATAGTATAGGGAATCGGCAACGGACGCAGGTTCCCAGACCGTCTGGCCCAGAGCCGATTTCCAGTTGCCCTCGATGAGCCTGGACAATTTCCTTGACAATGGCCAGGCCTAACCCGGAACCAGTGGAATCATGCGATAATCGATAAAATCGTTCGGTTACTTTTTCCCGGCATGCCTCCGGTACTCCACAGCCCTGGTCACTGACTTCCAGAATACATTGGGTGTCTTGCTGGAAGGTGCGCACGGTGATGGCTTGCGAGCTATCGCCGTATTTTCTGGCATTGTCTAATAAGTTATCAATAACCTCATTAATACACAGTTCGTCGCCCTGCATTGGTGTCGGTTGAAGCTCCAGTTTTAAATCTGCATTCGGGTAGAGTTCCAGGAAAATTGAAGTATGCTTTTTGACAGCCTCGGCCAGATCGATAGTTTTAAAGTGTTGATAACCCAGTGCAATGGCTTCCGCTGTGGTTAGGTTTAACAATTGATGAGTCAGGCGGGCGATATTTTCGGCATTGCGTTTGATTTTTCCCACCGCGACACGTTCACGTTCGCTTTCAGCCCGGCGTAACGCCATATCAGTTTGGGGTAATAGCGCGGCAACAGGGGTGCGTAATTGATGAGCGGCATTTTCCACAAAGCGCTTGGTCAGCGAGGTATTCGCCGACAGGCGCTGTAGTAAGTGATTGAGTGCGAAAACTAAACCAGTGATTTCTCGTGGTAAGTTGCCCTGGTCAAGGGGCGAAAGATCTTTTGGGTGACGCTGCTGCACTGATGCCTGTAATTGTTTTAGCGGTTGCAGGCCGAACGAGACGCCGACGTACAACAGTACGGAGGCAACTACGACCAGAATTATCACTCGGAATATCGTATCCGCTAATATTGAATCAATATAGGCGTTGCGATCATTGATGGTCTGGGCGACAAAGGTCGTCATCCAGCCATCCAGGTCGCGGCCCTCAATCAGGCTTGATACGGCAATCACGCGTACCTTCTGGTCCAGAAAAACGGCGTCGTAAAAATACAGGTGTTCTTCCAGCTCCTGAATGCCACTCTGTGGTTCGGGAATGGTGTTATAGCCTGTAACAAATGACCCGTTTGGACCAATGACCTTGTAATACAGGTTGTCATTAGTAGTGACGCGAATGAGTTCCAGCAGATCTTCTGTCAACAGGTCGCCCTCCGAAGCGAGGGCGTGTTCAGAGATGGTTAACGCTAAGGTAACCAGTAATTTATCGAAGATCCTCTCGGAGGTTTTATGAGTATTAATGTAAGTGCTAATGAGGTGGGCGGCGGACATAAACAGCAACGGGATAACCAGCCAGGCAAGAAGCCGCGTATGGATTGACCTAAACACGACCCTGGTCCGTCTCTAATTGAAGGGCATAACCCAAACCGCGCTTGGTAACCACGCTAACCCCGGAATCACAGAGCTTTTTACGCAGTCTGTGGATGTACAGCTCAATAGATGACACGCTGGCCTCATCTTCATAATTAAAGACATGGAGGGCAATGTTGTCTTTGCTGATGACTTGCCCATTCTGCCGCAGCAGGATTTCCAGCACGGCTCGTTCGCGGGGAGATAGATCCAATGGTTGGTTGGCCAGGCTGAATTCCCGGGATGATTGATTAAATTGCAGTGGCCCGAATGTGATCAGGGGGTTCCGGGTGTTCTTATTTCGCCTCAGCAGCGCACGGACGCGTGCATCGAGTTCGTGTAAATCGAAGGGCTTGCTAAGATAATCATCCGCACCACAGTCCAGGCCGCTGACACGGTCGTCAATGGATGAGCGGGCTGAGATAATCAGTACCGGGGTGTCTTGCCCTCGTTTTCTAAACTCCTGGAGGATTTTCAATCCATCGGCGTCGGGCAAATTTAGATCAAGTATCAGTAAATCGTAATCTTCAGTACGGAACGCCTCTCGTACTTCTTTGCCCTCGGCAAACCAGTCAGAGGCAATACCCATATCGCAAAGTGATTGCTGGATGCACTCGGCTATATCATCGTTGTCTTCAATGATTAAAGTTCGCATCAATTATCCGGAATGGCTTTTATTTGTTATTAGGATCGGGGCTTGAAACTTTATACATGAAATGAAAGGAACTTGAAAGCATCCGGGATTTATACTTTTTGTTCTGTGTATAAGAAAATAAAAGTTGAGCAGCCACTGGTTGTCCTACATGGTGATGATATGTCATGCGATATATTGCAGGTTTCTGGCTTGCGAGAGTGTAATATTGCGTCTGCAAATCTCCCTGCGTGCTAATTAGGAATCAGTAATGAAAACAACAGGCCGAAAGCTGCTGCTGCCGTTAATTTGTGGTCTTGCCATGCAATTTACAATGCCGGCACTGGCTGAAACCAATTTTTCAGGTAAAACCCTCGAGTTGATAGTGCCATTTAGGGAAGATGGTGGGTCGGGTGCCTGGGCGCGCTTTATGGCGCCGTTCCTGGAAAAATATTTACCGGGTAATCCTGCGGTGAATATTGTTTACAAACCCGGTAGTGGGTCGACTAAGGCGGCAAATTCATTTGCCGCGAAGATCCGTGCCGATGGTTTGTCGTCTATGGTCTCCACCACATCGACGCATTTTCCCTTTCTACTGGGGGATCCTCGGGTCAGGTACGATTATAGACATTGGCGTCCACTGACGATCTACCCCTCCGGCGGCGTGGTCTACACTACGCCCGTATTTGGAATAAAAAACGCTAGTGAAATTAGCAGCTTAAAAGACAAACGTCTGGTTTTTGGTAGCCTGGGCGCCACATCGATTGATCTGTTACTCCTTTTGGGGTTCCAGCAACTGGGGCTGGATGTTAAGCCCTTTTTTGGTGTTCGCGGTCGCGGTGCGGGCCGGCTGGCCTTTGAGCGCGGTGAAGCAACCATCGACTTTCAAACATCGGCGGCGTACATCGAATATATACAGCCACTCATTGCTACTGGTAGAGCGACTCCCTTGTTTTCCCTGGGGGTGCTTAATGAGGAGGGCGTATTGGTGCGGGATCCGGTTTTTCCCGACTTGCCCAGTTTTTCAGAAGTCTATGAAATCATCCATGGCAAGCCACCAGCCGGTGTTGCCTGGGAAAGCTGGTTTGCGCTTTTCTCTGCCGGGGTTGGCACCAAGATTCTTGTGGTGCCAAAGGAAACCCCCGACAGCATTGTTGAAACCTACCAGGCGGCTATCCGGGCTATGCAGCGCGACCCTGAGTATATCGAGGCGAGGAATCGGGTGATTGGCTCCTACAAACACTTAACGGGAGAGGCTGCGGATCGAGTCTATAAACTGGCAACCGATATTCCGATAGAGCAGAAAGAATGGGTGCGTGACTGGCTCCGTCGCGAATATAAATTGAATATTAAAAACAAGTGACGATTATGAAAAATTTGATAAAGAAGATCCCGCATAACACGCTGATCATTTTATTGGCGCTGGCACTTACAGCCTGCCAGTCATTTTCAGGTAATTCAATTGAGGCTAAGGCCGAGGGGCAGTTAAAGGTCATAAGCTCAGGTGGATTTGCCGCCGCTTATGATGTGCTTGGCCCGCAATTTGAGCAACAGACCGGCATCAAACTGGAAACCGCCTATGGTTCTTCTTCAGGCGGAGCCTATGATTCAATCCCCGTACGGCTGGCACGTGGTGAGGTTTTCGATGTTATTATCCTGTCGCAATCCTCTTTGAATAATCTGAACAGCAAGGGGGAGGTGGATTCGGAAAGTCGGGTTGACCTGGTTCATTCGGTGATCGGAATGGCGGTGAAAAGTGGCGCGGAAAAACCAGATATAACTACTAAAGAGGCTTTTATCGAAACGTTGCTGGAGGCTGAATCCATAGGTTACTCAGCGAGCGCCAGCGGCACTTACCTGTCCGGTGTGTTGTTTCCTGAGATGGGGATATGGGATCGGATTAAGCCTAAGAGCAAGCGCATTCTTAGTGAGCGGGTAGCGAGTGTTGTTGCAAGGGGTGAAGTAGAAATTGGCTTCCAGCAGGTTAGCGAGATATTACCCATCGAAGGGGTGGATTATGTTGGGCAGATACCGGCAGAACTGCAAAAGACAACGACCTTTTCTGCGGCGATTACAAAACGAGCGCTCAACAAAAGTGATGCAAAAAGATTGCTTGATTATCTGTCCTCACGACAGGTGGCACCAATAATAGTGTCTACTGGTTTAAAACCAGTGGTGCTGGAAAGCAACATACAATAACAAGGCAATAATGATTAATATCCAATATAAACAACGGGACTGCCTGGCAGCTGTGATTTGGCTTGCCCTTGCAGTCATGTGCGTTGCAGCAAGGCCTGCCGTCGCCGATGATTTTCCTAACAAGCCGCTAACAATGGTGGTTGGCTTTGGCGTGGGCGGGAGCGCTGATAGAATGGCCCGGGCTATGTCGTCCTACCTTGCCGACGAGTTGGGTCAACCCGTCAAGGTCATTAATAAAAAAGGCGCCGGTACGCTACTGGCTGCCAACTATGTTCTGGCAAGACCTGATGATGGTTATACGATTTTTGCCTCTACCTTTTCTCCCTACCTGACCAATACCATCATTGAAGGCAATGCCGAGTATACGATAAACGATTTTTCTTATATGAATTTTCAGTGGTTTGACGAAGAGCTTATCGCATTGAGTAAACGCTCCAAGTATAAAAGCTTACCCGAAGTGTTAGAAGCAATTCGCACCAAGCCGAAAACAGTCAGGGCTTCGGTGGTGCGTGGCTCAGGTGGTCATTTAATGGCAAAGCTGTTGCTTGAAGTCAACGGTATTCCTACCGATAACCTCAATCTGGTGACCTATAACAGTGGCGGTCAGGCGCGGGCCGCTGTGGCCGGAGGCGTCGTTGATTTTATTGTAATTAGTGCCAAAGGCAGTGAGAGTATTCGTGAATATTTAAATCCGGTAGCGATCGTTAGTGACCAGCCCAGTGCAAATTGGGGTGTACCCACTTTAAATGAAGTATTAAAACCTGCCGGTGTTGAAGCGCCGGTGTTACCGGGTTCGATACGCGGCTATGCAACCTCAACAGCCTTCAAGCGCAATTTCCCCGCGCGATATGACTTGATCACTTCAGCCCTTAAAAAGGCACTTGAGAACGAAGATCTTCGAAAACTGCTTGATCGCGGCGAAATAGGAAGGCGTTGGATTGGGCCGGAACGATCCGAAGCCATGATGACAACCAATTTTGAGATTATTAAACACTATGGATACCTGCTTCAGCATTAGACGGAGATCACTGTGACAACTTTTAATAAACACCAGATAGCAGACTTGCTGGTGCTCACTGTGTTGCTAGCACTTGTGCTTGGCTACTGTTGGGATGCCTATAACGCTTCCAGTCAGGTGATAAATCTGATTCTTGTTCTGCCCCTTACCGGGTTGGTGTTCATTCTCTGCGCGATCGAGTTTATAAACCAATGGCGGAAAAGAGATCAGCAAGCTCCCGAGCTCGAACCCTTCGCCACGATTGTGCCTGTCGTCTCGCTTTTTGCGGCTTATGTTGTAACGCTCCCCTGGCTTGGTTTCGACGTTGGCACCTGTCTGTTTATAGCCCTGTTTCTATGGTGTCACGGTGAGCGACGTTGGCGCTGGCTGCTGGGATACAGCCTGTGTTTTGCGTCATTAATGACGTGGTTTTTCTCGCAGATGTTGCCCTATCCACTGCCCATGCTAATTTTGCCGACGGAGTATTGAGGTTGCCATGATTGATGTCGATGCTTTACATAGCGGCCTTGGGTTGCTGTTCTCCAGTTTTACCCCCTGGTTAATTGTTATTCCCGGTATTCTGATCGGGTTGATTTTTGGCGCCATTCCCGGGCTACAGATTTCCATGGCGATGGCTATTTTCTTGCCGATGACGCTGTATATGGATTTTATGCAGGCCATGTTGTTTTTAACCGCGATCTTCACGGGGGGCAGTTTTGGCGGCAGCATACCCGCCATACTGATGAATATTCCCGGCACGTCTTCTTCCATCGCTACGGCGTTTGATGGTTATCCCATGTCCCGTAAGGGTGAGCACAATATCGCCTTGGGTATTGCCTTAGGGTCTTCCTGTATAGCGGTGATTATTGGCTACAGCATGTTGTTTTTCCTGATCCAGCCTATCTCCAGTGCGGTGCTGACACTGGGGCCTGCCGAAATGAGTGCGGTGGTTCTTTGGGGGGTTACCTTAATCGCCAGCCTCAGTGGAGCGCACCTTGCCAAGGGCATTATGTCCGGGCTTATCGGCTTGCTGATAGGTACGGTCGGCTATAGCGAAGCCGGGGTGGCCCGGGGCACCTTGGGTAGCGCCTATTTACTCGATGGAATTCCGGCTATTCCCGCCATGATGGGTATGTTTGCCGCGTCGGAGTTATTTAAGCTGGTTAACACGCAATACCTTGTCGCCGACAGCAGTGCGCGCAAGGTCAGCGTAAGGGTGATTTTTGCCTCGTTTAAACGTGCGGTTACCTACCCCTGGGTGATTTTACGTGGCAGCGTCATCGGCATATTTGTTGGTGCGATTCCGGGGGTGGGTTCTTCGGTTGCTAATTTATTGTCTTATATAGAAACCAAGCGCAAGGACAAGAATCCCGAGTCGTTCGGCAAGGGCAATCCCGCCGGGGTGGTGGCGTCGGAAGCGGCCAACAGTACCTCGGAAGCGGGGTCGATGGCGACGCTACTGGCCCTCGGTATTCCTGGTGGTGGCGCCACTGCGGTTATGCTTGCTGCATTTGCCATGCACAATATTACCGGCGGTCCGCAGTTTATTCGCGAGCAGACAGATGTCGTATACGCCATCATCTTTGCTAATTTTGGCCAGGCATTCTTGCTGATAGCTCTGGGGCTGGTATTTATTCCTCTGTTGGCCAATATTGTTAAAGTACCGATGACCTACCTGATACCGTCGGTGCTTGCTCTGGCTGTCTTTGGCGCTTTCGGCTTAACCGGTAATATGGCGGGGCCGTATACCGTAATGATATTTTCCCTTATTGGCTGGCTGTTTAAACGTTTCGACTATTCTGTGCCTGCTGCTGTAATCGGTATTCTTCTTGGCAATATGGCGGAAAGTAATCTGATTTACACCTATCAAATCAGCGGTGCGCAGTGGAGTTACCTGCTTGAGCGACCGGTGACTATTGGAATTATTGTATTACTTTTTGTTTCTTTGCTGGGGGGGCGTTTAGTGAATGCTTTATCCCAAACCGTTAAAAAATAAGATTCCTGATTTCTCAGTCGTTGCATTCAACTCTCGTCCTGCAAGGTATCTGAGAGAGTTACTTATCTATACTGGACGAGAGTCAATTTTTCTATCTAGGCCGTGGGGCATGGGTGTGGGCAAGCTTATTACTTATTTTCGCACATATGGTTTTGTGCTAATCGTCTTGAGTGTATTTTCGCCCTTGACGGTGGCGGCTGACAGGGTCCATTTATTAATACCAGGCGGTGCCGGTGGCGGCTGGGATACCACGGCGCGTGGTGTTGGTGAGGCTTTGTCACGATCAGGGCTGGTTGACTCTGCCTCCTATGAAAATATGTCGGGCGGCGATGGCAGTAAGGCAATTGCTTATTTAATAGAAACCGCTAGTCGTCAGCACAATACCTTACTGATCAGTTCGACTCCCATTATTCTAAAATCCCTGAAGAATATCTTCCCCCAGTCTTACAAAGACTTGATACCGGTTGCTGCGGTAATCGCAGACCACGGCGCTTTTGTGGTGACGGCCGATTCGAAGTACCAGAGCTGGCAGCAGGTCATCGACGACTATCGATTGGATCCCAGAAACGTAAAAGTTGCCGGCGGTTCGGTGCGTGGCAGTATGGACCACCTGGTAGCAGCGCTGGCCTTTAAGAAGTCGGGGGTGGATGCAAGGCAAATGCGCTATATCCCCTATAATGCCGGTGCAAAAGCTATGGTGGGGTTGCTTTCGAAAGAAACGCAGTTGCTATCTACTGGCCTTAGTGAGGCCATAGCACTGGCCAGGCAGGGTGAGGTGCGGATTCTGGCTATGACAGCGCGTAAGCGTGTCGAATATGCTCCTGACGTTCCAACGCTGGTTGAATCTGGAGTTGATGTTGAATTTACCAATTGGCGCGGTTTTTTTGCCGCACCAGGCTTCCCTGCAGAGCGCTCGCAATACTATCACAAGCTCTTGCGCGATCTTTATGATACATCGGAGTGGGATGAAATTCGTGTCAGCCGGGGTTGGACCAACCTGTATCTTGCTGGCCAGGACTTCGTTGATTTTCTCGCCAAACAGGAGCGTGAGTTGGGGAAAATCATGCTCGATTTGGGTATGGTAAAAAAATAGCGTCGTTACGTTGACTATCAGTTTTTAACACAATTTCCTGTCGAGAATCCTATGGCGATGATTGATAACAAAGACAAAGTTGGGGCAGCGCTGCTGCTGGTATTCGCACTGTTTTACTTTCGATACAGCTTCGATATACCAGCTGACCCGACCGCAGTGGGGGAGTTCTTTACACCCAGGACCTTGCCAACAGGGTTGGCCATACTAACCATAATTTGCTCGCTGGTGCAGCTGTTTATGCCCGCTAACGACTCGGAAAATCTATCGATTAGAGACGCTGTGGCCGGTTATCAATGGAAGCCCATGATTCTACTGACTTCACTGATGGTAGTTTATTCGCTGAGTTTCAGTTTCCTTGGTTTTATCCTGGCTACCCTGCTGTTTTTATGTATTGGCTTTATCATTCTGGGCGAAAAGCGACTAATGCTGTGTTTCTCAATTGCTGCCGGGCTGGTGCTGTTTATGTGGGGCATGTTGACCCAGTTGTTTGGTCTCTACCTCGACGATGGCAGTCTCTACCGTATTATATTGGAGGCATTGTAATGCTCGAAGTACGACTAACAAGGAAATAATGTGATGATAGAGGGGATACTAACCGGACTGGCAACGGCATTTACTCCAATCAACTTGATGATGGTGTTAGTGGGTTGTTTTGCGGGAACTTTTATCGGCATGTTGCCCGGACTAGGGCCAGTGTCAGCCATTGCCCTGATGATACCTATTACCTACGGTTTCGATCCGGCATCAGGGATGATCCTGATGGCGGGTGTTTATTATGGCGCGGTGTTTGGCGGTTCAACCTCGGCTATCCTGATTAATGCGCCGGGGGTCTCAGGCGCCGTAGCCACTGCCTTTGATGGCCATCCCATGGCCAAAAATGGGATGGCGGGTAAGGCGTTGGCATTAGCTGCTTACAGTTCATTTTTTGGCGGCACGATCGGCGCCATTTTCCTGTTTGCGCTGGTTCCTGTGCTGGCTTCGGTGAGCCTGAGTTTTCAGTCGGCGGACTATTTTGCCTTAATGTTGTTTGGCTGTACGGCCATTGCAGCTTTCTCTGGAAAAGGCCAGATTCTGAAAGCGATATTGATGACATTACTGGGACTCATGTTGGCCACTGTCGGTGAGGACCCTTCGGGTATACAGCGCTTCACCTTTGGCATGCCTGACTTGTATGGTGGAATCAGTTTCCTGCTGCTATCAATGGCTACTTTCGCCTTGGCGGAGGCGTTATTAGTGGTGTTAAGGGGAGAGCTATCCTCTGCCAGTTCGGCGGCGGGCAAGATGTCCAAGACGGAATTGGGTTCGCTTAAATTGACTGGGGAGGAGGTAAAAGATATTGCTCCTGCGGTGAGTCGCTCTTCCGTGCTAGGGTTCTTTGTGGGTATTTTGCCCGGAGCAGGTGCAACGATTGCCTCATTCCTGGCCTACGGCATGGAGCGCAATCTGGCGCCAGCAAAAAAGAAGGAAGAATTTGGTAGAGGCAGTGCCAGAGGATTAGCGGCACCGGAAACCGCCAACAATGCTGCGTCAACAGGCTCATTTGTACCTTTGTTAACGCTGGGTATTCCTGGCTCTGCTACTACGGCTGTTATGTTAGGTGCGTTGCTTTCCTATGGTGTACAACCGGGGCCGCGCTTGTATATCGACCATCCCTCGGTATTCTGGGCGGTTATTATTTCCATGTACCTCGGTAATATTATTTTGCTGGTTTTGAATTTGCCGTTGATTCCCTATATTTCCAAACTGCTGGAAATTCCCCGACAATTGCTTACTCCCATTATCCTGTTTTTCTCGCTAATTGGTGTCTACCTGGTTTCATTTAATACAGTTGATTTGACCATGATGGTTGCCATTGGTGTTGCCGCCGTTATGTTTCGCGTACTGGATTTCCCTCTGGCTCCACTGCTGCTCGGCTTTATCCTCGGCGGTATGTTGGAAGATAATTTGAGGAGGGCGTTATTAATTTGGGATGGTTCCTGGGCATTCCTGTGGGAGCGGCCAATTACAGCGAC
>NZ_JAQWFR010000012.1 GCF_029238675.1 Oceanicoccus sp. | reverse complement strand
AATGTCAAAACCGGATTTTTTATGTATTGGCACCCAAAAAAGCGGCACCACCTGGCTATATGAAAACCTTGCAAAACACCATCAAGTTTGGTCCCCGCCCATTAAAGAATTCCACTATTTCAACCGCGTATGTATGAATGATCAACTTATTGGGAAGTGGGGCCTACCCATCCCCAAAGCCAACGACATGTACTGGCAGGCACTGAAAAGATTCAGCTACAAAGAATTACGCTGGTTGAGACGATACTATGATTTAGGCCTGGAAAAGAAATGGTACCAAAGCCTATTTACCGAGGAATTCAAACAGGGACAAAAATGTGGTGACATGACCCCTGGTTACTCAACAATGGATGAGCGAGGTGTAAAATATGCCTCCGAAGTTATCGGTACTAACACCCCTGTCATATTCATTATTAGAAACCCGATTGAACGATCTTGGTCAGCAGCAAAAATGCTGTGCAGATACCACGGTCTAGAAGTAGCGCCTGAAAACTACTCTAAGATTATAACCACGCTTAACTCACCTCAAATTACTTTATGTAGCGAATACACACGTATTATTCCTTTGTGGAAGCAATACTTCACCAACTTTCACGTATTAACCTACGACCAGCTTTGCCAATCACCCAACGACTTCCTGGCTAAAATCAGCGACATTATCGACATCGACAACCAATGGAATGAAAGCATCATCAAAAAAATGGTATGGGGAGACACTAAAAAGCTACAGTTACCGAGCGAAATACTTTCACACCTTATTAGCCAATATAGTCTCGAAATTAAAAACACATACGCCCTTATTCAAAATAGCCATGTAGCCTCCTGGCTTGATTATCTCCCTAGCGACCTAAAGGCTAATACATAGTATGGCTGGCAGTATTGTAAAAAGCAGCGCTCTCTACGCAGCAGGCACTATAGCGAGAGCCGCCAGCTCCATTATTATGCTGCCCATTTATACTCGGTATTTATCACCAGAGGTTTATGGCACCGCCGAGCTACTCAACCTTATTCTCGATTTAACCATACTGGTTTTGGGTGCAAGAATCACCACCGGTATGTTCAAGTTTTATTCAGATGCAACAGATCAAAATAGTAAAAACACTGTACTAAGCACCTGTTTATGGCTTGGCGTATCAATTAATGTTTTAGCTATTTGTGTTTTATGGCTTATTGCGCCGATTGTCGCATCGCTACTCAATACTCCTGAAATGAGCCAACCGCTTCAATGGTTTGCCTTTACACTTGCCTTTGGCACAGTGGCCGAAATAGGTATGGGTTACTTTAGAGTGAATGACCAAGCCGGTAAGTACCTTGCCTTCAGCTTATTAAAACTCGCCTTACAAATTGGCGCCAGCCTATATTTCATTGTGCACCTGGAGCTCGGATTATGGGGCATAATTTACTCGGCCCTATTTAGCGGCTGCGTGCAAACCCTACTATTGCTAGCCTTTGTAATACCTAAAATAGGCATTTCATACTGCCACCACCTAGCAATAAAGCTCATAAAATATAGCCTACCCATCATTTATGGCTCAATTGCCATGTATTACATGACTTTTGGCGATCGGTATTTTATTCAGCATTACAACGATCTTACAGAGGTCGGTATTTATGCCTTAGGCTATAAGTTTGGATTTATTTTAACCGCACTTGTTTGGTCCCCCTTTATGAGCTACTGGGGCGCAAGGCAATTTGACCACGCTAAAGAGCCCAATAGCGCCAAGACGTTTAGCGATACCTTTTATACCGCCAACTACATCCTATGGGCTGCCGCCACAGGCATGATTATATTTGTAGCCCCAGCAATACATTTAATGGCCGATAGTGCTTATTACAAAGCGATTGATATTGCCCCCTACATTATTTTGGCTTACTTATTTCAATGCTGGACGGAATACCACCGCTTTGGCATTCTCAAATCGGGCAACACAAAATACTTGAATTACTACACCTGGGTTACAGCGGCGGTTATTTCTATTTTGTATGTTTTACTAATACCCTTATGGGGCGGAGTTGGCGCTGCCATAGCCACAGCTTTAGCCATGTTTTTACGGTTTGCATTGGTATATAAAAAGTCACAGTACTACTTCCACTTTTCTATCGATTGGCTGAAAATAGGTTTACTAATAAGCCTTAGCTTTGCAGGATTTCAAACCCTTAAAATACTTCATAATGGCAGCTACATCGACTTTGTTTATAGCGTAGCTATTTATATCGTCATTATTATTTTAAGCATTGCTATAAAATGCCTGCCAAACAGCATCATAACTATAGCCCGCACTTACCTAAGCACCAATAAAACCGAATAACATAAGCAAACCATGAAGATTAAAAACATATTGATTGTAGATGAGGGCACTGGGTTTGGCGGCTCATTAATTGTGGCTGCACGGCTAGCCGCTGCACTCGATAAAACTCAGTTTAACCCCATTATAGTTACAGCAATGGACATTAACATTGCGCGCGACCATGTTAATAGTGCCATAGAGCTTATAGGCCTTTCTAAAAATTTTACCTATGTAGACCGCGCAAAAATAACTCCTAAATTATTAAAAATAAAACCTCGAATTATTTTTAAGACTGCTATAGCCTTATTAACACTTTACGAAGTTCTGATAAATATACGCTACCCGATCACTCTAGCCAAATTGGTATACTCTAAAAAGATTGACCTTATCCATGTTAATAACAGCAAAGACGCTCTAATTGTCGCTCGCCTTACCCGAACCAAATGCATACAGCACCTACATGGCTGGGAGAACCCACCCGATAGCCGATCTGCACAGTTTTATTACAAGCTGCCCGATGCTTTTATATCAATATCTAACCTCGTGAGAGACATTGTCGTTAAAGCTGGCGCTGACAGTAAAAAAATAACCGTACTGCATAACCCTATCGCGGATACCCCCCCCTTACCAGCAGCTGATATTGAAGCACTAAAAAACAAGCTTAATATAAATAACCAGCTAACAACCATTGCCATATTTGGCCGTGTTATTAGATGGAAAGGGCAGTATCAGTTTGTACAGGCTTTAAAATCACTAAAAGATAAAGGCTATCAATTTAATGCACTTATAGTAGGCGATGATGGAGAGGGGTTTAACAAGAGCTATTTCAATAAAGTTAAACACTATACTGAAGCACACTTAGCCGATCACAACGTTATTTTCACAGGCTATGTGAGCCAACCTGAAAAACTGTACCAAGTTAGCGACATTGTCGTACACGCCTCCATTGAACCAGAACCCTTTGGACTTGTAATCACAGAAGCAATGCAACATGGCTGCGCTGTAATTGCCTCTTCGCACGGGGCGGGCAAAGAAATAATTAACGACAATTTGACGGGGTTAATTGCAGACCCACTAAACACCAAGCAACTAACAGACAAGGTAAGACTACTTCTTGACGACCCCAAACTAAAGGACTCCGTGCGTAACTACGGCATGCAACACGTCAAAAACACAATGTCACTTAGCACTTTCGCCTCACAGGTTGAGGCCATTTATAATGCCACCTTGCCTTCATAGCAAGCTTTACTTGAAAGACTGTTATACAGCGATACAACAAATGCAGCATGTACCCACACATAAGGGTAGTACAAAACTGTAACAAATGAGCTGCTGACCAGCATGCCTATCAACCCTGCATCCAAGCCATAACTAACAGACAGCTCGAAAGGAAGCCCTCTTTTATTTGCAATAGCCCTAGACCTCTTATTCAACACTAACATATAAAAAACCAACAAAATAAATGTAAAAAAGCCAATAAACCCATGCTCAGTTAGCGACTCCATAAAAATATTATGTATTTTTGCAGACCCCCTCACTCCAAAATCTAAATACTGCCTGAAGTATTGATCCCAGTTCTTATGCCCAACCCCCCAAAACGGGTATTTTAATGCCGTAGCCCAACCCGCCTCCCAGCGATCCAACCTATGCATAGACGTATTATCTTCACCACTAGCCATCAGTCTTTCTTTAAATTCTACGGGCGTCACCATATAAACCACACAAACCAATAATGACATTATAATAATTGCCTTTATAAAATACTTAGATGACTTTAGTCTCCACAGCATCGAACCCAGCAATCCAAGCATAGCGCCTCTGGATGATGAGGCAACAATAGTCCCTACACCGGTAAAAGGCATAAGATAGAAGAATATTTTTTTACCTTTACCCCACTTATCTTTCAATCCAGCCACAAATGCCACAGCCAAAGGTGTAAAAATTGTCATTTGTATGCCGAGTTCACCAGAGTTACTAAACCAGCCAGGTGCGCCTGCCACCCCCCAATTAGCAAATGAAAAGCCTCTTAGCATCCAAGACAAAAAACCGTGCTGACTCATTTTGAAATTACAAAGTAAATACAACAACAAAAATATAAAAAACCGCTCCCTTGTATTTATTATTCTAACGATAACAAAAAAAACCAACAACCACTGAAAAAACGCATCTAAATTATCAAACGCAAGCCTCGGCCAAACAGCAAAAACGGTTGAGAAAATAACAACCACGCCATAACCACCCATAATTTTAGAAACAGGGTTAGGCTGAACTTTAGCCTTTTCCGTAAATGAAAAACAAAACGACGCCACCAATAAAAATGCCGCCCAAGGGAAGAAATCGATCCAAGTATAAATGCTTTGCGGCCGAACATACTCGAAAAACAAATACGCACACACACACCAAAAAGCTAAAGACTCGCCTTTAACGTAATCAAATATACGCTTTGGACTACATGAATATATATCAGCTGTCAGCAGGCTCATTCTTTGAACAGCTTTAAATTTAGTAGTTTAAAAATTACCACAAAAAATGAAGATACCCGCCCACAGAAATACAAATAAAAGATCAACGAATTTACTGCTACAGCTCTTATTCCAGAAGCAGAGTATTTAATCAAAGAAGAAGAAACACACAATAAAAAAAGTAATAAAACCGTAAAAACAGCCAGCGACCCATCATAAAAAAGAGCGATCAGGGCCATAACATGTAATATAAGAAAAACCGTGCTTGCCTGCACAACCCTAGAACCACACGCACCATTAAACGAACCAAAATCACCCTCCCCATGCCAAACTTCACGACAAAAAAAACTTACCACAGTTCTTGGAAAATCATGATGGTAAACTAACAGGCCGGTATTATTCACAATATTCCCGCCCAGCAATACCGCCCTCCTACAGAACTCGTAATCCTCACCCGTTTCTAGCGTCTCATCAAATCCGCCCACTTTATCAAAAAAACTTCGATTCATAATCATATGGCCCGTACCCAAGTGTGACGACTCACGCTCTTCAGAAAATGACTTAAACCAATACCTCAGGAATAAATTATCACTTTCTGGAGGAGAGCAATGCGACCCTGTTACAAGACCACATTCACCTTCAAGTTGATCCCTAACAATTATAAACTCATCAGCCCATTGCGCTGTAAGTGTCACATCCGAATCTAAAAAAACTATTAATTTCTGCCCCACTTTAGAGACCCCATGATTTCTAATCGACGCTATTGTTCCATCTACCTTGCTATAGACATTTACTCCACATTGCTTTGCAACCTCAAGCGTTCTGTCCGTCGAACCATTATCAACAATTACAATTTCAGAACCTGGCGCATATTTTTGAATACTTTTTATCGATCGCCCTATCCACTCCTCCTCATTGAAGGCGGGCATTACAAAAGCCACCTCCCTAAACCCCTCCTCTCTACACACTCTACTCATTCTCCAGCCAGCTTTGAAAAACTAATAATGGCCATAAATTCATTGACCTATCATGGCTTCCCGTCAAATGCTCTTTCCAATATTTCTTTACTGTATTTGAATCAAAATAACCTTGCTTTACAATTACTTCTTCATCTAACAACCTTTCTGACCACCCTCTTAACGGCCCACGCAGCCAATTTGCTATCGGTACCGAGAACCCCATTTTAGGTCTATCAATCATCTCTTTCGGAACATACTTATATAAAACCTCTCTCATCAGCCACTTTGATTTACCCTCTCGTAACTTGTACTCAACAGGAACCCCCCATGAGAACTCAACCATTCTATGATCTAACAAAGGTGATCGGGTTTCCAAGCTAACCGCCATTGAAGCCCTATCCATCTTCACCATATTGTCATCTTGTAAATACTGAACTTGGTCCCTATACATCATGTATTCTATTTTTGAACCCCAATCACATGAGCCAGAGTAAGCATCCTCAAAGCCCACAGCACCATTTAACACTTCACTAGGGGTAAACCAAAATGACAGCAGCAACTTATAAAGCTCATCAAAATCCTTCACTTGTATTACTGCTGACAATTTTTGTAGCTTAACCATAGAGTTGCCCGTTTTCACGGAAAGAAGCGTAGGTATAATTTTAGAAAGTGCGACGATCACCTTATCAAAGTGAATAGGGTTTATATTTCTTATTCCTGCAGCCATTAGACCTCTTATTTTGTGAGGCATTAGCCTTACCATTGACCACACTTTCTCTGCATAAATATAACGATTATATCCACAATAAAGCTCATCACCACCATCACCAGACAAAGACACCGTCACATGCTCTTTAGCCATTTCACAAAGTAAATATGTTGGTAATTGGGATGGATCTGCAAACGGCTCATCATAGAGCTGTGGCAAACTATGCACAACGTCCAGCACCTGAGAGTTATCTATATACAACTCCCTATGCTTGCTCCCTATATGCCGTGCAATATCTTTTGCATGCTCAGCCTCATTAAACTGAGCATCGTTAAAACCTATAGTAAATGTATTTATTGGCTGCCGGCTTTCAGACTGCATGAGTGCAGCGACAAGGCTTGAATCAACCCCACCAGATAGGAAGGCCCCCAAAGGCACATCAGCAATCATTTGATCTCTAAGCGTGCTCCGCAATTGTTTTTCAAAACCATCTGTTAGCTCCGCTTCGGTATGTGCCATCCTTCCCGCTTGAGCAATCACCTTTAGATCCCAATACTTAATTTTCTTATATTTAACCTCCCCTCCCTTTTCCGGGGCGAATGAAACGGTCAGTATTGTACTCGCCTCTAATTTATTAATATCCTTGTAAATTGACTTTGGGGTCGGCACATAGCCATACCTCAAAAACTCACTCAACGCCCCTCTATCAATCTCACCCTCCCATTTAGGATGAGCCTTTAATGCCTTTAACTCTGATGCAAAAATTAAATCTTTTCCACAAAAGCCATAATATAATGGCTTTTCCCCCATACGATCTCTCACCAAGTACAGCTGCCGACTCTCTTTATCCCAAGCGGCAATTGCAAACATCCCAACACACCGCTTAACAGCGCCGGCCACACCCCAGCGCTCAATTGCAGCTGCCAGAACCTCGGTATCAGAATGCCCTCTAAAAACATCTCCCAGTTTCACAAGCTCTTTGGCAATCGCCTTGTGATTATATATCTCACCGTTTAAGACAAGCACCCATCGCCCAGAAGGGCTAAGCATCGGCTGACGGCCAAGATTCGAGAGATCTACAATCGACAGCCTACGATGGCCCAAGACCACCCTATCGTCATCACACCAAATTCCTGAACTATTTGGCCCCCGATGCAATAAAGCATCCGTCATATTAGAAACAATTTCTGAAGGCTTCGTCCTCTGGCCAGCGCTTAAAAACACCCCGCCCGCTATTCCACACATCTCAGCCCCTTGAATTAACTCGCCTTAGAAATTGAGCGTGCATAATAACATTTCAAATTAACGTTTGATAACTAAAATACATAAACCACAACTTCAAGCTCACCCCTCCAACGGGCCCGCAGGAACCTTCACGATTTTCTAGTCTAATCGGACGGACGACGGAGGCATTGGCGCATTTGAAATCGGAACGATGAAATAATTACCATGTGAGTCAGTTCCCACAGGCTGCTCAGTTGACACATCTAAATGATCAATAAACCAATGCTGATCCTTAGGAAATCCACCATTCCAATAATCACCTAACCAAATTGATCTTAAAGCCCCGCCATTTACGGGCATAGTGTTTCTCTGGAATTCCGCAATCAATTTGTCATCCATCCACATCCTAATGAGCCCATTACCATCTCCTTTGTCTGAACTACCTTTAGACAACTTAAGATATACTTGCATCGCATGCCATTCACCAAGCGGGTAATTTTCCTTATCTATATATACAGCACTAGTAGAGCCATACCTCTCCTTCCACCCTTGCAGTTCACCCACAAACTTCTCCGGCACCAAGCTATTTAAATGGTCCGTGCAGGGGTCATAGCAACGATAAGTAGCATCCATCAATAGCGTTATCCTCTCGCTTACACCAGGGTACTGAAACCTCAACCATTTAATGCTTCCTGCTCCTCCCAAGTCATCGCCATTCACTCCATTTGCAAAAGCAAAATCTTCTGGGAAAAATTGATACCACCGAACCCATATCTCTTTCCCCTCACCTAAATCTACATTTGCAATCTTTCCACCAAAATATTTTTCAGTTTTTTTCTGCTCGATTTTGAGCACTTTTTCTCCACTATAAGGCCCTGCCACCTCCGTGCTGTATGTGGCATTTTCTGGCCTTTTCAGGGAGTGAAACTCAGTTATTGAATCACCCTCTTCGCCAGTCTCAAAATCTGCCGTCAAAATATCTGAGGCACTAACCTGTGTAGCAAACAAAATAAAACCCGCCAAACCCAACGAACACTTTCCCATATCAGCCTCCTTAAAATTTCACTTCACAAAGCCAAACAATATCTACCGCCGGTAATCCCCTAGCCCAACATTACTCAACCACTGAACATATAACCATATAAGCCCAATTCACCCCAAATAACAAGCCAGCCCCCCCCCTTTTTCAATCATATATCTTTATATCTGAGGGCTGTTTAGCACAAAATCAGTAAACTACTTCACACTACTATTTACATCAGTTTTCAATATAACTAGAGCTATAACCGCTTTTTTAATATTTTTAATGACCTAAGGTTTCATATATAATTACTAATACACTCATACCACCCCATACAAGGTATTCACCATGGACGAAATAGTCGCGCAACTATCAAAACACCGCCAAGACGATAATACCGCATGGATATTTGGTGCATCAGTTAATGGGCTGAGTTTTGTTAGAAGTCTTGGTAGAAAAGGCATCAAAGTCATACTGATTGATGGGGAGCAGCTAATAGGCTCTTATTCGAATTATTGTGACTTTGTCCTGATACCTAACTCTTTATTCAATTCGAACACAGCCTTTGACTTGATCAATAAATCATTGGCCCAACACAACACCCCACCAATAATATTTGCAACCTCTGACTACCATATAGAACAACTATCTATTTTCGAAAGTAAATACCCGGGCAAGCTATCTACAATCACCCCCAACGAGAAGACAGCAGCCTCTATTGTCAACAAGAAAATTCAATATACGATTGCTAAGAGCATTGGTATAGAAATACCTGAAACATACTTTCCAAATACAAAACAAGACGCACTAGAGTTCGCGGAAAATCTTGGATATCCATTTATTATAAAGCCTTACATTGCTCACGAAGGAAAACAAATAATTGGCGGTAAAAAAGTTGTAATAATTGACTCCTTGCCTACTCTAAAAACAAATCTTGAGATTATAGCTAACGACATAAATAAATTTATGTTGCAAGAAATCATTCCCGGCGATGATAACTGCCTCGTTGGCTATCTTGGGCTTTGGTCTAAAGAGCATAAAGAAGTAGCCTATATAACAAAGCAGAAGCTTAGGCAGAACCCCCCTCTTTATGGTGATGGCTCATATCAAATAACTACCGACGACATTGAAGTAACTGAAAAATCTCGGAAGCTTTTAGGCCATTTAAATTACCAAGGCTACGCCGGCATAGAGTTTAAAATTGATAATAGAAATAACCAGATGAAGCTAATGGAAATAAATCCTAGAACAGTTTCTGGCAATCAACTCCCCATCACAGCCGGTGTAGACTTTCCATGGATTGGATATAATTTACTCAAGGGCCGTTCAACCCACCTCCCCGTTAAATATAATACAAACACCACTTATGTGAACGAAGAGTGGGATCTAAAGTCATATATAGCATTAAAAAAATCCGGGAAAGGCATCCCCTTTTTCAAGTGGCTACATAGCGTTATTTTTTCAGACGCCAAAGCGATTTGGGCAATTGACGACTTAGCACCATTTCTAGAAACACTCAGGCGTATTATTGCCTCTAAATTCCGCAAGCATTAACGATACTTTACGCTGCCAAATACCTATTACACCTAGGCACTGTCCTTTCCGATTAGAGCTTTATAAAGGCCATTATAGTTATCAAGCATCCCTAAACTAGAGAACACTCTTACAACATGCTGCCGGGCCTCTTTCGCTAACTGTCGCGCCAAAGCCTCATCACCCAGCACTACTATCAGGCCATCTGAAATTGTCCTTGCTTTGCTGCTCTCAACCAACCAACCGTTTTGGCCATGAGTTATGATTTCCTCTGGTCCGCCGCACTTAGTGGCTATTACGGGCAAACCTGTTGCCATTGCCTCAATAGTGGATATTGAGAAACCTTCTGAAGATGATGACAGTAAAAATAAATCCATCTGCCCTAACATAGCCGCGCAATCACGTTGAAAGCCAATAAAATGTACATTCTCACCAATGCCCAGCTGAGCCATTCTTTTATCTAACACCTGCATTAATGATTTTTTAGGGTCACCCGCAATTATAAAGTGCACATTGGGGTTAGTGGCCAGCACTTGCGGCACTGCCTCTATTAATACATCGTAAGCTTTAGCTGGCCTTACATTACCTAAGCTACCCACCAAAATAGCCTCATCATCAAGGTCTAGCTGCTGCCTTATGGTATTAGAATCATTCTTGCCATATTTAGCAGTATCTATACCGTTATAAACGACTGATGTTTTTTTTGGGTTTAACAAACCTTTTTCAAAAATACTGGCCGCCAGGCTTTTACTTACCGACACATAGCGCTTTATGCCCCAGCGCATAGCCCAATGCTTAATCACCTTAAAGCGCTCATTAGGGCTTATATCTACCATGCCATGATAGGTTGCCACTACTGGGCAAAACGTTAGCAAGCCCACTAATGCGGCATATACATTTGAACCTAATAAATGAGAGTGAATAAGGGCAACCTTATGCTGGCGTACTAGCTGTATCAACCTCCATAAAAAGCGGATGTTAAAGCTGCCTTTTGCATCAAGGATAATAGGCGTCAAACCTCTTTTCATTAATTCATCATTAACCCAGCCCTCACCACGTATGACCACCACGCTATTCCAGCCTTTTTCACGCATTTTATCGGCCAGCTGCACAAAGATAGTTTCAGCCCCACCGGGGCCGGTTGTATCTATCAGGTGCAATACCGTAGGCTTGGCTTTACAATCAGCTAACATTCAATAAACCTTCATACTCATATGAACACTTTTTCTACACTAACAAAAAGTTTTGCTAAAGGCGCGCTCGATCTTACCGCCTCGCTGTTAGGGCCCCATCAATTTAGCCCTAGCAAACAGCAATTATGGGTTTTAATGTACCACCGTATTCTTCCCAAACACGACCCACGTTATGCTAAAGAAGAACCGGGCATGATTGTAGAGCCCGAAACCTTTAAGCAGCAACTGCAAATCATAAAGCGGCACTTCACCCCTATCCATCTTTCGGAATGGGTGACACGCCAGCAACAAGGCCTACCCTTACCAGCGAAAGCCTGCGCAATAACCTTTGATGATGGCTGGGCCGATAATGCCGAGTATGCCTACCCCATCATTCAAGAACAGCAGGTGCCTATCACACTATTTGCTGTTAGCGATATGATTGGTACTGACAGGCAGTTTTGGCCCAACCAGATTATCCAACTGCTTGATTCTCCGACCGATTTGCTAGAAACCATCACTTGGCTAGCGCCGCATTTAAGCTCACTAACAGCCCCCAGAGAGGCTGCCTCTTATACTATTAACCGGCTCAAAAAATTTAGTGATGAGCAAATTTACAGCTGGCTTGCAGATCTACCAACTACACCAGAAAACAATAACAAGATCGTCAACACAGGCCTTATGAGTTGGGAACAACTAAAAACCATGAGCCAAAACAACTTGGTTGAAGTTGGCTCCCATACCCGCAACCACTTCAGGCTTAATGGCCAACTTGACGAGCAAATACTTAACAAAGAAATTATTTCTAGTAAGCAGCACTTGCAAGAAGAGCTTGGCCAAGCGATTAATTTATTCTGCTACCCTAATGGCGACATTTGCCCTAAAACTATTGAACTGGTTCAACAGCACTACCAAGCCGCTGTTACCACCCAAAGGGGTATTAATAAGGCTGATACTAATCAACTGCACACTCTGACCCGAATTGGTATTCATCAAGACAGAAGTCACTCAGAAACACTGTTTAAAGCACGCTTAGCTAACTGGTTTTAGTCCTGCATCAGGGGAGGTTTTTAACAATAAACGGACCTATGATTTTTGTAAGCCAAACCGGCAGCTTTTGCCACGCTTTTATGACCAGCTTATATTTCGGGTTATTCGGATTTAACTGCGGCAACTCCCCACCATCAGCCAGCCAATAATACCAATACAACTGCACCGGCTTAGCCCCCCACTGTTTTTTAAATTTAAAGGTTGAAGCATTAATGGAAGATCGGCCAAAATCAAATACCTTATAACCTTTGTCACATGCAAACTTCAGCATATGCCAATACAAAAACATATTGGCATTGCTGTGATTATATTTTTTAAGGGTTGACGCCCAAGGCACCTCTAACTGATGCTTATGGCCCATTAAAAATGATGCGGAAACGGCCTCACCTTTATCGTTTTTTAAGACTACGATATTATTTTTACCTATATTGCTTTCTAATACATTTTTAAAAAAGCTTTTAGCATAGACCGGTGTACCTAAGTCGCGCATATTGATGGCAAATACACGGTAGAAATCATCCAGTAGCTCTTCCCCGCCTATATGCACGGTAAAACCATAAGGCTTGGCTTTATTAACCTGTGCTCTTACTTTGGTGCCCAGCGCCTTCCACAACAGCTCTGATGATTCAGGAAGATCTAACCACATTGATAGTTTATTTTGGTGGCCAGGATATTGGTTTAATGGTTTTAAACAACGGTATTCGATATGGCTTAACTGGGATGCTATCGCTTGCTGCTTCGCTGCATCTAATAAGGCCAGAACCACCTCTTCTGTTTTTCCTATAGGACCGCCATAGTTAAAATAGGGCATGGATATGCCGAAGTTGCCAAACAAGCGGCTGGTTAAATTAACCACAGGTAAAACACCAATTACCTCGCCAGAAATATGCGCCGTATAATAATGGGACTCATGACCAAAGCTTTGTTTTATCAGGTCACACCAGTCGGGGTGGTGATACAAGCTTGCCTCTGTAGAGTGCTTAAGATAATGGAGACAGGCGGGTCTCAAGGCATCATTTAGCGGTTCTATAGTTAAAGCGGAATAATCAAGTTGATTGTTTTGTGTATTTGGTGGCGACTCAGCTTCAGTATTTTTTTCAGCCAGTATTACCAATTGCTCCATCACACACTGGCTAACAGACTCTTCCGTTTTAGTAATAATATCGTCTATTGCTGTTAACTCGGTTTTGTAAACCTTCATCTCGGCAATTAATTCTTCAGCAGATTGACCGGCCTGCTTTAAGGCGCCTATCTCCCTTGAGAGCTTGCCTGTTTTGGCTTTATAGACTTTTTTTTCATCTAAGGCCTGCTGCCGCTTTAATAAGTCAGGTGCTATTTGCGCGGCCAGGGAGCCAATGCCTTGCTCCGCCAACCACTGCTCTGGGGCCTGATAAAAGACCTTCCCTAGCTCAACCCTGGGCATCAAGCTAGACATCGAACTGGGCATAATCATAAGTCTTTAATGTGTTTTGGCTGCTGTGCTGTTGGATAACTTCAGCCATGGTAGTAAATGAGAATTGACTTAATAGTGTGTTTAATCGTGGCAAACACTTTTCAAGATTATTGTAATGCCTAAACCGGCTTAGCAATGAAGCACCTTCAACTCTTGGCTGCTGGGTATCAACTTCCCACGGGTGCAGATAAAAAACAAAGGGCTGGTCTAACTCTTTGGCCGCCTTTTTTAATAAGTATTGGGTTAGCCAATAGGGATATAAGCGAAAGTAGCCTCCCCCGGCTGCGGGCACACGCTGGTTAAACATATTGGCCGATGTAAGCGGAAACTCGGTTAAGGGTGCGCCGCCGTTAACGACTGCATTGTGAATATGGAGGGGGGCCCCGGGTATCCCATAGCGGTCATGTTTCACAGGAAATATACTGGAATCATATTCAAAACCGGCCTCAAGCAAGACATCTAAGGCCCAAATAGATTGCGGAGTGATAGAGTAGCTGGCTGCCCGGTAACCCTTGATACGCTCACCAGTAATGTCTTCAAGCAACTTTTTGGCGGCAAAGGTCTCTTCTTTAAAAACCGCCGGACTTTGAGAATAAATTAGCTGATGACTCATGCCATGACTTGCTACTTCGTGGCCTTGCGCATCAATAGCCCGCACTAACTCCGGATAACGTTGGGCAACCCAGCCCAATACGAAAAATGTAGCTTTAACCTGCTTTTCAGCAAATAAATCTAATAGAGCATGGGTTGATGACTCTACTCTAGACGGCCACTGGTCCCAGTCATTAGTGTCGATATTTTTTGCAAACGCCGCTACGTGGAAGTAATCCTCTACATCGACTGTTAATGCATGCTGCACGGGTTAATCCTTAACTAGTATTTAGCTAAATAGTATAGTCATAAATAAGAAAATTCTGTTAAAGTTAGCCGTAATTTCACCAATTAAAAAGTGTGATGCCGAATCTTAGAACTGCCTACCTAATCGCCAGCGGATTGGCCTTTGCTTTAAGCGCCTATCTTTTTTACCCTTCCGCCGCCACCCTTGATGCCCGCTGGGATACTAACCACGAGGCTTATTCCCATGGCTATTATATATTGCTCGCCACCATTCTATTGGTGATACGCCAGTGGCGCCACTTTAAGCTATCAGACTTCTCGCCTTACCCTCCAGCCCTCCTAGCCTTAATCTGTGGCTGCCTGGCATGGTTAGTTGCCCATATTGGCAATATCAGAATAGGTGAGCAGTTAATGCTGCCCTTTATTGCTTTGTGCCTGGTGTATTTATTGGCGGGTAAATTTATCGGACAGCGCCTGACTTTTCCTATTTTAATTCTCTATACCGTTATACCGGTATGGGACGTATTAAACCCTCCGTTGCAACATATAACCACCATGGTTAGCTCATCGGCACTAAATCTCTTTGGTGTTGCGGTTTATATCCAGGGCAATCATATCAGCATACCTGCCGGTAATTTTGTAGTAGCCTCGGGATGCAGTGGGCTCAATTATCTTCTGATGTGTGTTTTTCTTTCCCTGATTTATGGTCATTTATACCTGCATAATTTAAAGCGCCAGCTGTTAATGCTAGCCGCAGGTATATTGACGGGCGTTATCTGCAACTGGGTAAGGGTCACTAGTATTATTGCTATTGGCCAAATCACTGAAATGCAAAGTTCAGTGATTAACGATCATGAAAATCTGGGGCTGGTTGTTTTTGGTATTTTCACGATTCCCTTGATGCTTTTTGGTCGCTATTTGGAAATAAAAAAGGATGTTAAAACACCGGACGCTCGTCATCTTGCGCCCCAAAGCCCCCGTTGGTTGGCTTGGCCTATACTCGCTGTATGCCTGGTGTTTACAACTCACCAATGGAATAACAATAGCCTCGACAGCCATGATATAAAAGCCGTCACTGCATCTGTCTATAAAAATCTTTTAAATTCTGGGTTGGTTTCCGCTAGTGCCAGCCCTTGGGCGCCCCGTATCGCTGATGCTGATATCAACCTCAATTTACAACAGCCAGGGCTTGCTAACCAACAGGTACTAAACATTTCGATTAGAGGCTTTTTATATGAAACACAAGGTAAAGAGCTGATCTATGAAGACAACCGGCTTTATCCTGAAAGCTGGTTTAAAACTGATGCCACCCAGGCATTAACCGCTAACGGCAATCAGGTAGAGATAGTCACCCTTAAGCATAGGCGCACAGGTAAACAGGTTTTGTCAGTTTATAGCTATCTTATTGGCGACCACACAACAAGTAACGCTCAATGGGTTAAGCCTCTACAAATCTACCAAACGCTATTACAAAAAAGAGAAGCCGCCTTGATAAGCATTAGCCAAAGCTGCGATAAAATTTGTACAGGTGAAATATCTCAACTACTGGCAATGACTGACAGTATTATTGACGGCTATCAATCCGGGTTAAACTCCGCCCTGTAATAACAGCTAATAATGCGCTTTTAACGCCAACTCAAAATCTTTAGATTCTAAAAACTGATGGTGGCTACCCTGTGCATAATAAACAATAGGTTCAGGGTTAATAATTTTATCCCACCCTAAGCACTTATCAGAGTATTGCCCCTCGGGCTGTGGCGGTAACCGAAACAGGATCACCCTGCCCTGGTATTTTTTTTCGTAATGCTCGCTAGCTAAATATTTATCAAGCGCTTTATGGTTGACCAAAGTAAGGTACTGATAACGCCAGACATGAGGTAGGCGTGCGCCGACGCTGAAGATTAATTTTGCCTTTAATTGCATCCAATTATCTTTGAGTCTTAGTGACAGCCCTCTTACCACTCCCTTAAAGGATATGGGTCTGCGTTTGTGGTTACCACCCTCAACTCTGCCAACAGCATCCAGCAAATAGACATCTTCAACATGGATATTTTTTGCTTTAAGTTGCTTTGCGGTTTCTACAGCCAACACGCCACCCATTGAACCGCCTAGCAAACGAACGTTTTTAGTTGGTAAGCTTTTTTCTATAACGCCAGCATATCGCTCGGCCATAGTCACAACATCATAGAGGGGCTCACCACCATCGTAGCCCTGTGCTTGCAGGCCATAGACGGACACGCTCTGTAAATATTTAGCAATAAGCCTATAGTGAAAAACACCACCACCTACCGGATGGATACAGACCAAAGGCGTACCTTCACCACTCTGCAATTTTATTAACTGCGGACTCTGGCTTAACTCGTCACTTGCCGCTGAGCCATGGTACTGTGACTCAAGGGCAGCGGCCATCTCAGCTATACCAGGGTGGCTATAAACGAAGGTCATGGCCAAATTGATCTGTAATCGCGCCTCTATGGCCACCAATAGACTGACCACCTTCAATGAGTCCATTCCCTCGTCAAAGCAGTTGGCGTTTTCATCAATATCGCTATCAAAGGCATCTCGCCAGGCTAGCTGGATTTGCGTCTTATAGTAGGTAAAAGTCTCTGACTCGCGTTCTTTATTGGCAGGGGGCAAATCAGTCGGGGCATTGATAGCGTGCAATGCTTTGCGGTCAACTTTCTGGTTGGCATTTAATGGCAAGGCTGGAACGTGGATGTACTGCGTGGGTAACATATACCACGGCAGCCTGGCTTCCAGTTCGGCTTTGATGGCTTTTTCAATCACTTCCGGGTTATCGGTCGCTGTATAAAAACCGGTTAATTGTTCTTTACGCGGCTCTGCTACAAAGCGTGTTACGCCACTCACCGTTTCGGCCAATGATTCAATTTCGCCCAGCTCTACCCTATGACCACTTAGCTTGACCTGGTTATCAACACGACCTCTGTAATTAAGCCGCATATTTTCATCGTACTGGAATATATCACCCGTTTTATAAACCCGTTGCACACCTTCAGGAAGCCCAAGGTCGACGAACTTCTGCCCGGTCAGTTGCGGTTGACCAATATAGCCCAGCGCTAAACCTTTACCTGCAATCAATAACTCACCCTTGCCATTGGTATGGGTGACTAGCTGCCCTTGTTCATCAACTAAATAGAAACTGTAACCCGGTAGGGCCCCAGAAAAAGCCAGTTGTCCGTTGACGGGATACGACTCTATTGCAGACCAGACTGTAGCCTCGGTTGGCCCATAGCAGTGCCATACCTTTTTGACTTTGGTCGCCAGGTTATCAGCCAGTGCCTTTGGCACTTTGTCACCACCAATGATTATCTGCAGTTTGTTGCTACCGGGCCAACCGGAGTCAGTTAAGGTTTGGAAAGTACCCGGGGTCGCCTGTAATAGGTTAATTTCCAAAGCGGATAACTGGTCGGCCAAACACTGGGGGGAATTAATCGCAGCGCCATTATCCAATACGCAACAACCACCCGTGACTAACGGAAGAAACAGGTCTGGCATCACTAAATCAAAGGCAAAGGAAGTGATGCATAGTTGTCTTAATGAATTATCCAGGGCCAATGTATTTTTCATCACGTCGAGCAGGTGCCAAAGGGAGTGATGGGTTATTGCTACGCCTTTGGGTTGGCCTGTCGAGCCTGATGTAAAAATAATATAGGCCGTATCACAACACAGCGGTGAAAATGATGGCGCGGCTGAGGCGGGCTTAACAAGAGTGTCAGGGGCTAATAATTTTTGTGCGGACGGGATATTGCCAGCTGCGCTATCACCAACAATAAATCTACAGGCCGCCTGTTTTAAAACAGCTTCAACTCGACCTAAAGGCCACTGCTGTTCTACAGGAAGGTAAATAGCACCGGCTTTAAAGATGCCCAATATCACTGGCCAGATAGTGATTTCACGGGGCATGCAGATAGCAACTACATCACCTACAGCGACTCCTTTTGCCTGCAAGTTAATGGCCACATTGTTCGACAAGTGGTCCAGCTGCTGATAGCTAAGCGAGCTTTGCCCAGCCTGAACCGCTACAGCCTGGGGCTGGGTGTTTACCCAGTAATTTATTACCTCAATCACTGACTGCATCGGAGCCTTTATCATTCCGTTTTATCGACATCTACAGTTTCAACAGGAAACAACAAACATCACCTAGTCAAAGCTATAGGTTAAATTGACACCACCTTTAAGCTCGTCGTAATCGCGGTCCTCTGTATCAAATTCTTTGTCTTCATAGGCAATGTAAAAACCTGCTGACAGTTTTTCAACTAACTGCCATCTTAAGGCTGCGCGATACACCAGGCTTTCATAATCGCTTTGAACCAAGGCTTGATTAGAGAAGCTTACATCTTGCCATATCAAACCCAAATCCCAGCTAATCAAACGACTCCATTGATAAGAAAGACGGGTATTTAACCGTATCTCATCATTATCACGGGGGAGAGTTTCATAGTTCTCATCTTCATACATTAATGAGAGATCAAGTGTACAGGAGTTACAAAGGCCTTCGCTTTGGTAGCTTATTTCTATGCTGCTTCGCTCAAACACATCAACCTCTTCAAAGTCTGAAGAGTTTTCGCTTAGACCTTCATTATTGGTTCCCCGCGACGTATCTGTTAGTTCCTGCAGTACATCCAGGCTGAATAGTGATCGGCTGACTTTATAGTTAGCATTGGCTTTGAAGTATTGGCCATCGTAGTCATCATTAGTCCGCTTTGACTCGTTCATACCTGCAGTAATGGAATAAGAAAGCTTCGACAGGCTCGCCTGGTAATTTACGGTATACAGATAATACTCGTAATCAAAAAGGTCGCTATCAAAGGTCACATCGTCATAACTGACTTGCAAACCCACACGGTCAATTTTACTTAAGGCACGCGTCCAGTTAATACGCCCGCCTATACGCCCAGAATCCTGGTTATCGGTATCTTCATATTTTATATCGGTGTAGCTGGGGCTAAAGGTAAGACTATCGACCGATGAAGGGCGCATTATAAAATCGACCCGGGCACTGGATATAGAGCGGTCTTCGCGATTATCTTCTACATCATTTAACGCTTTATTTTTGATCACATTTTTTCGAGAGTTTTCTAAAGTCCAGATAAGTTGCTGGTCAATCTGCTCATACACTACGCTGCCGGAGCCGTTCACCCGGGTCTCGTCATCAAAGCTATCTTGCTGATAGCTGGAACGAGCCGCGCTATAGCTGAGGTCCACTTTAACTTTTTCACCCTCATGCTCAGCATTCACCGACGCGGAAACCGTGCTTTTTAAATCGCTGCGTTTATTGTCTGGCGCCTTGGTCATATTGTCGCTGTGCTCAGCTTGCAGGCCGGCGGTAGCACTTAAATCCAAAGCAAAACTGGCGGAGCTAGCCGCCGCAACGGCAAGAACAAGTGGTAGAGACTTAAGTGCGCAAATCAATGTGTCATTATTTGTCGACATGTTATTACCCTTTATCTTGTATTGAGGCGATCGAGTACGCCTCTTTTAATTATTAAACACCAGTCCGGCAAACTTCTCTTCACCAACGGCATCTACACCGGCCATTACCTGATTTGATGTCGCTTTACCAAAAGGCACAACCAACACCGCCAAATCTGCCACGCGCGATAAAATTCTCGCCAGGGATGAATCACTGACTGGCGGCACATCCAGAACCACAAATCGGTCTGGGTAGCGGTCTTTGACGGATTTAATTAACTCGAACATTCGAGGCGAAGAAAGTCTCTCTACTGAAGTATCATCACCGGCACCCGGGGGTATTACCCTTACGCGGGGAATACCTGCAGAATAAATAATGTCTTTTAAATCAAGACGGGTATCATCCAGGTAGTCCATCAAACCAACATCAAAACTGCCTTTGATTAACTCTTCGCTAAAAGAGTTTTCAAAATTGCAGTCAATATAAATAGCGGTTTTCTGCTCATCCAGCGCAAATGATGTGGCAAGATTCATAGAGACCAGACTGGAATCGGTTCCGGTACTTAGCGAGCTCACTAGCAATACACAGTTACTGCCGTGGGTTTTGTGTAATAATTTTGTTCTTAAATCCCTAAAAGCATTCAGCACTTCGCGCTGCGCCATACCCGGGTAAATAATTTTGAAAGCCGCCAGCTCATCCTGTGTCTTTAGGGCAATCTCTGACATACGGGCAATGTCATTTGTGTTTCTTCCATTCATCTCAGTAATCATAATTTTTTCCACCTGCAGCCAATGACACCAAGACGGCCAACTTATAGATAACCATTTAAACGCCCCCAAACCAAACCGGCATAAAGACCTGCGGCAACTAAACATACAAATGACAGCACCAGCATATCTACACGGACCAACCGGGCTGTTAATCTTGTGCGAATATGGGGAACTACAACTAACAATTCAACATTGGCGGGCAAGGAATCCGTCAACTGCGCCGGTGACCGCAACCTTGGATCGACCAATACATAAAATACGACGATACCAATGGCGGCCAATAAACCCACCAGAGGCGCTGCCAAAACAAAATGAATAAAGCGAATGCCCGAGGGATATAGTGGGTAGACTGCCGGTTCCTGAATTTTGAAATTTATCCCCTGGCCTTCAACATCCAGCGTCATTGACAAGCGCGCCTTTTCCTTTCGCCCCAGCATTTCTTCATAGATATCACGGGTCACATCATAATCGCGCACCAACTCGGCCAACTCCGCATCCTTTGAGGCAATTCTTTCAGCTCGAAGGTATTCTTCCTTTAGCATTCTCTGTACAGAAGCCAGGCGGTTCTTTTGACTACGTAAATCCACCTCAGCTTGTGCCTGCTGTTTTCTGAGCTCTTCATACAAAGGGTTTTCTACCGAATCTGAGCTTGAGTTACCCGAGCGATAGTCACTGCCCTTCATTGCATCGATAATTAGTTCTTGCGCAGAAATTTGCTGCTTGAGGGTAACAATGTCTGGGTAGGTTTCCTGGTAACTTAATCGCAATATATCCAGGCGTTCTTTCAGCAGGTTCAATCTGGCTTTTTCTTCATCCACTTTACTTTTTGCAGACAGATATTCGCTTTCGCTTTTCATCTGCTCACGCAGGGATTTCTCTCTGGCATCGGTTTCGCCAATGGTTAGCTTAAGTTCTTCGATCTGTAAGCGCAGCTGGTTAATTCTTGCTGATACTGAGCGCTCATCACCATCCAGGTTTTTAGATTTAAATTCTTTTAGCAGTTTTTCAGCCAGTAATAATTGACGCTTATAGGTGACTACTTGTTGCTCAATAAATTCATAGGCACTGCGGCTTTCCTGCCGTCTTTTCTCAGAGGTGTCGGTGATAAAGGAATCCACCACCGCATTTAACACATTGAAGGATGCATCCTGGTCTTGATTGGAATAGATGACTCTAAAGTAATTCTTGCCCTCATTTTTGATTTCAACGCTGTCCCTTAAGGCTGCAATCTGTCCTTCTTGCTCTTCAACCGTGGTCAAGGGGCCAATCATCCCCATATCGTTGGCAACTTTAAGCATGATCTTTCTGGTGTAGATTTGCTCTCTGGCCTGCTCTGAGCGGTCAATGGCTGTCACCTCGGCCCGGCCTTTCAACAGGGGCTGAATAATATTGGTGACATCCGCATAGAGCATTGCGCTGGTTTCGTAGCGCTCAGGCCAAAAAAAGCCCACACCTAAAACGGTGAAGGTAACAGCCAGGAGTACGCCAACAACCCAGTTTCGCCACTCTACCAATTCGCGAATGACGGCACTAAATAGCTCTGTAAAATAACTTGCTTCCATTTTTTTTGGTTTCCCGAGCTATTAAAACGACCGTTCTGGAACAGTTACGATATCTGATGGTACCAACATATAGTTCGTCTCTAATTTTCCATATTTAAGTATGTCATCGAGATTGATGTCATAGACTTTTATTTCTGACGACACCCTGCGATACAGTTTTGCCTCACTGGGTATAGCAAATTGATTAACGCCACCTGCCATGAGCACTAAGTCCAGCACGGTCATACCTTTTCTATAGGGAACGGATTGCGGGCTATTGACTGCACCGGTCACCCGGATGCGGGATTGAAAATCGGAGCTACTGGGGTTGGTAACGATCACGGTAACTTGAGGACTTTTAATATAAACCAGCAGTTCTTTGGCAATGGCTTCTGACAGTGACTCGGTGGTATTTCCGGCGGCCAAAACATCACCAATCAGTGACATTGATATCATCCCATCCGGCCTTACGGGCACGTCCAAAGACAACTTCTCATTACCCCATACATCCACTCTAATTTGATCACCGACACCAATCTTATAGGGCTCGCTACTATACTCCTGCACCATTACCGGCGACATTTGATACGTATTGCCCGATGAATTACAAGCCGCGATGAATACACATAGACCTAATAATAGAAGCAGCTTTGGTAGCCCTTCCACCATTAACGCCTTTTTGTCACTTTTCATAGGATTTACCCCTGACACTTTTATATGATTAAGCACTGTTAACGCACCCCCTTCCCAAGCAAAATTACTTCAACACTTTGCACGACAATAAGAACATCCAGCAAAACACTATGATTTTTCACATAATAAAGATCATAAACCAGCTTATTAGCGGCATCCTCGACAGAGGCACCATAGGGATATTTAAGTTGCGCCCATCCCATCAAGCCGGGCTTAACGCGGTGGCGCGCTTCATAATAAGGTAACTGCTTCGCCAAATCACCCACAAACTCTGGCCGTTCGGGTCTGGGGCCAACAAAGCTCATCTCGCCTTTTAATACATTGAATATTTGCGGCAGCTCATCCAGCCGAGTATTTCGGATAAAGGCGCCAATGCGGGTTACTCTTGCATCATTCTGCTGTGCCCATACAGCCTTGCCGTCTTGTTCTGCATTTTGGGTCATACTGCGAAATTTAACAATTTCAAACACTCGGCCATTAAAACCCACCCGCTGTTGTTTATAGAGCACAGGACGCCCGGTTTCCAGAAATACAGCGAGCATGGTCATCAACATAAGCGGCCAAACCAGTGCCAGCAACACTAACGATATGCCTATATCAAAGACTCGCTTGCCGCCATCCCGGGAACGGCTGTATCGAAAGCCATCACCAAAAACCATCCAGCCGGGATGAATTTCAGCCAATTCGATACGACCCAGTTCACGCTCATAAAATCCAACCAATGGCGTAATCCGAACGCCGTTTAACTTCCAGTCCAATAATTCATCGAGGGGGAAATACCCTCCCGAATCACGACGCCGGTCATCCAGAGCCACCACAATTTCATCAACATTGTGTTTTGAGACTAAATGCCCAATACCGCCGACAGAGTCCAACAACTGATGCTCGGGTACTTCAATGCTATTTCCGTCCGAGGGAATAAAACCCACAATATCAAAACCCACGGAAGCTTCTGCCCGAATGGATTCGATCATCTGCGCGGCCTTTTTTCCGGCACCCAGTACCAGTATTCTTCGACGCAATCGAACGGCATCAACGACAGAGTAAAATGCGTAGCGCACAGCCAGCACACTCGCAAGGGATAAGGCTACGGCGGTGAAAAGCGCCCCTTTCATCACACTCACACTGAATAAAATATAGCCAAGCAGCAACATCAAAATACCGCCTACCAGGCAAAAGCTGACCACACTGCGCACAGCCATTGCTGCAAAGTTCTCTTTAACACCTGTTTCATACACCCCCATAGAGAAGGTGCTTAGCAGCATGACGGAGGCATAGATAAGGGTAAAGCGGATAACCAGACCAAACTGGGCAGCCTCCAGGATAACAGCAGGCTGGGTGAGCACTATGCTCAAATAGGCACAGGCCGCCAGAATGGTAAACTCAATAGCTGCGAGCACAACGTAGGGCGACTGGATATAATGATTAAAAACTCTGATATGTGCCAATGCTACTAATTCCTTGATCTGGCCATGCCTTTGATCCGCATTAAAGGCAATGATTAAAAATGACACCAAGCAAAGGCAGTTAATGCCCTAACACTCCGTGTTCAGTAATTTTGGACTGATTATCAGTAAGTTCCAACTAATAACCTATCTAGTTTAATATAAGTTGGCGAGATTACGATGTCTGATTGCGAAAATTATGCCAATAACCAGTGATTGGCGACCAATGTCGGACACAGGGCATCAATGTACTGCTATTATTAGCGCGCAATAATTATGATGGATCCATTGAGATATACATTATGACAATACTAGTCACTGGAACCGCAGGTTTTATTGGCTGCGAAGTCGCTTTACAGCTGTTGCTTCGCGGCGAGACGGTTATCGGCATAGACAATGTTAATGACTATTATGACACCACACTTAAACGGGCAAGACTTGACCGGCTGACCCAGCACCCCAATTACCAGCACCGGGAATTTTGCCTGTCAGACTACGGCGCCCTTGAAGCCGTATTCAAGCAGCACACACCTGCTAAGGTCATTCACCTGGCGGCACAGGCTGGAGTGCGATATTCGATTACCAACCCGCACACTTATATCAGCTCAAATTTAGTGGGCTTTGCCAATATGCTGGAATGCTGCCGCCATTACGCCGTTGAACATCTGGTTTATGCCTCCAGCAGTTCAGTTTACGGCGCCAATACCAAACAGCCCTTCGCCATAGAACACGGCGCCGATCACCCGGTCAGCCTGTATGCGGCCACCAAAAAATCCAATGAATTAATGGCACACACTTACAGTCACCTTTATGACATACCCACCACAGGCCTGAGGTTTTTTACTGTGTACGGCCCCTGGGGGCGCCCGGATATGGCACCGATGATCTTTGCCAACAAGATTTCAAACGGCGAACCTATCGATGTATTTAATTACGGCAATCATCGACGCGACTTCACTTATATCGACGATATTGTTGAGGGTGTTATTCGCGTTATGGATAAAACCGCCGAAGGCAATGCAGACTGGAACAGCAATGAGCCTGACCCGGCATCATCCAAAGCACCTTATAGAATTTATAATATTGGCTGCAATGAGCCCGTTGAACTAATGAGGTTTATTGAATTGATGGAGCAGGCGCTGGGCAAAACTGCGATTAAAAATCTGCTGCCCATGCAGCCCGGGGATGTGCCTGATACTTATGCTGACGTCAGCTCATTAATCAGGGATATTAATTACCAGCCCAAAACTGATATTGAAACCGGGGTGGAACGCTTTGTCAGTTGGTACAAAGACTATTATCAAAAATAGTTGCAGGCCTGTGTAGCAGCCCGCAGCTATTTTTTATCCATCCGCCAAGAAGGCCAGTAGTTGCTCAGTCTTTTCTTGCATCAAAGCTGTGTTGTTACGGCTTTCAACATTTAATCGAACCACCGGCTCGGTGTTGGACATGCGCAAGTTAAAGCGCCAGTCGCCAAAACTCATACTTAGGCCATCGACACGCTCCACACTGTCTGCAGTTGCAGTGAAATGCGCTTCAACCCTGGCAATAGCCGCCGCAGGGTCATCAATCTTGCGATTAATCTCACCACTACATGGATAGGCTTTCATTCGCTCTGCGACCATTTCAGATAAGGGCATATTTCGATTTGAAATCAGCTGTGTCACCAACAACCAGGGAATCATACCGCTATCACAGTAGGCGAAATCCCTGAAATAATGGTGCGCACTCATCTCACCGCCATAAACTGCATTTTCAAGGCGCATGCGCTCCTTGATAAAAGCATGCCCTGTTTTACTTTCAACGGCAGCGCCACCGCTGGATTCAACAATATCGATAGTATTCCAGGTCAAACGCGGGTCGTGGACAATTTTTTCTCCACCGTTGCTTAGCAAAAAGGCCTCTGCCAATAGGCCAACCACATAGTAACCCTCAATAAACTCGCCATTTTCATCAAAGAAAAAGCAGCGGTCAAAATCACCGTCCCAGGCAATACCCAAATCGGCATTATGCTCTTTGACGGCATCAATGGTGATTTGGCGATTTTCAACTAACAGCGGGTTAGGAACACCGTTAGGAAAGTTACCATCGGGGTTATGGTGCAGTTTAATAAATTCAAAAGGTAATTTAGCTTCAATGCGATCAATCACTGCGCCGGCGCCACCATTGCCCGCATTGACCACCACCTTAAGTGGTTTCAAGGTGCTGACATCGACATACGACAACAGGTGATCGATATAAGCCTCCGCTGAATCCAAAGGATAAAGCTGGCCTTTAGTCGCCACCTCAGCAAAATCATTAATTTCAGCTAACTTTTTAATATCAAATAAACCGGTATCACCGCTAATCGGTTTTGAACCTTCGCGAACAAACTTCATACCATTGTAATCTTTCGGGTTGTGGCTGGCCGTTACTGCAATACCACCATCCATCTCGGCATGAAAAGTGGCGAAGTAGATTTCTTCGGTGCCACACTGGCCAATATCATAAACATCGACACCAGAATCCATCAGGCCTTTAGAAACCGCTGCTTTTATTTCTTCGCTACTCAATCGAATATCGTGCCCCACTACCACTTTTTTTGGCGACACAACTTGTGCATAAGCACGGCCAATCGCGTAGGCGATATCCGCATTTAATTCATCGGGCACGCGGCCGCGAATATCGTAAGCTTTAAAACAGGTTAACTCGTTGGACATGTCGATCTATCTCTTAATTATTTTTATAGACATTTTCATAAACGTAATTGGTCGCTTCAACAAAACCATCAACGCTACCGCAATCAAAACGATTACCTTCAAATTTATAGGCCATCACACAGCCATTTTTGGCCTGGGTTAACAGCGCATCTGTAAGCTGTACTTCGCCGCCTTTTCCTGGTGGCGTATCTTTTAAGATATCAAAAATGTCCGGCGTTAAAATGTAGCGGCCGATAATCGCCAGGTTGGATGGCGCATCTTCAGGTTTGGGTTTTTCAACCATATCGTCAACACGGTATAGGCCATCTTTTAAAGCTTCACCGGCAATAACACCGTATTTTTCAGTTTGGTCTTTTGGTACTTCCTGAATCGCCACGATGCTGCAACGAAACTGTTTATACAGGTTGACCATCTGCGCTAAAACAGCATCGCCATTATTGATACATAAATCATCCGATAACACGACACCAAACGGCTCGTTACCTATCAGGGTTTCGCCAGTCAAGATAGCATGCCCCAGGCCTTTCATTTCTCGTTGGCGCGTCATGGTGAAAGTCGCCTGGTCGAGAACACCACGAATACTGGTTAAATAGCTTTCTTTGGCGCTACCAGCAATTTGGTGCTCCAGTTCATAGCTAATATCAAAGTGATCAGTAATGGCACGCTTGCCACGACCCGTCACAAAAGCCATTTGGTTCATGCCTGCAGCAATGGCTTCTTCAACTCCATATTGCACCAGTGGTTTATTAACCACAGGAAGCATTTCTTTGGGCATGGATTTAGTGGCTGGCAAAAAGCGTGTACCGTAACCCGCGACTGGAAATAAACATTTATTAATCATTATTATAAACCCTGTATAAAATTAACTTTCACTGCGACCATAGACATCTTCAAACCGAACAATATCATCTTCACCCAAATAACTACCACTTTGCACCTCAATCAACTCGAGGGGAATCACCCCCGTATTAGCCAGGCGGTGCTTGGTACCCAGAGGGATATAAGTCGATTGATCTTCGGATAAAATAGATTCTGTTTCACCGCAGGTAACCACTGCTGTGCCACTAACAACAATCCAATGCTCTGCGCGGTGGTGATGTAATTGCAGTGATAATTTTTGACCCGGGTTGACGATAATACGCTTAACCTGGAAACGGTCCGCAATCGCCAGGGACTCATAAGAACCCCAGGGGCGATACACCTTAGTATGTGTGTTAGCTTCGCTTCGACCTTCGGCTTTTAACGTATTAACAATGGCTTTTACATCCTGAACCTGATCCTTGTCGGCAACCAGTACTGCATCGGGAGTTTCAACTACGACGATATTATCAATACCCACTGTGGTCACTAAGCGGGAATTACTGTGCACATAACTATTTTTAGTATTATGCATCATGGTGTCACCCACGGTGACATTGTGGGCAGCGTCTTTATCACCCACTTCCCACAAACTGGACCAGGCACCCACATCACTCCAGCCACAGGACATGGGTACGACTACGCCTTTATCGGTTTTTTCCATCACCGCATAGTCGATGGAGTCACTGGGGCACTGGGCAAATTCATCAGCACCCAAGCGCACAAAATCAAGGTCATTATCGGCACTGTTAAAGGCAGCCTGGGCCGCCGACAGCATATCGGGAGCAAAGGCCTGCAACTCATCCAGGTAGGCCTGGGCACCAATCAGGAACATACCGCTATTCCAGTAGTAGTCACCACTATCAACATATTGCCGGGCAATATCTAAAGACGGCTTTTCAACAAATTCAGCAATGGCATAACTACCGGCAGACAATTCTGCATTGCGGCGGATATAGCCATAACCGGTTTCCGGGGACTCGGGCACAATGCCAAAAGTAACCAGCTTACCCTGTTTGGCTTCAGTCATACCCACTTCAACCGCCGCTGAAAATGCACTGACATCCCTAACAACATGGTCGGCGGGCATTACCAGCATCACACTATCGGCGCTTTGTTTGATGGCCTGTAAAGCCGCCACTGCAACCGCAGGCGCAGTATTCTTGCCCATGGGTTCGAGAATAATGGCGTCGGGGTTGGCACCGATACCACGCATTTGCTCGGCTACGGTAAAGCGGTGTTCGTCATTACACACAATAATTGGCGCGCCGGCATTTAAGCTTTGGGTGCGCTCCATGGTTTGCTCCAGCAAACTTAAACTGCCAGCCAAAGGAAGAAATTGCTTTGGGTTAAGTTCTCTGGACAGTGGCCATAAGCGGCTACCAACGCCGCCGGATAACAATACGGGTATTAACATAATGTCCTCTATGACATGCTTTCATTAAAAATTATTACGACCAATTCCGCTATATTTAAAATCAATAGACTTCAAATAGTCAGGGTCATATTGATTGCGACCATCAAAGATAATGGCTTCATTCATTAACTCTTTCATTGCTTCAAAGTCAGGCTGGCGAAAACGCTTCCACTCCGTAACCAACACCAGAGCATCGGCTTGTTTTAATACGTCATATTGGAAATCCACTATCTGCAATTGGCCGTCAGCTAACCATTGCTGTGGAAATTCCCCGGCTGCTGTTGCTTTTGCCACGGGGTCAAAGGCACATACTTTGGCGCCAGCTTCAATCAGGGCGTTAATTAAAACAATGGAGGGCGCTTCACGCATATCATCGGTGCCCGGTTTAAAGGCCAGGCCCCAAACAGCGATGCGCTTGCCTTTTAAGTCACCGCTAAAATAGCTGGAAATTTTACTGAACAGCTTTTGTTTTTGTCTGTTGTTTCTATGCTCCACCGCTGCCAGTAGCGTGGGCTCAAAACCAGACTGCTCAGCGGTATGGACTAATGCTTTAACGTCTTTAGGGAAACAGGAACCACCGTAACCACAACCGGGATAAATAAAAGAGTAGCCAATTCGGCTATCGGAGCCAATGCCTCTTCTTACATTCTCAACATCTACCTGTAGTTCATCACACAGGCCCGCCACCTCGTTCATAAATGAAATTTTTGTTGCCAGCATAGCGTTGGCCGCATATTTGGTCATTTCAGCATCCCGCACCCCCATAAACATCAGGCGGTCACTTGACCTTAGGTATGGGCTATATAACTCGGTCATTTTTTTGCGGGCTTGGTCGCTATTGGTTCCAACAATGACCCGGTCGGGGCGCATAAAGTCATTTACCGCTGCCCCTTCTTTCAAAAATTCAGGGTTGCTGACAACATCAAAGTCGATATCAACTCCCCTGGCGGCTAACTGTCGGGCGATTTCTTCGTTAACTTTATCAGCAGTTCCTACTGGCACGGTCGATTTATCAATAACCACGGCGTAGTGTTGTAAATGCTCGCCAATACTCTGGGCTACGGCCAGCACATACTGCAAATCGGCGGAACCGTCCTCACCCGGCGGGGTACCGACTGCAATAAAGATATATTCGGCATCTTTGATGGCATCGGCAATATCAGAACTAAAGCGCAATAAGCCCGCCTCAATACCGGCGCTAACCACCGTATCCAGACCCGGCTCAAAAATAGGGACTTCACCATTGCGCAGGCGATCCAGCTTGGCTTCATCAATGTCGATGCAGACCACATGGTTGCCCATCTCAGTGAAACAGGCACCAGTAACCAGGCCCACATAGCCTGTACCTATAACCGCAACTTTCAACTATATCCCCTTATGTCTCTATACCTCTACGTATAGCCGTTAAACGCTTAAATTTATTATCTTAACGACGGCACATGCTATATCAAGCCTTCCTATATTCCCAGTGCAATCAACACGTTAAATGTGGCAATTATTGGCTTGCGGGGCTGCCATAGATTACAATGCGCACTTTTCACTCATCCGTGCTTACAAAGTCCCCACATTGGAACATTTTATGTCTGCCCACAATCAAAACTCGTTCACCAAAGAAGAGCTAATGGCCTCTGGTAATGGCACTTTATTTGGTGAAGGCTTCGCCCAATTACCCTCTGACAACATGTTAATGATTGATAGAGTCCTAAATATGACCAAGGATGGAGGTCTGCACGGTAAAGGGGAAGTGATTGCCGAGCTTGATATTAACCCTGACCTTTGGTTTTTCGATTGCCACTTTAAAGGGGACCCGGTTATGCCCGGCTGCCTGGGACTGGATGCCATGTGGCAGCTGGTGGGCTTTTACCTAAGCTGGAGAGGTAATAAAGGTCGCGGCCGTGCGCTGGGCGCTGGCGAAATCAAATTTACCGGCCAGATTCTGCCGGACTCCAAAAAAGTCACCTATCATCTTGATTTTAAAAGAGTTATTGAGCGAAAGTTGATTATGGGTATTGCCGATGGCACCGTTGCTGTCGATGGCAAAGTCATCTATACCGCCAAAGACCTGCGGGTTGGTTTATTCCAGCCTGAGAATATGGCTTTTTAAGCCCAGACAGAACCCTATTTAACCGGGCGCCCACTAAAGCCGCCCAACCCTTGCACTACCCCTTGAAATACGAGGCAGTTATGAAAAGAGCAGTAATTACCGGACTAGGCATTGTATCTTGCATTGGTACGGGCAAAGAGGCCGTACTGGAGTCCCTGAAAGAAGGCAAATCAGGTATACAGTACCGTGAAGATTATAAAGAAGCGGGGCTGCGTAGCCATATTGCCGGCACCATTGATATTGATTTCAAAGAGTATATCGACCGCAAACAATTGCGTTTTATGGGCGATGCAGCCGCATATTCCTATATCTCGATGCAAGAGGCGGTGAAAGATTCCGGCCTGACCGAAGAGCAAGTCTCTAATCCTCGCACGGGTATTATCGCAGGCTCCGGCGGTGCATCATCAGCTAACCTGATCGCCTCAGCGGATATTCTGCGCGAAAAAGGCATTAAGCGTATTGGGCCCTATCGAGTTACCCAAACGATGGGCAGCACGGTATCAGCCTGTCTGGCGACTCCTTTTAAGATTAAGGGTGTTAACTACTCCATTTCTTCTGCCTGCGCCACTAGCGCCCACTGTATTGGCAATGCCCTGGAGCAGATCCAACTGGGTAAACAAGATGTGATTTTTGCCGGCGGCGGTGAAGAAGAGCACTGGACTTTGACCTGCTTGTTCGATGCCATGGGCGCATTATCCACTAAATATAATGACACCCCCGAAAAAGCCTCACGGGCTTACGATGCAGACCGCGATGGTTTTGTTATCTCGGGCGGTGCTGGCATGGTGGTGGTAGAAGAATATGAACACGCCAAAGCTCGCGGCGCGAAAATCTATGCGGAAGTGGTTGGCTATGGTGCCACCTCTGACGGCTACGATATGGTTGCCCCTAGCGGCGAAGGTGCGGTTCGCTGTATGGAACAGGCCCTGGCCACCGTTGACGGTCCACTGGATTATATTAACTCCCACGGCACCTCAACCCCCGCTGGTGATATCCAGGAACTAAAAGCTATTGTTGAAGCTTTTGGTGATAACTCACCCATGATCAGCTCTACCAAGTCACTAAGCGGTCACTCACTGGGCGCCACCGGTGTGCAGGAAGCGATTTACTCACTGTTGATGATGGAAAATAACTTTGTTTGTGCTTCCGCCAATATTGAGAATTTGGATCCGGAAGCGGCCAAGCTGAATATTGTGACTGAGCGTCAGGATGATGTAACTATCACCCGTGCTATGTCTAATAGCTTTGGTTTTGGTGGCACCAACGCCAGTGTGGTGTTCCAGAAAGTCGATAGCTAAAAAAGCGCGTCGTTCCCGCGAAGGCGGGAACCCAGACTGCATGCTTATGCTGTTATTTCCGCTAAAGCGGAAATCTACAGCGCTGGATTCCCGCCTTCGCGGGAATGATGGGATAAGGGGAATGATGGGGGCGCGCGTTTAGCCTAATAAATCAGCCAATAGGATAAGCTGCACATCATCGCCAGCGGCTACTGTCGTATTCGGCGGCAATACTACCAAGGCATTCGCCCAGCTGGCAGAAGCTAAAACACCTGAACTCTGGTTCGGATACAAGATCACCTCATCACCCTGCACCTTAGCCCGCAAATACTCCTGACGAGTACCAGCCTTACCCCAATCAAACCCGGCTTTAGCTTTAGTGATTACCGGAGCAACTTCAGTCTGCCCCTGATAGCGCAATAAATAAGGGCGAGCCAACAAAGCAAACGTTACAAAGACTGACGAAGGATTACCCGGCAGGCCAAAAAACGGGGTACCGTTAACCGAGCCAAAGGCTAAAGGCTTGCCAGGCTTAATATTTAACTTCCACAAGCCAAGCTCACCCAAAGACTCCACTGCCGCCTTAACATGATCTTCCTCACCAACGGAAACACCGCCGGAGGAAATAATAATATCCACTTTATCAGCCAGCGCCTGTAACTGCTGGCAGGTCAACTCAAAATCATCGGCGACAATACCGCCATCAATGACTTCATATCCCATTGCCGCTAACAATGCCGACAAAGTATATCGGTTGGAATTATAAATCTGGCCTTCAGCCAATGGCGTGCCCGGCTCTACCAATTCGTCGCCGGTGGATAGCACCGCTACCTTTAATGGCCGAAACACCTCAACACGGGTAGCGCCAATAGACGCCAATAAACCAATATCCTGGGGCTGTAGTCGTTTGCCTTTGGCAATCACCACGCTGCCACAATGAATATCCTGCCCTTTAGGACGAATATTCTGGCCAGCTTTAATAGCTGCGATGATCTTAATGCCATCACCGACTGACTCGGTATTCTCCTGCATCACTACCGTATCGGCATTATCAGGAACCGCCGCACCGGTAAAAATTCGCGCTGCAGTTCCTGCTAGCAGAGGCCTGCCCATATGCCCGGCGGGAATACGCTGGCTAATGGCCAACTCACCACCGGCGGCCAGGTCACTATAACGAATCGCATAACCGTCCATTGCACTGTTATCGCAGGGCGGTACATCCACAGCTGATAATTGATCAGCAGCCAGTACACGGCCCAATGCCTGCAATAAAGGAACGGTTTCAGTTTCAGTAATAGGCGTTGCCGCCGCAAGGATGGATGCCAGGGCGTCTTCCACTGGCATTAGCGGCGTTCTGGTTTTAAGCCCGGCCTTAGGCATCCTTCTGCTCGGCGCGAGTTTTTAGCACACCTACAAAATTACAGGGGCGATAAGTACTATCCAACTGCTCGCGAATAATTTTACCCCAAGCTGTCTGGCAGGCACTGGTGGAACCCGGCATACAAAAAATCACCGTCTCATTGGCCAAACCGGCAATCGCCCGTGATTGAACCGTTGAAGTACCAATTTCGTCATAGGATAAATACCGGAACAACTCACCAAAACCCTCCACCGTTTTATCAAATAAAACGCTGACCGCCTCCGGCGTAGAATCACGGCCCGTAAAACCGGTACCACCAGTAATCAAAATAGCCTGCACATCCGCATTGGCAATCCACTGGGAAATCACCGCCCGGATTAAATAAATATCATCAATCACAATCTGCTTGTCAGACAAGCGGTGACCTTCCTGCAACAGACTGTCGACCAAATACTGGCCAGAGGTATCGTTTTCCTCTGTGCGAGTATCAGAAACGGTCAGCACGGCTACGCCCAGACTTTGTCTCTCACTTCCGGTACTAACGCTCATCACTTGTTTCCTCGGTTGATTGTTGCTGAAAGATTGCCTTCACGGCGGGCACTACGAAGGTTCGCCAGGGCAGCTGCTTAATACCAAAGGTATTGAGCAGTTTTTCACAGTTCAATAAGGGACGGGGCCAATCGGTATTTGCTATATCTACAGGCTCCAACTTTAATGAATGGTCATAAGCCTCCGCGTATTGGGAAGCTACAGCCAGCACCGTTTCAGCAAACTGATATTCATTGACCGGGTCAGAGCTGCAATAGTGATAAGTACCCCAACTGTCACAACCACAACTTAGCTGGTCAATAATGGCTGATACTACTCGCGCCAGGTCCTGGGCATGCATCGGGCAACTGCTGGCGCCATTGCTCAGGCTTAAGGTTGCACCCGATTTGAACTGGCGAATTAAGGTGGTCACTAAATTATCACCCACTGCACTAAACAACGGACCAATACGTAAAATAATATGACTGCTACAACTTCCTCTTAATAACTCTTCCATACGGGATAGCAAGCCACCAACCTGGCTGGCGGGCACAACCTCGTCAGTCTCGCGATAACGACCACCATCACTGCCATCAAAAACCTGGCTATTGGATAACTGTAGGATGGGAATAGCGGCCTGCTCACAGGCCTGGGCCAACAAGGCCAGGGAGGCGACTAATTCTTCATCCGCCAAATGCTGCTCAAGGCACTCAAGGCTAAGGGCATTGACTACCACGGAAATATCACCGGGAATGGTTAAGGGCGGGTTTTGTACATCAACAAGCCCCTCGTGCTTGAGCCACTCCAGACCTACAGACTCATACTCCCGACCACGAATATCCAACTGCGCTTCCAGCGCATCGCGAATCTGGTGATCCAGAGCAATGATCAGAACTTTCACTGTAACTACCGTCTACTTAAAAGATCCTAAAATGGGATGTCGTCGTCAAAATCATCAAAGTTGCCTGCGGGAGCAGCTTGCGGTTGCTGCTGAGGCTGTTGCTGTTGTTGCGGAGGTTGTTGTTGAGATTGCTGCTGAGATTGCTGCTGGGGCTGCTGATAACCACCCTGCTGGCCACCCATATCCTGTCTTGAATCCAGCATCTGCATTTCGCGGGCTACTATATCCGTAGCATAACGGTCAGCGCCGGTTTGCTTATCCTGGTATTTGCGAGTGCGCAAAGAACCCTCGATATAAACCTTTGAACCTTTGCGCAGATATTGCGCAGCGATTTCAGCCAGGCGACCGTTAAAGGTCACACGATGCCACTCGGTACGCTCTTGCTGCTGGCCGGTTTGTTTGTCTTTCCAGCTCTCAGAGGTGGCGACACTGATATTGGTTAAACTACCGCCATCAGGGAAGGTACGCGTTTCAGGCTCATTACCCAAATTACCCACCAGAATCACTTTGTTTATGCCACGTGCCATGGAACTCTCCAACAATACAATCAATTTAGTTATGCCCTGAACTATACCGCGACAGATCCAATCTGACCAGCCATGAGCTCAAACCAACACCATAAAAAATAAACCACTCTTGCTTTGCCTAAGACAAGCCCAGAGACTTATAATGCTCTGTTTGCAGTAGTGATCCGCGAGCGGGTCAAACGGGTATAGTAAGACATGGATACAATTCTTGTTCGGGGCGCACGCACCCACAATCTCAAAAATATTGACCTGGATATTCCCCGCGATAAGTTGGTGGTGATTACTGGCCTGTCCGGTTCAGGAAAATCTTCACTCGCTTTCGATACGCTCTATGCAGAAGGTCAGCGACGCTATGTAGAATCACTATCCACCTATGCCCGCCAGTTTTTATCGATGATGGAAAAGCCGGATATTGATCATATCGAAGGCCTGTCACCGGCAATTTCTATTGAGCAAAAATCCACATCTCACAATCCACGCTCAACCGTCGGTACGATCACCGAAATATACGATTACCTGCGTTTATTATTTGCCCGTGTCGGCGAACCCCGCTGCCCCGACCACGACGCCAAGCTAGAAGCCCAAACTATCAGTCAAATGGTTGATGCCGTATTGGCCTTACCCGAAGGCACCAAGCTAATGCTGCTGGCCCCCATTGTTAAAGAACGCAAAGGGGAACATGTGCATGTCTTCGACCAATTGCGCGCCAATGGTTTTGTCAGGGCCAGAATCGACGGCAATGTCTACGACCTGGATGAAGTGCCGGAACTGGAAAAAAATAAAAAGCACACCATCGAAGCGGTGGTCGATCGTTTTAAGGTGCGTGATGATTTACAAATTCGTCTGGCCGAATCCTTTGAAACCGCCATCGAGCTAACCAGTGGCACTGCCACCATCAGTTATATGGATGGCAACAAAGACGATATCGTCTTCTCCGCCTTATTTGCCTGTCCTGTCTGTGGCTATAGTATTAGCGAACTGGAACCCCGGCTATTTTCATTTAACAACCCCGCCGGCGCTTGCAGTAGCTGTGACGGTTTGGGTGTTAAACAATTCTTCGACAAAGACCGCTTAGTCCATCACCCGGATGCCAGTCTGGCAGAGGGTGCCATTCGCGGCTGGGATCGTCGCAGCGTGTATTATTTCCATATGCTGAAATCCCTGGCGGAGCATTATGATTTTGATATCGATACGCCCTTTGAAAAACTCAGCAAGAAAAACCAAAAAGTTATTTTGCAAGGTTCCGGTAAAGAAGAAATTAGCTTTAGCTATATCAATGACCGTGGCGATATGTACCAGCGCACCCATACCTTTGAGGGTATTATTCCGAATATGGAGCGGCGCTACCGAGATACTGAATCACAATCAGTCCGCGAAGACCTGGCGAAGTTTTTAAGTACACAATCCTGTCCAGATTGTGATGGCACCCGTTTAAAGCGAGAAGCGCGGCATGTTTTTATTAAAAACCGCGACCTGCCCTCAATTGTTGCCATGCCGGTGGGGGAAGCCAGGGATTATTTCGAAAAATTAAAACTCCCCGGTCGCAAGGGAAAAATTGCCGATAAAATTTTAAAAGAACTACGCGACCGCTTTACTTTTCTGGTTGATGTTGGCTTAAATTATTTAACCCTAAACCGCAGTGCAGAAACCCTCTCAGGCGGTGAAGCACAACGTATTCGCCTGGCCAGCCAGATTGGCGCAGGTTTGGTAGGCGTTATGTATATTCTTGACGAACCCTCTATAGGTTTACATCAGCGGGACAATGAACGCCTATTAAAAACCTTGATCCACCTGCGCGATCTGGGCAATACCGTACTGGTTGTTGAACACGATGAAGAAGCCATTCGCCTGGCCGACCATATTATCGATATCGGCCCCGGCGCAGGCGTCCACGGTGGCGAAGTTGTCGCCCAGGGTGTTTACAAGGATATTATTAAATCCAAAAAATCCCTGACCGGCCAATACCTTTCAGGCAAAAAAGAAATTGTCATCCCCGAAGAACGCACCCCCAACGATGAAGAAAAACAACTGGTCTTACAAGGTGCCAACGGTAATAACCTGCAAGACGTTACACTGGAAATCCCTATTGGTTTAATGACCTGTGTAACGGGCGTTTCTGGCTCAGGCAAATCAACACTGATTAATGGCACGCTTTACCCGATTGCCGCTACCGAACTTAATGGCGCCACCACATTAACTCCGGCTCCGTTTAAAGAAATCACTGGCTTGGATCAAGTTGATAAATGTATTGATATTGACCAAAGCCCTATCGGCAGAACGCCTCGATCAAACCCTGCCACCTACACGGGTATTTTTACGCCAGTGCGCGAACTCTTTGCCGGCACACAAGAGGCACGCTCACGGGGTTATAAACCGGGGCGCTTTAGTTTTAATGTTAAAGGCGGCCGCTGCGAGGCCTGCCAGGGTGATGGTGTTACCAAAGTAGAAATGCACTTTCTGCCAGACGTTTATGTACCTTGCGATGTCTGCAAAGGCAAACGCTATAACCGTGAAACATTAGAGATTCGTTATAAAGGTAAAAGCATTCACGAAGTGCTTGATATGACTATCGAAGAGGCCAGCGAATTTTTTACTAATATCCCTGCCATCGCTAAAAAATTACAAACCCTGGTTGATGTGGGCCTATCCTATATTCGCCTTGGTCAGGCAGCCACCACCCTATCCGGTGGCGAAGCGCAGCGCGTTAAACTTTCGAAAGAATTATCAAAACGCGACACCGGTAAAACCTTATATATTCTTGATGAACCTACCACCGGTTTACACTTCCACGATATTCAACAATTATTAGCAGTACTGCATCGCCTGCGTGACCACGGCAATACCATCGTCGTTATTGAGCACAATCTTGATGTGATCAAAACTGCCGACTGGATTGTTGACCTCGGACCGGAAGGCGGCAGTGGCGGCGGCGAAATTATTGCTACCGGCACACCAGAGCAGGTAGCCAAAATCAAAAAGTCACACACGGGAACATTTTTAAAACCCATGCTTAAATAAGCTCACCATGACACACACACCGTCATTCCCGCGAAGGCGGGAATCCAGCACTGTAAATTTCCGCTTTAGCGGAAATAACAGCATAAGTATGCAGGCTCGATTCCCGCCTTCGCGGGAATGACGGGTGTACGCGGGAATGACGGGTGTGTGCGGGAATGACGGGTGTGTGCGGGAATGGCGGGTGTGCGCGGGAATGACGGATAGATAAGCTATGACCTTAATCAACGCACACTTAATCATTAGCTGCTAATCTGTATAGACACTGAAGTGATATACGGAGCAAAATCATGGAAAAACTGCTAGTCATCGCCGACAAAGAAGACGGAAAAAATGTTGCCCTGGCTCGTGCGGCCAGCCTGCAAGCTGCAACCGGCGCAAAAATAACCCTACTGGGCTTTTGCTATGTCAATATCAGTAACCCAAACGACTTAAAGTTTGCCACCTTAAGCCGCGGCCAACTGGAAAAACACGTGGTTGCCAACCGCCAAAAAGAGCTGGAAAAACTCGCCAGACAGCTAAAAATCAAGCCCAAAAATATCACCATCAAAGCTATCTGGGGTAAAGATATCGCCCAGGCCATCATCAGCCATTGCAGCAAACACAATGTCGATATGGTGATTAAATCCGCCCATCGCAGTGAAACCCTTCTCTATACCTCAACCGACTGGCAGCTGCTAAGAAGCTGCAGCGCACCGGTTATGATCACCGCCAGTAAAAGCTGGAAGAAAAAGCCTCGCATCGTTGCGGCACTGGACTTCTCTACCACCATCAAGTCCAAAATTGCTTTAAATCACAAAGTGTTTAAGCATGCACTGGCACTGGCCAACTCACTGGATCAGGAGGTTCATATAGCCCATGCCATCAGAACGCCACAGGCCTTAATCGACCTGGATATTATCGACTCCCGGAAATATATCAGTAAAAAGCGTAAAGAAGTCCAGGCCACAGCTAAAGCATTTTGCGAGGACTATGATGTCGACCCTGGCTGTGTGCAGCTTAAGGCCGGGCCACCGGAGAAGATCATCCCCAGTATTGCCAGTAAACTGAAAGCCGATGTTGTGGTGACGGGCACCGTGGGCAGAAGAGGCATTAAAGGCAAATTGATGGGCAATACCGTGGAAGCTATTCTAAACCGCTTACACACCGACGTTATTGCCATTAAACCCTAAGCTTTTTAAGCTGGCGCCCTAACAATATTCAAGACAACAAAGGATCTAAAATGATTATTGTATTAGCCACTATAGAATCAACCATTGAAGATATTAACAACCTGCACCAGGCCATTGTGGATATGCAAACCGCCACTACTGAAGCCGAGTCAGGTAATATCGCTTACACTTTTACTACTGACGTGACCAATCCAGGGACTATACGTGTTATTGAGCAATGGCAGTCCATGGACGCGCTTAAAGAGCATATGGCCGCACCCCATATGGCGACTTTCCAAAAAGCCATGGCGGGCTACCCGCCTAAATCTATGGATGTGAAGATCTATGAAATATCCCAGGAACTGCCACTCTCTGCGATGTAACAACCACCGTCATTCACGCGAAGGAATGACGTTCCTTTGTGGGAATGACAGAATAAAAAAAGGCGTATAGGTAAACCTATACGCCTTTTTATAGCTGATAACTGGCTAGCTGGAAGCTTCCTCAGCCTCTGATGGCAAGCGCACATTGCGCGAGGGCACCACAGTAGAAATAGCATGCTTAAACACCACCTGGGTGGATACATTTTTAAGCATCACCACAAACTGATCAAAGCTTTCGATAGTACCCTGCAGCTTAATCCCATTTTTCATAAAGATTGAAACCGGAATACGCTCTTTGCGAAGAGCATTTAGAAATGGCTCTTGTATCTTTTGCGCCTTATCCATTAAAACACCTCATTAATTATTCTTACCCAAGCATAGCTGCTCAGCAGCAAAAGCAAAAGCCAGATAACAAAAACAGTAGTTATATTACTACCCCGTCCCTATTAAGACACTTCTGAAGTGAAAATCCCCACCTGCGAGTATCAATTAGTTTATTTATAACGCGCATCACCAGGTATGACAGGCTTCGCTTACATGACAGGCAATAAAAAACCGAACTAAAAAGTCCGGTTTTTTTAAGGTGGATACCGCCCTTAGGCGTTGATCTTAATCCTCATCACCCTCAAGGATATCTTCAACTTGTGGACGATCTACTAATTCAACATAGGCCATTGGCGCTTTATCACCCGTACGGAAGCCAGCCTTAAGGATACGGATGTAGCCTCCTGGGCGCTCCTGGTAACGTGGACCAAGGTCAGAGAACAATTTGCCGACAGTAGCTTTGTCGCGGGTGCGATCGAAAGCCAAACGACGGTTTGCTACTGAATCCGTTTTACCTAAAGTGATTAGCGGCTCGGCATAACGACGCAGTTCTTTCGCTTTTGGCAATGTAGTTTTAATCAGCTCGTGCTCAACTAATGAGTTAACCATATTACGGAACATCGCTTTGCGATGTGTAGTGTTACGGTTTAGTTGGCGGCCACTATGACGATGACGCATGGGTCTATTTCCTATTTCTTACGGAGCAGTAGTTGCTGCTCCCGTTAATACTATGACGCTACGATTAAGTGGCTATTAAGAAGCTAATAGCTTGTCGTCGTTTTTAAGGCTGGCAGGTGGCCAGTTGTCCAGGCGTAAGCCTAGAGACAAACCACGTGACGCCAATACGTCTTTAATTTCTGTTAGTGACTTCTTACCCAGGTTAGGGGTTTTCAGCAGCTCAACTTCTGTGCGCTGAACAAGGTCACCAATGTAGTAAATATTTTCTGCTTTCAGACAGTTGGCTGAACGTACCGTTAACTCAAGATCGTCAACTGGACGCAGTAGAATTGGATCGACTTCGTCTTCCTCTTCCTCTGGCTCAGCTTCTTTTTCACTTTCAAGGTCAACAAAGACTGACAGCTGCTGCTGCAAGATAGTCGCTGCACGACGAATCGCTTCTTCAGGATCAATAGTACCGTTGGTTTCCAGATCCAGAACCAATTTGTCCAGGTCAGTACGCTGTTCAACACGAGCATTTTCTACCACGTAAGCTACGCGGTGTACTGGGCTGAAAGAAGCGTCTAACTGCAGACGACCAATGCTGCGAGTTTCTTCTTCGTCAGTTTGACGAGCATCCGCTGGAATATAACCCCGGCCGCGGCCGATGGTTAGCTTCATGTTTAATGAACCAGCTTCATTTAAGTTGGCAATAACATGGTCTGGGTTAGAAATTTCAATTTCGTGATCAACCTGAATATCACCGGCAGTCACAGGACCTGCACCAGTTTTGCTCAAGGTTAATACGGCTTCGTCTTTTCCGTGCATCAAAATAGATACACCCTTCAGGTTCAACAAGATTTCAATCACATCTTCCTGAACACCTTCAATAGCACTGTACTCATGCAATACGCCGTCGATTTCAACTTCTGTAACGGCACAACCTGGCATGGACGACAACAGAATACGACGCAAGGCATTACCTAAAGTATGACCAAAGCCACGCTCTAATGGCTCCAGGGTTACCTTGGCGCGGGTTGAGCTTACTTCGTCTACATCGATAACGCGTGGCGTTAAAAATTCGTTTACTGCACTCTGCATATGGACACCTGTGTAGTATAAGTCCTTTAGATTGAGGGTTTGTGTCTAAGTAATTGGTCTTCTAATTAAAGAGGATTACTTAGAGTACAATTCAACAATCAAGTTTTCGTTAATCTCGGAAGAAAGGTCAGCGCGATCTGGCTGAGCTTTATAGGTTCCTTCCATATTGCCTGCATTAACTTCAATCCACTCTGGCTCACCACGCTGGGCAGCTAGTTCGATTGAGTGCTTAACACGCAACTGTGTTTTTGCTTTTTCGCGAACAGAAACTTTGTCTCCCGCTTTAACTTGGTAAGAAGCGATGTTAACCACTTTGTCGTTAACCAAGATAGCTTTGTGGGAAACAAGCTGACGTGCTTCGGCGCGTGTTGAGCCAAAACCCATACGATAAACTACGTTATCAAGACGACTTTCCAAAAGCTGTAACAGGTTCTCACCGGTTGCGCCTTTTAGACGAGCTGCTTCTTTGTAGTAGTTGCGAAATTGCTTTTCCAGAACGCCGTAGATACGACGAACTTTTTGCTTTTCACGAAGCTGAACGCCGTAATCCGACAAGCGACCGCGACGGGCGCCGTGGAAACCGGGAGCGGCTTCTGCTTTACATTTTGAATCCAGAGGACGAACACCGCTCTTTAAGAACAGGTCTGTACCTTCTCTTCTGGACAGCTTACATGTAGGGCCTAAGTATCTAGCCATTGTTGTATTCCTGTATTCTTAATTAAACGCGACGTTTCTTGGGAGGACGACAGCCATTGTGTGGAATCGGCGTAACGTCATTAATGCTACCAATCTTGTAACCGACATTGTTCAGTGCGCGAACCGCAGATTCACGACCAGGACCGGGGCCCTTGACTTCAACGTCTAAGTTTTTCAGACCGTATTCCTGGGCTGCGATACCCGCACGCTCAGCAGCAACCTGCGCAGCGAATGGGGTAGATTTACGCGAACCACGGAAACCGGAACCACCAGCTGTTGCCCAGCTGAGTGCGTTACCTTGACGGTCTGTGATGGTAATGATGGTGTTGTTAAAAGACGCATGGATGTGCGCAATGCCATCCACAACGGTCTTTTTGACCTTTTTACGGGCCGGCTTAGTATCTTTAGCCATTTTCTTCCTACTCTAATATCAGCACTACAAAAGTGATGTAGCTACACTAAAGTAATTGAATCAATTACTTGTTTTACTCAAAAATAATAACGAGGTTAACTACCTGAAATTACTTACGAATTGGTTTACGAGGACCTTTACGAGTCCGGGCATTAGTCTTGGTACGCTGACCACGTAGTGGCAGGTTTTTACGATGGCGTAAGCCACGGAAGCAACCCAAGTCCAACAAACGCTTGATATTCATTGACACTTCACGACGAAGATCACCTTCTACGCTAACCTTGCCAATTTCAGTACGGATGGTATCCAGCACGTCTTCTGACAGAGAGCCAATTTTAGTATCTTCAGCAACACCCGCAGCAGCACAAATCTGCTTCGCTGTAGGGCGACCAATACCGTAGATGTAGGTCAACGAGATCACCGCATGTTTATGGTCGGGAATGTTGACACCAGCTATACGAGCCATCCAAATTACTCCAAAACTTTCATTTTTAACGCTTAACGCTGCCTTTTACTGCCCTAAAGAGGGACTCTAATCTGCTCAATTTCAGGCTAAATACCCGCAAAATTGAGCCACTGCGCAAAAGGCGCGACAGTTTAGCGTCAGATTAATAAAAAATCAACCTGATCGTTACTACATTTTAAGATAAGCCAAATGGCCTGATCTTAACCTTGACGCTGCTTGTGGCGAGGCTCTGTGTTACAGATAACACGAACAACACCGTTGCGGCGTACAATTTTGCAGTCACGACAGATTTTCTTTACAGAAGCACGAACTTTCATTTCACTTCTCCACTACTACTCTTAATACTATTTTATAAAACAGGGGTTTCAGCTTGGAGGGTTAATTAACCGCCTTTGCCTTTACCATAACTTTTTAGGTTGGCCTTTTTCATCATGCCTTCATACTGATGTGACATCAGATGAGACTGAACCTGAGACATAAAGTCCATGACCACAACCACAACAATCAACAGGGAAGTACCACCCAAGTAGAACGGTACATTCCACATCACCACTAAAAACTGTGGCAACAAACACACCAAGGCGATATACAAAGAACCAAAGATCGTTAAGCGCGTTAGTACACTGTCGATATAGTTGGCTGTTTGCTCACCGGGACGAATCCCTGGCAAGAACGCACCTGAGCGTTTTAAATTATCGGCCACTTCTTTCGGGTTAAACATCAACGCCGTATAGAAGAAGCAGAAAAATACAATCAACATGGTAAACAATAAGATGTTTAGCGGTTGGCCTGGGCCTATAGCTAATGACACTTCTTGTAACCACTCCATGCCTTCACCCTGACCAAACCACTGGGCAATAGACGCTGGAAATAATAAGAGTGAGCTGGCAAATATCGCCGGGATAACACCCGCCATATTAACCTTCATGGGCAAATGGCTCTGCTGCCCCTGCATCACTTTGTTACCTTGCTGGCGCTTAGCGTAGTTCACGGTGATACGACGCTGACCGCGCTCGATAAATACCACCAGATATACAACTGCAATCGCCAAGGCTAAGATCAGCAACAATATCAAGATATTGAGTTCGCCCTGTCTTGCCTGCTCAATCGATTGACCAACGGCCGAAGGTAAACCGGCAACAATACCTGCGAAGATTAATAACGATATACCGTTACCAATACCGCGCTCAGTGACCTGCTCACCTAACCACATCATAAAGACCGCGCCCGTTACCAGCGATACAATCGCGATAAGGTAGAACGAAAGCCCCATGTTGTAGGCCATACCGGAATTGGCTAAACCAACCACCATACCGGTGCCCTGTACAGTGGCTAAAATCACTGTCAGGTAACGGGTGTACTGACTTATCTTGCGACGACCAGCTTCACCATCTTTCTTTAGTGCTTCCAGCTGAGGGCTAACGGCACTCATCAGCTGCATAATGATGGAAGCGGAGATATACGGCATGATACCCAATGCCAATATACTCATACGCTCAAGCGCACCACCAGAGAACATATTGAATAAACCCAGAACCGTACCCTGGTTCTGGTTAAACATGGCTGCGATCTGGTCCGGATTAATACCTGGTACCGGAATATGGGTACCGATACGATAAATAATTATGGCAATCAGAACAAAACGAAGGCGAGCAAAAAGCTCGCCTAGTCCAGATTGCTTTCCGCCGGATAGCAGCCCTGTATTCACTATGGATTATTCCTCAATCTTTCCGCCAGCTTTCTCGATTGCTTCACGAGCGCCTTTGGTTACACCCAAACCTTTAATGGTCACAGCTTTTGTTACATCGCCTGACAAAAAGATTTTTGCACGTTCGATATTAGTACCAACCAAGTCAGCACGCTTAAGTGCTGTTAGATCGATCACGTCATCCTGCACGGCAGCTAATTCGCTAGTGCGGATTTGCGCGGTTACACGAGCTACGCGAGAAGTGAAGCCGTACTTAGGCAAACGCTTCTGCATTGGCATCTGGCCACCCTCGAAACCTGGGCGAACACTACCGCCACTGCGAGCTTTTTGACCTTTGTGACCACGGCCACCGGTTTTACCTAAACCGCTACCGATACCACGACCAACACGCTTTGAGCTGTGCTTGGCACCGGGTGCCGGGCTCAATGTATTTAAACGTAATTCTTCAGTCATGATTAATCCTCAACCCGTAGCATATAGCTGACTTGGTTAATCATACCGCGTGTTGAAGGAGTGTCTTCCACTTCAACCGTATGATTAATGCGACGTAAACCTAAACCGGCAACTGAAGCTTTGTGCTCCTTTCTGCGACCGTTAGTACTACGTACCAGCGTTACTTTAACTGTCTTCTTGGCCATTTCTGCAACCCTAATGCTCAGCGGTCAATACCGCTGATTCACTACTTAATTTAAAATTTCTTCTACTGTTTTGCCGCGGCGATTCGCTACTTGCTCAGGTGAAGCCATTGTTTCAAGCGCTTTGAAAGTTGCGCGAACAACGTTTACCGGATTAGTAGAACCGTAGCTCTTGGCTAGTACGTTATGTACACCCGCCATTTCCAATACAGCTCGCATTGCGCCACCGGCGATAACACCAGTACCCTGGGATGCAGGCTGCATGTAGATTTTTGAAGCACCGTGGTTTGCTTTGATCGGATACTGAATAGTGTCACCATTCAGATCAACGTCGATCATATTGCGACGTGCCGCTTCCATAGCTTTCTGGATAGCAACTGGCACTTCGCGAGCCTTACCACGACCAAAGCCGACTTTACCGTTACCGTCACCAACTACTGTCAGCGCAGTGAAACCGAAAATACGACCACCTTTTACAACTTTTGCAACACGGTTAACCTGAACCAGCTTCTCTTGTAAGCCTTCAGAATCGTCCTGCTTTTTTGAATCATTAAATGACATCGTTTAACCCTGACTCTAATTCAATCGCTTGAATCGTTAGAATTGTAGGCCGCCTTCGCGGGCTGCCTCTGCCAAAGCCTTAATGCGGCCATGGTATTTAAAACCACTACGGTCAAAAGCTACGTCGGAAATACCGGCGGCCTTTGCACGCTCTGCTATCAACTTACCAACACTAGCTGCAGCATCAGCATTACCTGTGCTACCAGAGCGCAAGTCTTTGTCTAGTGTTGAAGCACTAGCTAAAACCTTATCGCCTTCCGGGCCAATAATTTGTGCATAAATGTGCTGCGAAGTGCGGTGAACGCTCAGGCGATTAGCACCTAACTCACGCATCTTTACGCGGGCTCGGCGAGCACGACGCAATCTTGATGTTTTCTTGTCGCTCATACTAGTACCTATCTACCTTACTTCTTCTTAGCTTCTTTACGACGAACATACTCGTCGGAATAACGAATACCTTTACCTTTATAAGGCTCAGGTGGACGGAAGGCACGAATTTCAGCGGCTACCTGTCCAATCAACTGTTTGTCTGCGCCTTTCAACACGATCTCAGTCTGAGATGGAGTCTCCGCAGTGACACCTTCAGGTAGTTCGTAGTCAACCGGGTGTGAAAAACCTAAAGTTAGGTTCAACGTTTTACCCGCTGCTTTCGCACGATAACCAACACCGTTTAGCTCAAGCTTCTTCTGGAAACCGGTGCTAACACCGATAACCATATTGTTAACTAACGCGCGAGTGGTACCCGCTAAGGCCCAAGCATCTTTCGCGTCGTCACGACCTGAAAACACAATATTGTTTTCTTCTTGTTTAACTTCTACCTTCTCGTGTACACCCCAAGACATAGATTCTTTGGCGCCTTTAACAGTCACTTCCTGACCGTTAATTTTCACCTCAACACCTGCTGGGATAGCCACTGGGCTTTTTGCTACTCTAGACATAGTCTTAAACTCTGACTCTATTTAAGTGACAGTTTTCTTAGAAAACTGTGCAAAGTACTTCACCACCAACACCGGCAGCACGTGCTGCGCGATCTGTCATCACACCTTTAGAGGTAGATACAATCGCAACACCTAAACCACCACGTACTTTTGGCAATTCATCTTTACCCACGTAAGAACGCAAACCAGGGCGACTTACACGGTCAATTTCAACAATAACTGGCTTGCCGTTATAGTACTTAAGCTCTACAACTAAATTGGGCTTGCCATCTACAGCTTCGTTACGCGAACCAGCAACAAAGCCTTCGTCCTGTAACACACCAGCCAAAGCTGCTTTTAATTTTGAAGCGGGCATCGCAACTTCAGGCTTACCAGCCATCTGTGCATTGCGAATCCGGGTTAGCATATCCGCTACGGGATCTTGCATACTCATATTTTTGCTCCTAAAGCCTTACCAGCTAGCCTTAACTAGACCAGGTACGTCGCCGCGCATAGCAGCTTCGCGTAATTTGTTACGACATAAACCAAACTTGCGATAAACACCGTGTGGACGACCGGTAACCTGACAGCGGTTACGCTGACGAACCGGGTTAGCATCACGTGGTAGCTTTTGCAGTTTGATCTGCGCAGCCCACTTGTCATCATCACTCGCGTTTGGATCCAGGATCAGTGCTTTAAGCTCGGCGCGTTTTGCTGCAAACTTTTTAACAGTTGCTGCACGCTTTGCTTCGCGGGCGATCATCGATTTCTTTGCCATGCCGCTATACCTAAATTAGTTCTTAAAAGGGAAATTAAATGCTTTCAGCAAGGCCAAACCTTCTTCGTTGTTCTTTGCTGAAGTGGTAATGGTAATATCCATACCACGAATCTTATCAATTTTGTCATAGTCGATTTCAGGGAAGATAATCTGCTCTGAAACACCCATTGCAAAGTTGCCGCGACCGTCAAATGATTTCGGGCTAATGCCGCGGAAATCACGAATACGTGGAATAGAGATGCTGATTAAGCGCTCTAGGAATTCGTACATACGATCGCTACGCAATGTCACCTTACAACCGATTGGCCAATCTTCACGGACTTTAAAGCCAGCGATAGATTTACGTGCCTTAGTGACCACAACTTTCTGGCCGCTAATCTGTTCCATATTGCTTACTGCATGCTCAAGAACTTTTTTGTCGCCCAGAGCTTCACCCACACCCATATTCAAAGTGATCTTGGTGATCTGCGGAACTTCCATCACATTGTCCAGCTTCAGCTCTTCTTTAAGCTGTGCTTTTAACTCTGTGTTGTACTTTTCTTTCAAATTAGCCATTTCTTTTCTCAGCTTTCTCTGTGTTGCCACTGTAAACCTTCTTCTTTCTGGTGAAAGAGAAAATTACGCGTCAATCTGTTCGCCGTTTGATTTGAAGATACGCACTTTCTTGCCGCCTTCAACTTTAAAACCTACACGATCCGCTTTCGCAGTAGCGCTATTAAAAATCGCTACATTTGAAATCTGAATCGGCGCTTCTTTTTCAATAATGCCGCCAGGTACATTAGCCTGTGGATTAGGCTTCTGGTGTTTCTTCATCATATTGATGCCAGAAACCAGCAGACGGTCTTCACCAACCTGACCTACTACCTTGCCACGCTTGCCTTTGTCTTTACCTGCCAGGATGATGACTTCGTCATCTCGCATAATTTTACGCATTTCCGATCCTCTACTCTCTCTGCTTCTCTAAACCAGCACTTAAAGTACTTCAGGGGCCAGAGAGATAATCTTCATAAATTTTTCACCGCGCAGTTCGCGGGTTACTGGGCCAAAGATACGAGTACCAATTGGCGCATCCTGAGCATTCAGGATAACTGCTGCGTTATCGTCAAACTTGATCATCGAGCCATCACCGCGACGCACGCCTTTTCTGGTGCGCACTACAACCGCTGTCATTACCTGACCTTTTTTTACTTTACCGCGAGGAATTGCTTCCTTCACAGTAACCTTGATCAGGTCACCAATACGCGCATAACGACGGTGTGAACCACCCAGTACTTTGATACACATAACACGACGTGCGCCGCTGTTATCTGCTACATCTAAATACGATTCTGTTTGAATCATCTTCTACTCCAAACCTTCTTATCGATTCCAACCCTTTAAAGAGTCAGAGGCGCGTTATACCTGTACGGCACTGACTTCAATTTTTTCCAATTTCCAGGTCTTAGACTTGGAATATGGCTTTGTCTCGCTGATAGTGACAACATCACCAGCTTTACATTCGTTATTTTCATCGTGAGCATGAAGCTTTGATGAACGAATCATGTATTTGCCGTAGATAGGATGCTTAACTTTACGCTCAATAAGAACCGTAATTGTTTTATCCATCTTGTCGCTAACGACTTTACCCGTCGCTGTACGAGCTCCGCTTTCTTTTGCTGACATCTTAGTTACCTGCCTTTTCTGAAAGCACAGTTTTTACCCGTGCGATATCTTTACGAGCTTGTTTCAACAGGTGGGATTGACCCAACTGACCTGTAGCATTTTGCATGTTTAGCTTAAACTGGTCTTCACGCAGTTTTACTAACTCAGCGCCTAGCTCTTCTACAGATTTTTCACGTAATTCTGAAGCTTTCATTACATTACCGACCGTTTAACAAAAGTGGTTGCAACTGGAATCTTGGCTGCCGCTAAAGCAAATGCTTCACGCGCCAACTCTTCGGTTACGCCCTGCACTTCATAAAGCACTTTGCCTGGCTGAACCTGTGCTACCCAGTACTCAACATTACCCTTACCTTTACCTTGACGAACTTCTAAAGGCTTACCGGTAATTGGCTTGTCTGGAAACACTCGAATCCAAATTTTACCGCCACGCTTAATGTGACGAGTCATCGCACGACGTGCGGCTTCGATCTGACGAGCAGTTACTCGGCCACGGCCAACAGCTTTAAGGCCGTATTCACCGAAACTAATTTTGCTGCCACGATGTGCCAAACCGCGATTGCGGCCTTTCATCATCTTACGAAATTTTGTACGTTTAGGTTGTAGCATTTGCTGAACCCTTACCCTTTAATTCTGTATAAAACTAAATTCTTTTGTGTCTGCCTTTAACTCAATATTTCAAAGAGTTAATTAAGCAGCACCCTTCTTACCTTTTGGCTTCTGTTCAACTTCTTCAACACCGCCAATCACTTCACCTTTGAAGATCCATACTTTGACACCGATGATGCCGTAAGTAGTTGCTGCTTCATAAGTGGAGTAATCAATATCAGCGCGAAGAGTATGAAGAGGCACACGACCTTCACGATACCATTCAGTACGTGCAATCTCAGCACCACCAACACGACCACTAACCTGAACTTTGATGCCCTGTGCACCCTGACGCATGGCGTTTTGTACGACACGCTTCATGGCACGACGGAACATAACACGACGCTCTAACTGGCCAGCAACATTCTGCGCAACCAATTTTGCATCCAAATCAGGCTTACGAATCTCTTCGATATTGATGTGCACTGGCACACCCATTTTGACGCTTAGCTCTTTACGTAGCTTATCAACGTCTTCACCTTTTTTACCGATAACGATACCAGGACGCGCGGTATGAATAGTGATACGCGCTGTCTGTGCTGGACGCTCAATAACGATGCGACTTACAGAAGCACTTTCAAGCTTCTTGGCAACGTATTCACGAACTTCTAGATCGTTGATCAGGTTTTCAGAATAGGCTGAGCCATCGGCATACCAAACTGAAGTATGCTCTTTGGTGATACCTAAACGTATGCCTGTTGGGTGTACTTTCTGACCCATCTGGTCGTCTCCTAATTAGTCTTCGCTGTCGCTAACTTTAACGGTAATGTGACAAGAACGCTTAAGGATGCGATCCGCACGACCTTTAGCCCGTGGACGAAGACGTTTCAATGTTCTGCCTTCATCAACAAAGATTGTTGATACTTTTAGCTCATCAACGTCTGCACCTTCGTTATGCTCTGCGTTAGCAATAGCAGAGTTCAATAATTTCTTAACAATGTCAGCGGCTTTTTTGTTGCTGAATTCAAGCACATCAAGCGCTTCTTCAACTTCTTTGCCACGGATCTGGTCAGCAATCAAACGCACTTTTTGCGGAGAGATTTGTGCACCAGTTAATTTCGCTGAAACTTCCATCATCTATACCTTCTCTTAACTGCTTCTTAGCGCGCTTTCTTATCAGCGACATGGCCGCGATAAGTGCGAGTTGCAGCGAATTCACCCAATTTGTGACCAACCATATCTTCGGTTACAAATACTGGGACATGCTGACGGCCATTGTGAACAGCAATGGTCAAACCAACCATATCCGGAGAGATCATTGAACGACGCGACCAGGTTTTAATGGGACGCTTGTCATTACTTTCGATCGCTGTCTCGACCTTCTTCATCAAGTGAAGATCAATAAATGGACCTTTTTTTAGTGAACGTGGCACAGCACCTTCCTCTCTTTAATTCGTTTAGCTATTAGCGAGCGTTACGCTTGCGTACGATTAACTTGTTAGTACGCTTATTCTTACGCGTCTTATAACCTTTAGTTGGCATACCCCAAGGTGAAACAGGATGACGACCGCCCGAAGTACGACCTTCACCACCACCATGCGGGTGATCAACCGGGTTCATTGCCACACCGCGAACGGTAGGACGAACACCACGCCAGCGCTTAGCACCAGCTTTACCTAACTTACGCAAGCTGTGCTCACTGTTAGATACTTCGCCTAAAGTAGCGCGACATTCTGACAAAATTTTACGCATCTCACCTGAACGCAGACGCAATGTTACGTACTGACCTTCACGTGCAACTAGCTGCGCAGAAGTACCGGCGCTACGTGCAATCTGTGCACCTTTGCCAGGCTTCATTTCGATACAGTGAACAACACTACCCACAGGGATATTGCGCAATGGCAATGTATTACCCGGCTTGATAGGTGCTGCATCACCAGACATGATCGGATCGCCAGCAGAAACACCTTTAGGCGCAATAATGTAGCGACGCTCACCGTCAGCATACAAAACCAAAGCGATATTAGCGCTACGGTTTGGATCATATTCCAGACGCTCAATGGTCGCCGGGATACCATCTTTATTACGCTTAAAGTCGATTAAGCGATAGTGCTGCTTGTGACCACCACCGATATGACGGGTAGTGATACGACCATTGTTGTTACGACCGCCACTCTTGCTTTTCTTTTCTAGCAAGGGCGCATAAGGAGCACCTTTATGTAAGTCAGCGTGTACAACGCGAACTACATGACGGCGCCCTGGAGATGTCGGTTTTGCTTTTACAATTGCCATCTGACTTTCTCTCTACCTATACCTTTAGTGACGCTAATTAATCGATCAACGCAAAGTCAATGTCTTGACCTTGAGCTAAACGAACATAAGCTTTTTTCCAACTAGACTTAGCCGCTAGACCAAACTTGTTGCGCTTAACTTTGCCTTTAACATTCACAGTTTGAACATTTTCGACAGTCACTTTGAATAATTTCTCTACAGCGTGCTTAACTTCAAGCTTGGTTGCGTCAACCGCAACACGGAAAACCACTTGATCTTCGCCCATCGCTGCTTTCTCAGAAATATGAGGGCCTTTTAGAACCGTATACAGTCTTTCTGCATTCATCCCAATAACTCCTCAAACTTCTTCAGTGCAGAAACAGTGATAATCACTTTATCTGCATCAATTAGACTTACTGGATCAACACCTTCAACATCAACAACATTCACTTTATGCAAGTTGCGTGATGCCAAGTACAAGTTTTCAGACACTTCTTCTGAAATCAATAAGGCGCTTTCCACACCAAAACCGTCGATCACTTTAACCAGCGACTTGGTTTTAGGCTTTTTGATCTCGAGCTCATCAACCACAACCAAACGCTCTTGACGAGACAATTCAGAAAGGATTGAACGCAGAGCTGCGCGATACATTTTTTTGTTTACTTTCTGTGAGTGATCTTGAGGCTGAGCCGCAAAAGTCACACCACCAGAACGCCAGATTGGCGAACGGATAGTACCAGCACGAGCGCGGCCAGTACCTTTTTGACGCCAAGGCTTTTTACCACCGCCAGATACCGCAGCACGGTTTTTCTGAGCGCGAGTACCCTGACGAGCACCTGCTAAATAAGCAGTAACGACCTGGTGAACCAGATCTTCATTAAATTCTTTGGCGAAAGTCGCTTCAGATACTTCAACAGCACCGGTTGCTTTTTTCTTGCCTACAGTAAAAGTCGCTAATTCCATGATTATGCTCCCCTCACTTTAACAGCGGGACTAACAATAACGTCACCACCTGGAGCACCTGGAACAGCACCCTTGATTAAAATCAGGTTACGCGCTTCATCAACACGAACCACTTCAAGAGTCTGAATGGTCACTTTCTCAGCACCCATATGGCCCGACATTTTCTTACCTTTGAAAACGCGACCAGGAGTCTGACACTGACCAATAGAACCATTTGAACGGTGAGAGATAGAGTTACCGTGAGTAGCATCTTGCATTTGGAAATTCCAACGCTTGATACCACCCTGAAAACCCTTACCCTTTGATTGGCCGGTCACATCAACTTTCTGACCCACTTCAAATGTAGTAACAGTTAACTCGGCACCTACTTCAGGAGCTTCATCACCATCTTCTAAACGGAATTCCCAGAGACCACGTCCAGCTTCTACGCCTGCTTTCGCAAACAAACCAGCGTCAGTCTTAGATACGCGAGAAGCTTTTGCACCACCAGTAGTAACCTGGATAGCAGAGTAGCCATCGCTCTCGCTTGTTTTGACACCAGTAACACGGTTGGGACTAACCTCAACCACCGTTACCGGGATAGATATGCCGTCGTCGGTAAAGACGCGGGTCATGCCGCTTTTACGGCCGACTAAACCAATTGTCATCTTACAACCTCACAGTGTACGGGGCTTAACCCTCTATGGCCGAACTCTAAAATATTTAGAGAACGTTACACGACTCAGGGGTGACCCCCGAGCGGGTCTAACTTTAAAAAATATATTTATTCGCTTAGTAGATTAAAACCTTAAAGGCTTAACCCAAACTAATCTGAACTTCTACACCAGCCGCCAAGTCCAACTTCATCAACGCATCAACCGTCTTTTCCGTTGGCTCTACGATATCTAACAAACGCTTGTGAGTGCGGATCTCGTATTGATCACGAGCATCCTTATTCACGTGCGGTGAAACCAAGATAGTAAAACGTTCTTTGCGTGTAGGTAGTGGAATTGGACCACGAACCTGCGCACCCGTACGCTTTGCTGTTTCTACGATTTCTTCTGTAGACACGTCGATTAGGCGATGATCAAAAGCTTTTAAACGAATTCTGATTCGCTGATTTTGCACTGATCAAACTCCAATCGTGTTTTAACAGGGGCTCACCAACATTGGCTGGGGCTACCCGAAAAAAGGAAGGCGCATTCTAAAGATCGAAACAGGGACTGTCAACACTATTTCTATCTTATTTATGGGGGAATGGTAGTAGTACCAAAACACGCAATAGAGAGGAATAAAATCCAACACAATCAACAACTTAAATAAAAACCACTCGATATAAAAACCGACCAGGGCAGCTCAAAAAAGACTCGTCCGGAACAATACCTGCCCACAACCATAAGCCAGCCTCAAAAAAGACCGCCCCAGGGCTGCCCTTTTGGTTTCACAGCATCAAAGCAGACATAAATTGCCTTACATATAACTCAAATAAATCTGGCATCATTAATCGCAAACCCTGAAAGAAATCATAAAGTGACACAAGACCTGAGGTGGGCAGAGGGTTTTGAGACCGTCAAAATGCAGGGATGCATTTTGTCGACCGCCCAGGGATGTTTTACAGCGTGTCGCAAAACCCTCTGGCCACCTCAGGTCGCTCCGGCACTATCTACTCGCCCAGCCTACTGTTTCTCCCGCGGAGCGGGAGTCTGGATTCCCGCCTTCGCGGGAATGACGGGATGGGGGAGAGAATTACGGGTATAAAAAAGGCCACCCGAAGGCAGCCTTTTTTGGTATCGCGCTAAGAATCGATTATTCGATGATCTTAGCAACAACACCCGCACCAACAGTACGACCACCTTCACGGATTGCGAAGCGTAAACCTTCGTCCATCGCGATTGGGTTGATCAGGGTAACGGTCATCTGAA
>NZ_JAQWFR010000010.1 GCF_029238675.1 Oceanicoccus sp. | reverse complement strand
GATGTACTGAGCCTACCCACTGGCAGCAAAATCATGCTGCTAGCGCCGGTTATTAAAGAGCGTAAAGGCGAACACCTCAAGCTGTTTGACAAACTCAAGCAAGAAGGTTTCGTCAGGGTGCGCGTCGATGGCGAGGTCTATGACCTTGATGAAGTTCCGTTACTAAAGAAAACCTTGAAGCACTCGATCGATGTAGTGATCGACCGCTTTAAAGTACGCGAGGATCTCAAGCAGCGCATTATGTCGGCGAAAACCTGGATGATGCATGGCGCAAGCGGGAAGCACACCACGTAGAAAAAAAGCTACAACAATCGGCGTTTTTTAAAGCACTGCGAGAATCTGTGAAAAGAGATAAACCACATATTTATAGCACTATGGCTTCATGCTTGGGTATTGACCGTACTGACATTGAGGCGTTTGTTGCCATGCTTGAAGAGCAGAAAGATAACGGGGCTTGTTCGTAAAAAGCGAGGGATTAATAATGAAACTAAAAGATTCACTTTACGGCTTTTTAGCCCCCTTTAATTGCTCTGTTGCCTTATCAAAGCTATAAAACGCCGATAATGAAAAACCTTTATTTTCAGCGGTAAAGTGGGCCTTATTGACGATTAACGCATCGGCAAAGTCGAGGGCTTTACCACGCACCGGTTTGGATTCTTCGTAATCTCTCAGGGCAGACCACAGTACCTGCGAATCTTCAAAGATAAATAGACCATCGCCTACTAAGGCACGAACCAGTGTGCACACAGCGGATTTATCCAAGCCGTAACGTTTACCGGTCAACGTCCATACAGTTTCAACCAACACAACATCTGTAATCAAAACAGGGCTCTGGTTGTCGATAATCGCTTTAGCCTTCTTGTGTTGGCTTGCATTATCGGCCAACAGGTAACGCAGCAGTACATTGGTATCAATCGCTATCATCCAAAGTGGCCTTGCCGTGACTCTTCATCGCTCACGCCTTTATTGGCTTTGAGTCCTTTCAATATTCCAGCGGCTGAACCCTGCTCTTTTTTTATGATGTTAAATTGGTTGCCGTAACGTAAAATTTCCACATCATCGCCAGGATTGATACCCAGCGCATCACAACCAGAAATGGGTAATGTAATTTGTCTTTTTGCACTAACTTTTGGCATGGTGTCACCTCTCACTTTCTTTACTAAGTATTAATTGTAAAGATATTACAACTCTTTACTTGTTGTCAATAGTAAAGACTGAAAAGCCAGTTATTCCAGAAGCACGAGACATACCTTGTCGTAGCAGATTTCATCAGGGTGTTTTCCATTCCTTTATGTCTATCATTGCAAAGTTACGCAAGGCACCCTTACCTAAATCATGAGCGTCCATTAGCCATTGCTCTTCTGGATGCCATTGAGTTGAACCAAACCATATTTTTTCAGGAATAATATCTCTGCGGTCAGTTTGGCCTTTGTAATTGGTATACAAGATGGTGATTGTTTTCTGATCTGGTTTTTCCATAATTCATCCTTGGTAAAAGAGTAGTGGTATATAGGCAGGCTGGTTGATATTCATAAAGAGTAACTCCCTTTTATATTTTTGGTATTGAACTAGCTAAACACCAACAATGGGGGGGGCTGGGAAGGCGAACTATGGCTTTTTTCTGGGGTGTTTATTGTCGCTTGCTGCATATTCAGTTCAAGGCTTTATTGAAAAAACCTGCAATATCTCTATTTAGTTTCTGATGTATCGCTACTCGATCAACAGATTCGTTGTCTTCACATAAAAACGGCACTGCTCGCTTTAGTTTTTCCGGACATGGTGCCAAAAAAACAAAATGCCCAGCATCTTTAATCATTTCAAGCGATGTCCCGTTGGGAAGGTTTTCTTCAAAATGAAGCGCATTGTATTGGTTGTCTAGTTCTGTATCTTGCTCCGCAGCGAACAGTTGTATTGGAATTTTTACAGTAGACAGAGATTCGTAAGAAAAAAGCGGGCCATAAGCGGGTGCTAAAAGTACAGCTGCGCTTATACGGTTATCATGTTGCGGGATTAAATCAGGGGCAATAGCAGAAAGACGATGTCTTGCCTGAGGAGAGCACAATAAAAAATCTTTGCTGTTAATAGCACAATAGCTAGCTAAGCCCGATAAATCAGCCTTCGCCCCGATAGTAGCTAGTGCAGTATAAGTACCCAGAGAAAAACCAATTATGCCAATACGATTTGGTCGCAAGCTCTTTTTAAAGGATGGATGCTTCAGTAATTCATCTATGACCAACTGAATCTGTCGCGGCCTTGCCACCAGTGGGTCAAGTTTTGGTTTGCCAGATTTAAGTCCCTGCAAGTCAGGGTGGGTAGGGCTGGCAACCACGAAACCCAAGCTGGCAAGGTGTTGGGCCGTATCATTATGTCCGAAGGCGTTTCCAGAAAAACCGTGGGAAATTAGTATTAAGCCTTTAGAGGACGCAGGCATCTCAGCACCTACAGCCAAGTGCAGGGTTAATGGTCCAATAGATTCATCTTGGGCCTTGGCTCGCGTGGGGTACCATACCGCAACTTCAATATTATCGTGAAATACTGGGTCAGAAACCTGAAGACTTTTAAACCCAACATTCCATTCCTCTGCTATCGCGGAACGGCCTATTAGTGAACAAAAAAGTAAACTGGATATAAGAAAAAGCCGTGTATGGAATGTCATGTTTTTACCTTAGCTATATATCTATTTGAACATATCCCGATAATGGCGCAGCAGATTCCACAGAAAGCACCGATGCTTCCATAATACAGGCCTGCCTCACTGGAAGTGATGTTCCCCGATGTATATGACATGGTTATTCCAATATAGGCACTCACAAGTCCCGCCGCTGTTCCAGCAAACCCAAACTTGCGCCCACGGTTATTGGCGGCAAGAGTGTTAATGGCAGCTGTGTTAATGTCCAGCTTATTAGCGTTTATCTCAAAGGCAGCCGCTAACGCCTTTTTTGACTCTAAAGAACAGGTGCCTTCGTTCTCTATTCTTTGAATCGTACGAAGACTAAGCCCCGAAACTGACGAAAGCTGATCTTGTGACCAGGAGCGCTCTATCCGGAGTTTTTTGATTAAGTCTTTATCTATCATCTGTTCCATTCTCTTATCCCTCTTGATAATTGGTGGGGATCAATTATCAGTTGGAATCATTGGTTTTAGTTACGACAACTCTACGACAAAGGGGTGACAGTTAACTGCCACGAGGCTTTGATCTCGAGCAGGATTCATTGTTTTCCTCGCCAAACACTTGCGAAAACAAGTTGGGCAATTTATCGGGAGGTGACTTCCATCGTCAAGGGAGGGGCCGCCTGTTTTGCCCTGACATAGACTCTACTGGAATAGCGAAGGCTATCACCGTTATGCTCACCAGTAACAGTGATTGTTATTACATCAAAACCCTTCCCGGTAAGGCGGAAGCGGGCAGTAATCTCGCCACTAAAATCAATTAACTCAATATTCTGGTCTAATAGCTCAACATTAGCGCTGCCGGTTAATTGAATACTGACGTTTTTTGAAGTAATGGGGCGGTCATATTCAAGTGTGATCTCAGAATATTCGTTAATGATCGCCACTGCAGTGGGTGGATGTTTAACGTTGAATATCTTCTTTGGTGCTGTAAAAGCAGCGGAGGGGCTTACCTGATCACCGGAGAAGCCACCGTAGCCTTGACCATAATGAAAGAAACAAGCACTAGCATAATTGGCCAGCAAGGACATACCCAGATACAAGCTAACAGCAGTAATTATTTTGGTCATGGTTATTCCTTGTATCGAGTATGGGCAGACCAAACGCTCTTTTGGCTTGGTCACATTAACGTAGGCCCGTAACTACTTTTGCCGGCTTAAGTACCTAATAGCTCTACAGCGCCTTATAAGTACTTTGATACTTATAAGACACTTAAAGAGCCAAAATCCCCACCTTCCGCTACTGTTATATTAGTGGGCGTTTTTCTGCTTTTCCTTAAGCAATAAAAATTCGACAGTGTCCACTGGACTACTAAGCTCCCACCCAAGACCCGCCAAGCATCGGAAGCCATTGTGTCTCCTTATCCAAAGCTATCACGATAATGCGGACTGTCAGCCAGTGCCGGTACTGACTGCTAGGCTTCAGCGCCTGTATATGGATGTTGAGATACCATGACAGGTGATGTTGTCGATATTGATACGGCCCCACCTGATATTGTCGGTATAAAACATCCGCTATTATAAGGGCGCGCTTGGTATGTTCTTTGACCCTTGTACCGCGCCTACCAGTGATTTTCTTACCCAATAGGTGCCTCATAAGGCTGTAGCCGTTACAGATCATAAGGGGGCATTAGAACATAGCAGGGAATTTACCAGCAGCGAAAAACCATACATACAAAAAAGATAGCTTTATAAGAAGACTCGTTGCCACTGGCAACGCAAGCTCGCCAGCACCGGATAGTTCGCGTACTTAGCAGGCTTTTCCATAGGTCCCCCTTTTCGTTGTAGAGCTAGCTCTACAACGAAAAGGGGGATGGTTTTGAAAACACCGCACAAACTATCTTTTTGGTGTGTATGGTTTTTTGTTGTTGCAAGGAATAAAAAACCTAGTATGGGATGCTACTGGATAACAGGAGCATTCCATGAACTGTAGAATCCTACGATTGAAAGAAGTGAAAAAATTAACAGGCTTATCCCGCTCAACCATCTACTTGCAAATATCGAAGGGTCATTTCCCCAAGCAGGTACATTTGACTGGTGCGCGTTCGGTGGGGTGGTATGAAAGTGATATTACTGAGTGGATTGAATCTCGACACCAACTATAAGCCCTAAAACTAATAACACAGAACTAATGTAGTAGAGTGATTTGACTATGCTTGTTTGTTTATGCAGCTGATATATTTACTGATTGACAGATACATCGTCAATCATAAGAAAGTTCCCGCACCCATCCTCGAACATGTTTTTTAACCCCCAATTCGGATTATCTAATTCAGGACGTAATTTCACACCAGCGGATTCCAACCTCTCCAGTTCAGCTTCAACATTATTGACCGAGAAAACCATTATCGGTAAGTTTTCTTCATATGCTGCTTTTTGGTATTTCTCAGCGAATGTTCCTTGGCAGGGTTCCAGTAAAATTGCTGTACCTTTTGGATCTTCGGCTGAAACAACAATGGCTATATGCGCGTCTGCATCAAACTCTTTTGAGATAAACCCTAACTTTGACGTGTAGATCTCATGTGCTTTAACAGCATCTTGCACCGGTATACTGACTAGAGATATTTTCACTTGCTTTTCCTCCTGCAATTTATTGCGAACTAACTATTTATCAATGACATGAGCTGTAGCTCACCACACTCTGTTGAAGCCACCTTATCTTTCATAAGCCCAACTTTCTTATAAGCATTTATCGCTCTGACATTAGCAACATCAGGGTCGATACCAATAGCAGGCACGCTTGAAGCGAAAAGAGTATCTACACGAAAGCCTAGATAGCTAGTACCATGCCCTTGGCCCATCATCTCCGCCTCGCCAATAAAAGTATCTATTCCGCGTGACCCTTTTGGCAGATAAGATAAATGATGGTCTTGCCAGCCGTGAATATCATAGTCCTGTACAAAAGCGAATGGCCTATTTTTGAAGAAAACAATCATCATCCGGATTCTCATATCTGACAACCCTTCTTCTAAATCTTCAATATAATCGGAGTCTTGATACCATTTGAAAACTTCAGGCGACCTTAACCATTTTTCGATTAATTCCAGATGATTCTCCCCTGCTTTAACAAACGAGTAGGGATACATATTGTCTGACCTAAACCCTTTATCAATCGCCATTATTATCTCCGGCATAAGGATTTTTATCAGTAACCAGTTTGAGTTCGATACCATGTTCAAGAAAAGCCTTACAGGCAGAAATCACGAGATTGAAGCCTTCCGTAGAATCCAATGCCTGAGCGACTTGTTCATCATCACTTCCCGTAAAACCCGAAGCGATTATCTCAACAAAGGTGGTATCACCTCTGGAAGTAAACACCCATTCAACAGGGGTGGGCCACTCAATTTCTATTCTTTGGCATTCTTCAATAGCTTTTACAAACACTTCGGCTGAAACACCGTAGTGATCCCAGAACCATGTCACAGTGTTACCCACACTAAGCTGGCCAGTGGATCTACTGAACCAGAACCTGGTTGTTATATCAGGGTCTACAAATGCCCTGAACACTTCTTCAATTGGGCGACGAATAAGCATTGTCGCCCTTGCGAGGGGCGGGGTTTCAAGTGACATTATTCCTTTCCTCCTTTATTGGCAGTCATTTAGCGGCGCTGCCGTCCATCTGCCCTAGCTCATAAAGCGGTGTTGATACCCAGCTTGTCTAATATCTCTCGCGCTCGTTTAATATGGTGATTACTCACTCTGTATAAGACACCTGAACACCCTTTTTCCCCACCTCCTGCAATTCTGCTTTGCGTATTTTTGCTGAATGGGTTGAACTCAGCAGCTATAGCCCCTAAAAACCTCAACACATTAATATTATTATGAATAATATTTTTAGTAGTACCGCTAGTAGTATCAGGGGAAAAATAAACAGCAAAAATTCTTTAAATACAAACCGTTAGGATTAGGGTTCAACTCCCGCCGGCCCACCAAAAAAGCGATAAACCTCTGAGAAATCAGGAGTTTTTTCGTATCTGGGATGCCATCAGTGTCCCTGGGTACAAAACAAGGTACGAAAATAATGGCTGATTATCTCTTACAACGACCTTCTGGTTACTACTTTAGATACACCCTACTGATACACCTTCGCGACATTTTGGGTCAACGGGAAATAATATATTCACTCAGGACTACTTCCAGACTGCTAGCAAAGAGCAAGGCTGCGTATATTGCCGACTCCATAAAACAATTAGCAGAGAGACTAAACGGTAGTATGGTTGTAGCAGATAGCTGTGTCTAATTCACTTCTTAGTTAAGCTTTTCGAGATTTCTCTACATTCAAAAATCTTGTCAATAAATCCACTAAGTACCCTACCCTTCGTAAACTCGCGACATCATCTGAATAGTCTTTGAAATTTGGCTCCGACCTGAATGCCGTTCAACAGGGTGAAAAGCCTTTTTCTGATTTTAAGGATATTTCTGGCAGCGTTGGCACTGGAGCAATAGAGCTAATAGAGAACGGCAGCCCTGCATACAGGGCTGTTTACTGTGCAAAATACGAAGATACCGTATATTTACTACACGCCTTTACAAAAACAACCAATGGCGTAGATCTGCAGGCTATGACTACCGCTAAAGAGCGCTACAAATTAATGGTCGAAGAAGTGAAAAATAGTAAGAAAGGAGCACAAAAGAAACCTAAAGGTAAGAAAAAGCGCCGACAGTAATCAGTTAAAGAGGCGCTTCACGTAACAAGCTTAAGCAGCAACCGCTTCAGAGCGCACTTCGCATTGTATTGGTGACCGATTTCTTCTTTTAGGCGGGGCATGATAGGTAGGTTTAAAACGAAACCCGAGTATTGCCAAGTAACCTATAAGCTTTTCAGAAGAGACTTTGTCGATTTTCCCCCTCATTAGTTCGCTAGCCCTTGGCTGGGCAATATCCAGGTGCTGCATAACTTCAGCCTGTTTCCAATCACGTGCTTTAAACAACTTTCTTAATACCACCATCAAATCTGAGCGAAACCTCAAATCAGCTGACTCAATCGGGTCTTCTTCAAAGGAATCGAAGATATTGTCATATTCTAATTGGGTCATAATTAAGCCCTCTGGATATATACAAGATTCTGTATAATATACGATATTTTGTATAAACATCAAGATCAGATTTCTAAATGTAAATATATCTCTTAAATGAACAGCTATTAACTATCCACAATAATGAGATCGCTTCTTGTTGACGGGGCGAGTGAGTGTTATTGAGGGGGCTTGTTGCCAGTGGCAACAATGTCTAACAGGGGAGGCAAGCACGATTTTGATTACCTTATTTTTCCACCCTTTTTATTCTGTCGCTGGATAATGAATAATCAAATCCGCTGATGCAATAGTCACCCCGAATAAACTTCAATCAACAACTTCCCTCTCTGCGACACTATGTCACATTCCATCTTATTGGCGTCTCCCTATAATACCGCGCCTGACGCAGGCCGTGCCTGCTTTAACTTTATAGGGAAAATAGAACGTGAAAAAACACCTGTCTATTGCATTAACTCTAGCCACACCTTTTGCAACATCCACTGCCTATGCCGAGACACTTGAACTCGCCCAACTGGAAACCGTTGTGGTTACCGCCACCCGGGAAGAGCGCCGAAAAATGGAGCTGCCGGAATCGATCCAGTCCTTTGACCGGGAAACCATTGATGCCGTAGCCCCCTCCCACCCCAGTGAAATTTTAAACCGCGCCGCCGGTGTTCATGTGAATAACCTAAGCGGCGAAGGCCATATGACGGCGATTCGCCAGCCGATTACCACCCGCGGTGTTTATCTCTACCTTGAAGATGGTGTTCCCGTAAGACCCACAGGTTTTTTTAATCATAATGCCCTGTATGAAGTGAATATTCCCCAGAGCGGGCAACTGGAAGTGACCAAGGGGCCGGGGTCTGCGCTGTACGGCAGTGATGCCATTGGCGGTATTATTAATTCACTTAGCCGCAAGCCACCCGCAGAAACCGAAGTGATGATCAACTTTGAGGCCGGTTCCAACGATTGGCAGCGTGCCTTGCTTTCCGCCGGCACCAGCCACGGTGGCCACGGCCTTAGTATTAACCTTAATGCCACCGATAACAGCGGCTACCGGGACGAAGCGGATTACGACAGAACATCACTTACCGGTCGCTGGGACTTTGCCACCGGTGACCAGCTTTCTATCAAAACCCTGCTGTCCTATACCCAGGTAAACCAAAGCGGTGTCTCCAGCCTCGAAGAATTCGACTATAAAAACAACGATAAAAAAAATCGCTTCCACGGCGATACCGCTTTTCGTGAAGTGGATGCCCTGCGTTTATCCTCGGAGTTTTCCTGGGCGACCAGTGACAGTACCCTGGCCACCCTGACACCCTATTACCGCAACAATACCACCAGCATGGCCCCTTCATGGATGGTAACTTACGACCCCAATGAGCGGGAAAGCGAATTCCAATCCTATGGTTTACTCAGTAAATACCGGGTGCGTAGTAACGATACGGTGCAATGGATTATTGGCCTGGATATCGACTACACCCCATCGAAATATCAAGAAGAAGCCATTAGCCATAACCTGGAAGATGATATCTATACCGGCTATATCTCACTGAACAATAGCAACTATGATTTTGATGCCGAGCAAACCTCACTTTCACCCTATGCCCATATAGAAGTGCAAGTATCAGAAAAACTGCTGGCGTCAGTCGGTTTGCGTTATGACTATTTTGATATCAGTTATAAAGATAATTTATCCAGCAGCGACCCTGAGAGTATTTTTATTCCACAACTGGGCCGCCCGGTTACCCATCGCCGCCCCGATGATCAGGATATTTCCTTCGAACAATTGAGTCCCAAGCTGGGCTTGGTGTATACCCTCAACGACCATCATGCCACCTACTTTAATTATCGCCAGGCATTTTCCATTCCCTCGGTGACCACACTGTTCCGCTCCGGCAGTACGCAAATTACCGACAAGCTTGAGCCTATTACCGCCGACAGCTATGAGCTGGGTATTCGCGGCCAGGCCTCCGACGCGATTTTTTATGAACTGGCTATTTACCAGATGGATATTAGTGATGATATTGTCAGTGTGGTTAACGGTTTTGAGCGCAATGTTTACAATGCCGGTGAAACCGAACACCAGGGTATTGAACTGAGTGTTAACGGCGCTATTACCGAAGAGTTCTCCTACGCCGCCGGGTTTACCAAAACCCGACAAACCTATAAAAATTTTTCTTACACCTGCTGCTTCCCCACACAAAATATTGATGTCAGCGACAATGATATCGGCAAAGCCCCGGACACGATCGGCAATGTGGTACTGGTTTATACCCCCGTTATCTTCACCGGCCTGCGACTGGAAGTGGAATGGGAACACCTTGGCGACTACTACACCGACGAAACCAATACCGCCGACTACGGTGGCCATGACCTATATAACTTTAGAGTTAACTATGTACTAGGGAATGGACTTGAGCTTTATGGTCGCGTGCAAAATATCGGTGACAAGCGCTACTCAACCTATACCTCCAACCAGGTAGGTGACCCGGATATCAGCTATCGCCCGGGCAATCCTCGCAGCGCCTATGCAGGCTTTCGCTATACCTTTTAATCTTTAATATTTGATCACAGATGAGCAACACTATGACCAGCCGCAGCAAAAAAGCCAACACTATTCTACTGGCCCGCCAATTTCACCAGAGGCTGGTATGGCTAGCCATTGCTGCTCTGGCCTTATTTATTCTATCGGCCCTGACCCACCCCATTATGGTATGGACCGGGCCACAGGCCAGTAAATTTTTTCCACCGACGATGACGATTAGTGAACAAACCATTAACGGTGTTATGGAAACACTGAAAAACCTTAATGGAAAAAATGCCCGCATTGTAAAAGTGGTGCCGACCCAACAGGGCCCTATGCTGCAAGTCACCACGGAACCGACGCAGCCCAGGGAGTATTATCCGCTATCAAACAACCTGCCCCATAGCCCGCTACAACAGTTCGACCGACAACAGGCCGAGTGGCTGGCCCGCTATTACACCGGCACAAACGCTGCGATCAAAAGTATCAAGTTTATCGATAGCTTCTCTAACCAATACCCGTCAGTAAATCGCCTGTTACCGGTCTATAAAATTAACTTTGATACCCCGGACCAACTCTCGGTGTATATCCATACCGAAACCAACGCCCTGGCCTCTATTAACAATAATTGGAAAACTTCACTACAAACCATTTTCCAGTGGTTCCACACCTGGTCCTGGCTGGATAATTACCCAACGCTGCGTGTCAGTATTGTATTAATACTACTTCTGAGCTTATTAACCATTAGCGTTGCAGGGATCACTCTTCTGGCCACTGTGAAACGCTCACAATCTAAAACCAGCTCCCAGCGTTACCACCGCAAACTCGCCTGGTTTATCGCCATGCCTTTTCTGGGTCTTATCCTAAGCGCCGGCTACCATTTACTACAATCGGAATACGGTGAAGCCCCGATAGGCATGCGCCTTTATAAACCCATCACCATCAATACACCCGGCGAAATCCTTAACGCCGATTCCCTAAAGGGCATAGAACTTAGCGCCCTATCACTGCTCGACCATCAAGGGGAACTCTATTTTAGAGCCAGCAAAGCCAACGGCGCAGCGCCCGCCAGCACCAAGCCCCACCAACACCATGAAAAAGCCAGCGATAATGATGTAAGAAATAAACGCTTTGATGGCCAGACTAAAGAGCGAGGAGCACTCTATCTCACTACCGCTGGTGATAACACAGCACTCTCTGATGAAGTGGTTGTTGCTTCAACCGCTTTAACCTATTTATCCGCCACCGCCGATAAATTAACCCTGGAGCGTGTTACACACTTTGGTGCTGATTATGACTTTCGGAATAAGCGGCTGCCGGTATGGCGAGTGACTATTGATAATGCAGAGGGTGATAAGTTGTTTATTGATCCTGTAACCGGAATTTTGGTGGACCATATTAAAAAAGCGCAGGGGTTGGAAAGACTGTCTTTTTCTTTGCTGCATAAATGGAATATTTTGGTGCCACTGCTTGGGCGTGAAGGCAGGGATATAGTTGTGGTGGTGTTTTTGTTGGTGATGGTGGGTTTTGGGGTTATGGGGATTCGACTGAAAAGATAATGAAGGGTTAGCCGCTGGCTGAAAGCTCGCACACTTAAGCTGGTTTTCCATGGGTATGGTTTTTTGTGGTTGCGAGGAATAAAATATCTAGTATGGGATGTTATTGGATAACAGGTGCCCGTTCTGTTGGTTGGTATGAAAACGCTGTTAGTTTCAAAAGACCACCTAACGCTCGATTTCCTTTATTTAAAGTCTGATAGATTTTGAAACGAAGGGCTTATTTAGTTAGCCACTAGGTAATTTAAACATCCGGATTGCTCAAGCACCGCTTTAAGCGCCGCCTTGGATTCACCGGAAAGCGCTGCATAACGTTTGCGTAGTGCTGGCAAGCAAAAGGAATGGCGGTCGTGTGCAATGCGTGTAAAGGCTCTGCCCTCTATATCGTATGAAAACCTTTTCTCACCTTTTTCCAACGCTGCTGCATTAGCGGCCAATAATGGTAAATGGTACTTACCACTAAGCTTCAATATTTCCGCTACGGGTGATGACATGAGCTTTTCTTTATTAGTGCTTAACGATTCCCATTCCCCTTCAACCCCACTCAGGTCATCAATAATGCTTACCCAGCGGGTGGTGAAGTTATACTTCTCGCGCATAAATACAGACGCCGTGAGGTCTTGAATTTCTTGAGACAAAATACCGTAAATGGCAATTTCGGCTCGAGATGGACGTGATCCAAAGAAAAATAATCCTTTGGTGACAGCTCGTTCCATAATACTCAAGAAAGCATGAAAACTGCTTTCAAGCACGTAGTCATTAGCAGGACTACCACAGATCTTTTCAACCCCAATTAACTGGCGGCTGGCCCACATCTCACTCATGGCATTAAACCCGTCGTTTTCAATGTCGCCCTTCATCCCTTCATAAAGAATCCATTGGCTATTGTGTTCTTGATCCGCCTTCAGGCGCCAACGGTACATAAAAAACGGCCAAAGCAACCATTCGTCAGCAAAGTCTTCTATCAAGTAAGCAAGAAAGGCATCAGCTTCGTTTTCTGGCTCTGTGCTGCGCGCCGAAAACTTTTGTTCAAGCTTGTCGATAATAGGTGTGGAGTCGTTTTCAAACGTGCCGTCCGGGTATTCAATTACCGGCACCATATAGGTTTTCACCTTTGTTCTGGCTATTTCATCCGCCCCCAAGTTGTTACACCACTGAAAAGGTATATGACGATAGCGTAAGTAGGCCCGCAATTTCATTGAATACGGCGACATTAGAAAACCGTGCAATTTGTGCATGGAATCGGGGGTTGGATTAGTCATATGGAATATCTTAGAGTTTGTGTATGTTTTCAGACATTGTGCCAATTCTATTCAGGCACTACAGCATTCCTGCTTTTTTCCCTTTATTCAGCAGGTAGCGAATTCGCGCATCAGTCGCACCGTCTTTAATCACCGGTGGTGTAAAGCCGTCAAACAGATCGCTGTGCACTATGCCATCAGTCATCATTAAGGGGAGTACACCCGCAGCTGTCAGCGCTTCGTCGATTAACTGCTTCTCATCACCTTGCAACTGCACATAACGGTTTTGCAGCTGCTCAAATGACCAGACACGGTATTGATGCACACTGAAGGTTTCTGTTAATCCGTAGACTTCGGCGTCAAATGTTTTACTTTTATTTTTACTGGCCTGGGCGCAGGCTTGTGCAAAAGGAATATAGGTTTTTGCGGTAAAGCTAAGTAATTTGTGCAAACTTTCTGGAACACCGGCGTTCAGATTGATCCAGTCACCAAATGTGGTTTGCCCAACACAACCACGCGTATCGCCCAGTTCTGTAATCGTCTCTATCCAGTTGCAGGTTCTGGGGCCATGAACCTCCATGGTTTCTTTTGAATTGGGGTCACTATAAAGATGAACCTTTAACGAACCATAAAGTGCGAAATCGGCCATGGAAGGTTTGTCGCCTAACAGGAATTGATAATGCAAAAAATGCTCATCCAGAATGGACAGCAAATCCAGCACTTGCTGATCCATATTCTCACGCACCCTGTCGGTTAACCCCAGGTGTTTATTAAAACCTGCCTGACGGGACAACATAAAGTCTGCAAGGTCACTAACTGACGCATCGGGTATTGCATAGGCAAGATCACGTCCAATGCGATGACTTACCGCTCTCTGATTTTGTTCATTACCCCAACGGGTATGCATATGAATACGCGGCATATATTCATCGGCAAACTCTTCTAGCAGCCACATTAAAAAAGCCAACCGCGCATCTTCAGGCGTAACCCGTTTTTCTGGAAAACGCTGTTCAAGCCATTCAATAATAGGAGTTGAATCCTGCAACACCTCGTCCTGCGGGCTTAACATAACCGGCACGATAGTTTGACCTACCAAACGCGGGATTTCTTCCATGCTGACTTTCACATTGGCTTCCATGCGCTTATAGGGAATGCCCTTGTAATTCATATAGGTCATCACCTTGTAGGAATACGGTGAGGCCAAGTTCTGCCAAATACGGTAATGGTTTTCCTCACCCGGCCCCAACTGCTGACTTTGTTTGTGCGCTTGCTGCTCTCTTAACAAGTTGGCAGGGATAACATCACTCATCTTCAAAAATCTCTCTTAAAAATTAATAGCCTGTTAGGCCCGGCGGGGTTTAATACTGCTCATACCCATTGACCATACTGCATCCAGCACAGTCCACCAGCCCGATAGATTAGGTTTAGGGTTCTTGCCTTTAGCCATACGAGCAATTTGGGTTTCATACCAACCAATCGCCATCATAAACATAGTATCAACTGCCCTGACACCACAGGTTGGATTACCGGTCTCTGCAATATAACTACTGTCAGCAGCAGCACACCGCGGCAGATCCGGGTTGATCGCCAACGGTCTGGCCAAACCAATAAAATCTATAGCGTTGCTAGCAAGCGCTTGCTCCATAGCATTAACCGAACGAAAGCCGCCAGTCACAGCAAGCGGCACATCGGTGATTTCTCTTGCGCGCTCGGCGAACGTCAGAAAGTATGCTTCCCTTTCGACGGTGGATTGTTTTGCACCCGTCATGGCTGGTGACTCATAATTACCACCGGATATTTCGATATGGTCCATGCCCTCCTCGGATAAAACCCGGATAAGATCAAAGGCATCATTTTCATCAAACCCGCCTTTTTGAAAATCAGCAGAATTGATTTTAATGGCCACAGGAAACCCCTTGCCTACACGAGCACGGATAGCACGATATATTTCCAGGCAAAAGCGTCGACGGTTTTCACTGGAACCACCCCAACGGTCAGTGCGCCGATTATGGTGAGGGGAAAGAAACTGATTAACCAAATAACCATGAGCAGCATGGATTTGAACCCCAGTAAAACCTGCCTCTTGTGCCAAGGCGGCGCTAGTGGCAAACTTTTCAACTAGCGTAAGAATCTCAGCATCGCTCAGTTCACGCGGTTTATTGAAAGCCGCTTCAAGGCCTCGGCCCAAAGCTACGGCGCTGGGAGCAACAGGCTGTGGTGATAAATTCTTCGGGCTTTGTTTACCGGGGTGATTTAACTGCATCCAAATGTGCGCGCCTGGCTGTGTTTGAGTTGCCGCCTCAGCCCATGCGCAAAATGGCTGCAGGTCTTGCTGTTCATCAAGCACTACATTTTTGTATTCCCCCAGTGCTTCTCGATCAACCATAACGTTTCCAGTGACGAGAACGCCGGTGCCACCTTTTGCCCAGCGTTGATACACCCTGACTAAGCGTTGATCCGGGAGAAGGCGACTATTGCCTAACTGCTCACTCATTGCTGATTTAAAGAAACGATTGTTAACCGATTGACCGCCGGGAAGGGAAAACTTGCTATACAGTGTTGGAGCATGATCGCAGCTTAGATTGTCGCTATTCATAGTTATTCTCGTTGTTTATCGCTATCTGTTTTTGGCATTTTTTAATGGGCTGCTAAATCATCCGGGTCGTCAGGATATCCTTCTGCCCCATCGAATCGAATCAATCAGCTACCGCTAGTTTAGCGCCTTGACTCATCGTGTGCAGGTGTTTTTGAATACGCTGCATCACCCTCTGGAATATCTGGATGTTTTGAATAAACTTAATCGCGTGATTATGTGAAGTACCAATCATGGTGCTTTCCTATCATTGCTTAACAAGCTAACTACGGTGAACCGATCTCAAAAACGGTTCACGCGCTAGTTTCTACGTTGGTTATACATACCAGATACGCCAACTATAGGGTCATTTGTTGCCATGATGGGAGTCATTTATCTTCACATTCAGGATCATTTACTGGCATAATTGAAGCTACTGAGACAACCCCGCAATCATCTATGACCAAATCCCAACTCTCTCCCTTAAATTTTCTGGAGCTCGCAGGTTTTGGTCCCGAAGAGATACTAGCGCTTGCCTCTGCAGATAAAGAAGCAGATGCAAATGAACAGGCAAGAAAAAACAAATCCCTGGTGCACTTACTACCTGTTGCAGTATCACTGCGTAAAGATACCTCCTACGCATTGCAATTGGGTCAAATCAACCCTATTCCACATTTCGGGTTCTTTGGATATGCCTTACAGAGCTGCTCCGACTTAAGACAGGTATTGAATTTATTACTCAGGTACCACCCCTTGATAGTGAGGCAAGATTTACGATGGGAGCTTTACGAAGTAGATGATTGGGTGGCAGCGCGCTTCACAATAAATATTGGCAACCCGGACCAGAAAAGATTAATGGCAGAACTAGCGTTCGTGAGTTTCTTCACAATGGCCAAATATTTAACCGGTAAAGTTGTTACCGCTACAGCAGTACACATAAAACATTCAAAACCTGACTACTATAAAGCTTACAAGAAATTTTTACCTACACCACTTAAATTTGATCAACCCTACAACCAGATCATCATATCCAAAGCATTATTAGACGTACCCGTTAAAATGGCCGACCCCGCTGGCCATGTAGTTTTCCAGCAACAATGCGAAACAATGCTACGGGATTTAAACCGTATTGAGAATACTTCAGCGGCTGTGCGGCGCTTACTAATACAGGCTGCCGGTAATTTCCCAAATATTGATCAAGTGGCCAGGCAACTGCACATGAGTAAAAGCACACTCGGTCGCCGACTGGATAGTGAATCTACCCGTTTTAGAATCATCACCGAAGAAGTCAAAAACTTACTCGCCAAAGAATATCTTACTCACACAGAGCTTACGGTTGCAGATATTGCGCACTTACTTGACTACACCGACACGGCAAACTTCCGCCGCGCTTTTGTTCGCTGGAATAAAATACCGCCAAGCGAGTTCCGTGGCATAACTAACGCCTAAAGTACCTCAATGTCATTTTGGTCTCGCTATTTTCTGTAAAGAGTAGTTGGAAAAGTCTATCAATGGACTGCGAATCTTTGGTGCATGGGGTTTGACCAGGCTTCCTCGACTGATCCGTTACCGCTTTTCTACACGTACTTAAGTCTATGAGCCGAGCCAATCACAATACCTCAAAATTTAGCGCCCTTACTGCGGATGAACTTGACCGCGTCATCGAGATGGCCTGGGAGGATCGAACACCATTTGAGGCGATTACTGCCCAGTTTGGTTTATCAGAATCATCCGTCATTGCACTGATGAGGCTAAATCAAAAACCACGTTCATTTCAAAACTGGCGCGCAAGGGTGACTGGACGTATCACCAAGCACCGCCAAAAGAGGCCGGCAGGGGTGGAACGCGGCTATTGCGCCACGCAGTATAAGGCTTCTCAATATCGTCGCGCTCGGCGTAAAAGAAACTAGTTATTTAAATTAGGTGACAAACAACCATGCGAGCTCTTATTTGGTTTACGCAAGATTTAAGGTTAGCGGATAACCCACTGCTGTTCGAAGCCCACAGGGCGGCTCAAGAGGTACTTCACGTAGTGTTTGTGGGTGATCTACTGCGACCTGCTTCGGTCCCCGGTTTAAAAGGCACAAGCGAGCATCGAAAGCGATTTTTATTTGAGGCCATTGCCAAATTGAGTGAGCAGCTCGAACACTATGGCCATAAACTACTCATTATTAACGGACGAGCCCATGAGCACCTGGGTATATTACTGGCCAATTATGATATAGATGCTGTCTATGCAGCACAGCAATGCGCATTCGATGAAACCGAGCTTTGGAACTTTTTTGACAGCGCTTATCCACAGGTTGATTTTCATTCTGTGTCCAGCGCAACACTGTTTAAGGAAAGTGCCCTGCCATTTAGCGCAGGGGAAATGCCAAAGCAATTTACCCCCTTCAGGAAAGCCATTGAAGCGCAGGCCACCGAACCAAGAGAGCAGGCATCAGCCGTACTGTTCAGCAAACCCTTGAAGCACGCTCACAAGAGCATGCCCTTACCCAAATCTATTAACTCAGACCAAGTATTTCGCGGTGGCGAAGCTGCCGCTATGAAACACCTGCATTCTTATTTCGGGTCTCTGGCACCGCTCAGCTATAAAAAAACTCGCAATGAATTACAGGGCTTCGAATCGAGTACCCGATTCTCGCCCTGGCTGGCACAGGGAAGTTTATCCGCCGTTACGATAATCAAGGCCTTGCGCGAATACGAAGATAAACACGGCGCCAATGAATCGACCTACTGGATTTACTTTGAGTTATTATGGCGAGAGTTTTTCTTTTGGTCTGCTCGACAACTTGGCGCCAAGCTTTTCTGGAAAAAAGGCCGCAACCCAACAGCTCCCCTCACTAGCTTTTACCCTGAGCGATTTCGCGCATGGACGCAAGGCTCCACGCCCTGGCCCCTGGTCAATGCCTGCATGAAAGAACTCGCGACCACTGGCTATTTGAGCAACCGAGGCAGACAAGTGGTGGCAAGTTGTTTAGTCAACGAGCTTGATCTTGATTGGCGCTATGGTGCGGCTTATTTTGAGCAACAACTGCTGGACTACGATGCGGCGTCAAACTGGGGTAATTGGCAATACTTAGCCGGCGTGGGCGCCGACCCGCGAGGCCAGCGGCATTTTTCCCTCGAAAAGCAAACCCAAATCTACGACCCCGATCGCCATTATATCGATCGGTGGCAGGGCTATAAAACGGTAGAGCAAATCGATACCCGAGACGCAGCCGATTGGCCGCTTACACCTGATACGAACGCACAAATAGTGTCTGATGATATGACCGATCAGGAGAGAACACATTGAGCACAGCCACTAAAGCTACAACTACAACTACAACTACAACCAAAGAAATACGATTTATATTCGGCGATCAGCTCAACCACCAACACTCATGGTTTGCTGAGGCAAACGACCATGTGCTTTACGTACTTGCGGAAATGCCACAAGAAATGGAATACGTAAAACATCATGCGCAGAAAATCGCCGCCTTCTTTTTGGCCATGCGAGCTTTTTCTCAGCATTTGGAACAGCGAGGTCATCGCGTGGAATACTTTAGGCTCGATCACACCCTCGTAGTGCAAGAAAATTCCAAATCGAAAAGTTCAAGTTTGGTTTCCATACTTACCGACCTTTGCGAGCGATATCAGCCAGAACAAATTACTTTTCAGCGACCAGATGAGTGGCGCCTCCTGACGCAAATCCAGAATATGCAAGACAAAGCCAAGGTATTGATCGAGATTGTCGATACCGAGCATTTCCTTTTGCCCTACGAGGAGATAACCGCCCTTTTCCCCCGCGGCAAGCACAAAAAAATGGAATTTTTTTACCGCATGATGCGCAAGCGTTTTGATTTATTGATGATCGATGGTAAACCAGAGGGTGAACGCTGGAATTTCGATGCCGAAAATCGTAAAAAGCTCAATACCAAAGACCTTCAAAGTATCCCCGCCCCAAAGGTGTTTGATACTGATGCCCAAGAGATTTACAGCCTGTTAGACAAATCTGGCGTCCAGCGTTTTGGTGTCGAGAAAGCTCAGCTTGACTGGCCAGTTACGCGTGCACAGTCACTTCAACTGCTGGAGGTTTTTTGTAAGGTTTGCTTACCTGATTTTGGTCGCTTCCAGGATGCCATGACCGACCAGAGCCCCCATGCCTGGAGTCTTTATCACTCGAGGCTGTCATTTTCGATCAACGCCAAACTGCTGCATCCGCTCGAGGTTATTGATGCGGCCATCCTTGCCTACCGGGCAAGTCAAGATATTAACCTTGCACAGGTCGAGGGTTTCGTACGGCAAATTTTGGGTTGGCGTGAATTTGTACGAGGCGTTTACTGGGCTAATATGCCCGAATACGCAGCTAAAAATAGCCTGGAGGCAAAAGCCGACTTACCCGACTTTTTCTGGACCGGGGACACTGAGATGAACTGCCTCAAACAATCCATCACCCAGTCACTCGACTATGCCTACGCGCATCATATTCAGCGTTTGATGATTATTGGTAACTACCTCCTGCTTGCGGGAATTAACCCTGACCAAGTGGACGAGTGGTACCTCGGTGTCTATGCCGATGCTTTGGAATGGGTGCAGCTACCCAATACCCGAGGGATGTCCCAATTTGCCGATGGCGGTATCGTCGGCACCAAACCCTACGCCGCTAGTGGCGCCTACGTGAATCGTATGAGTGACTACTGCAAATCCTGCCGCTTCAACGTTAAAGAAGTCACCGGTGAAAACGCATGCCCCATCAACCGGCTCTACTGGCAGTTTCTAGACCGCCATGCCGACACCCTTGGCAAAAATTCAAGAATGGCTCTTGCCTATAAAAACTGGTGGGCGAAAAGTGAAGAGGAGCGTTCCAGGATTCTTCAAGAAGACAAAGCCTGATATTAGGTTTTTAGCGCTTGCATTTGCATCTGCAGATAGCTACCTTTGAGTCTTATACTATAAAAATTCAGAATTTGTTGACAAGTACAGCAAGAACGAGGAGTTGAAGGCTGGCAATAGTCACTACCTGAAATAAGAAAATGGCTCTAACACTTAAACCACTATTACGCCTGACCTTACCCCTATTGATGCTAGCCCTGTCTTTTTACCTGTCAGGCAAAACAGCGCTAATCAATAACAACTATTTGGAGTTACTGGGCCTTCTGCCCTATGCCCTGTTCGTTATAGTGCTGGCGCTGGCTCACTATTTTAATCGCTCGCGTTTTTTTTCAGCGGCACTGTTGTTAGCTACCGCCTACTGGCTAATTCAGGGTCAACTGCAAACCTCTTTAGCCGAACTGTACCCACTCTACTTTTATACTGCACTCAGCCTGTTATTGCCGCCAGGCTTATTATTCCTGACGATTTTACCAGAGCGAGGACTTTGGAATATACATGGCCTATTGCCCCTATCCATTACCCCACTATTAATGATCGCAGCCTATATCGCCAGCCAACACTATAGCGAACAACAGCTATTAGCCTTTACCGACTTATTCACGATCAAACCCTATGAGGCTTATGTTTTATCGGTTTATGCCAGCCTCGGCTTTTTGCTGTCACTGCTACTGGGCTTAGTCATGCTGGTGATCAGAAACAACGAGGCAGAGGCTGCCTTTTGTGCCTGTATAATGTTTTGTTTTGCCACCCTGGTAGGCTTTGACCAACCGTTTATTTCCAGCATTCTGTTTTCAGCCTGCGGCCTTACTCTGGTGATTGGCTTATTGCGTAGCTCTTTTGAAATGGCCTACAGGGATGACCTAACAGGATTGTTTGGGCGAAGAGCCTTTAATGAAAAACTGCGAGGGCTTGGCAGGCAGTACTCTATCGCTATGATGGATGTCGACCATTTTAAAAAGTTTAATGACACTCATGGCCACGATGTAGGTGACGACGTGCTAAGAATTGTAGCCAACCGTATTGCCGAAGTCACAGGTGGTGGCATCCCCTATCGCTATGGTGGAGAAGAGTTCTGTGTGATTTTCCCCGGCAAAAAACTCAAACCCTGCGTGCCACATCTGGAAGCGGCAAGAGAAGCGATTGGCAATTACAGCATAAACTTGCGAGATAAAAATACGCGACCTAAAAACGCCAAAGAGGGTGCCACACAACGGCAGAGTAAAAAAGATAGAAAAAAGAAAACCGTTTCAGTAACTATTAGTATTGGAGTTGCAGAGAAAGACGACACTCTGACCACCCCCAAACAGGTACTAAAAGCAGCCGATAAAGCACTCTATAAAGCTAAAAAAAATGGCCGCAACTGTCTAGCCCGCTAACGGTTACCTGTGGCTCGCTTAACTGGAAAGTGTCACTTCGATTTTTTTCATATTTTTGCGCATGTCATCAGGAATCTGTACTGGTTTATTAGACACACGATCAACAAACACATGAATAAAATGACCAAAAGCACAGGCCTGCTCTTCTTTTTCTGTGAATATCCCAATACCGTATTGGCAGGAGCTATTACCCAGACGATCAATCCTCACACCCACTTCAATTTTATCCGGAAAGGCAATAGGTGCTAAATACTCACAACCTGAACTGACCACAAAACCGATAATATGGCTGTTATGTATATCCAGGCCACAATGATTAATAAGGAAATTATTGGCCGCGGTATCAAAGTACGAATAATAGGTGACATTATTAACGTGCCCATAAATATCATTATCCATCCAGCGAGTTGTGATGGGATAAAACACCTTGTAATCATTACGGGTTACATTGACTTTAGTGGCCATGATTTTTTCTGTTTTCTCTGTTTTATTTAAATGGGATTCCCACCTTCGCGGGAATAACAAGATCGTTAACCGGCATCAACGCCCCAGCGCTTAACCAGACCAACATCAATATCGAATAAATCCAGCACACGACCAACACTATGGTTAACCATATCGTCGATAGATTCAGGCTTGTTATAAAAGGCAGGGAGTGGTGGCGCGACAATAGCACCCATCTCGGATAATGACGTCATCGTGCGCAAATGGCCAGTATGTAAAGGGGTCTCCCTAACCATCAGCACCAATTTGCGACGCTCTTTTAATATCACATCCGCCGCGCGAGTTAGCAGGGTTGAAGTAATACCAGAAGCAATCTCAGACATACTGCGTATAGAACAAGGGGCTATCACCATCCCCATGGTAGGAAAAGAACCACTGGAAATAGACGCCCCTACATTTTTAACCGCATGAAACTCATCAGCCATGGCATAGACTTCTTTGGCGCTGATATCCATCTCATAACCCAGCGTAAGCTCAGCAGACTTACTCATCACCAGATGGGTTTCAATATCCGTATCCCGCAGCATTTGCAGCATGCGCACACCGTAGACAATACCCGACGCACCGGAAATACCTATAATCAAGCGACGAGGCGTGTCGCTGGACTGATCAACCATAATGTTTCATCCTACTCTATATTTGCAATGCTATAAGGATAACCTAAATTACAAACTGGGGCAGCTCTATAAAGTGGGTAGGACAGTGCCCCTTTAATGGTTACTGTCCCCACTTGCCCTCTCTTGCTGCGCAATTCACCTTGTGCACGGGAATAATATTTATTTTGTTTTAATTCAAACAGCTGACCATAGGCACCATTTTTGGTACATTTTGCCACACTCAAGAAACCACGAACGGTATCTAAACAATGAAAATCATCAATGTAAGATTTTTTGCGACAGCCACTCCCAAACCGGATATTCAATTAGCTGAAAATCGACGAAAACAATCCATTACTAAAGTTGCTTTGGCAAAAGCACTGGAAACCAGTCGTAGCGGTCTGGATCGTTTGCTAGACCCTAAAGATACCAAGGTCACATTGGGCAGCTTGGCTAAAGTGGCGCAGGTGGTGGGTAAACGAATGGAAATACGGTTTGTTTGAGAGCAGTAATACTCAGTCACTACATTGATAAAACAGCCTCAGCTAACTTCAAGGTATAGGCATTAATTTTGGAATGCCCGGGCATCCAACCCTGCAAGAAACGATAAAAATCGGTCCATGCGACAGGGTAAAGTGAACGCCACTCTTGTTCTAATTGGGAAAAATCTATCTCTGACTGCTGGCGCACCAAAGACTGTTGCAACATGGCAAAATAAAAATCCAGGCATTCCTTTTCATAGTGCTCACAATCATCCTCATCCATGCAACTTCCCAAAAAATAAGCCACATCTTTCATCCCGCAACCACCGCCTACATATTGAAAATCTACAGCCGCTACATTGCCCTCTTCCGAAAAACAAAAATTGGCCACCTTGGCATCCCCATGTACCAAGGTTTGAAAAGGGCTTTCACGCAAACGGCGATCCAAATCAATAGCGGCATCTTTTAACTCACCAGCTGGCATGGCTTCAAACTCATCAGGGCGGGTATCCAAATGCCAGTAGCTGCCCACCGGCCATAAACCCTCGGGGGCCTGCCCCATAAACCGGCCATGAAAATTCGCCAGCCAACGCAGGCATTGCTTGACTTCGGAAAGCTCCAACTGGTCTTTTCTCAGCTGATAACCGGCGGCATCCAAGTCCTCTAACACCATCACTGTATGTACGTGACTTTCAACGGAGTACTGGTAAACACCATAGACTTCAGGTACGCGGCTATACTCACCACACTGTTTGGCAAAGTGTTGATACCAATACATTTCAACATCGTAGGAGTGGAGTTTTCTTTGGTGAGAGCGATTGGTATTCCAACCGCGAGGATGATGGGCTTTTGACGGCGGTGACACCCACTTTACAACGACCGATTGAGCACAGGCATTAACGCCCGATAAAAAATAGCGTACCACTTCCCCGTAACCACTCCATAAAGACTGCAAGGTTTCGCCTTTGATGGCATGGTCGGCTTTGGTGGCAATGCGTATTTGTTCGTTAATCAAGCTATGAGGCATAAGAATACTGTTTACTCTCAACAAAAAAGGCCGATAGCAAAACTATCAGCCTTTTTTATTACGAGACTGGCAACTTACAAGTTATCAGCATTCTCAGAAAGGTAAGCGGCTACGCCGTCAGGAGAAGCTGTCATGCCTTTATCACCTTTGCTCCAACCAGCAGGACACACTTCACCGTGCTCTTCGTGGAACTGCAGTGCTTCGATCACACGAATAAACTCATCGAAGTTACGGCCCAGTGGTAAATCGTTTACAGTCTGTGAACGTACAACACCTTCCTGGTCGATAATAAACGCACCACGGAAAGCAACGCCATCGGCAGACTCAACGTCATAAGCGCGGCAGATGTCGTGATTGATATCAGCAGCCAATGTGTAAGCTACCTGGCCAATACCACCATTGTTTACATCCGTGTTACGCCATGCGTTATGAGTAAAGTGAGAATCGATAGAAACACCGATAACCTCTACACCCAACTCTTTGAATTTATCCATACGGTGATCAACCGCCAATAATTCAGAAGGACAAACAAAAGTAAAATCCAATGGATAGAAAAATATCAGGCCAATTTTGCCCTTGATAGTTTCTGCCAGGTTAAAGTTATCTACGATTTCGCCATTACCCAATACTGCATTACAGGTAAAATCCGGTGCGGGTTTGCCAACGAGTACACTCATTGTTTTCTAGCCTCCAAAGGTTGTGGAATATAAAGTCAGTTTACATCTATTGCCATTCTAACCACCCAGCGTTGCAACGATATTTCAGCCTCGCCAGCGCTGGGGTCCAGTTCGAATATGGCAGCCATACTACACAGCAGCCTGCCACAATCCCACTGATTTTTTTAAATCAACGCCATAGGCAAAAACTATTGATTGATATCAATATTGTTTGATTAGTTATCAGGCAAACTAGCCTGAATGAGGGAATAATACATCTAAATGATATTGACAATGATTCTCATTTGAATTAACATTCCCCCATCTTGAACTAAGACAACAAAGAACCGAACCACTATGTACATCTGTTTATGCAAAGCCGTTACTGACAGCCAGATCCGCGAAGCAGTTGCCAAAGGCGCTACCCGGTTTGGCCAGGTCCGTAAGGAGCTGAATCTTGCCTCGCAATGTGGCAAATGCGGTATTCTGGCCCGCGAAGTTTTCGATCAAAGCATTGAACGCAATATCGATAATGAGCAACTGTTCTACGCAGTAAGCTAGCCCCTCCCCTCTATTGACCTCACCCCCTCACCGAGATGCAAGTGCAAGTGCGAGTGCGAGTGCGAATAACTTTTATTCCCATTTTTATCTCATAAAAATCAATAGCTTAGCATTGACAGTATTCCCCCGCTGGCACACACTTGCCAAAAATCACGGAACCATCCCACCCGGAGACACATCATGAAAGGCGACGCCAAGGTTATTGAGCACCTGAACACAGTATTAGGCAACGAACTGGTTGCGATTAACCAGTACTTCCTGCACTCAAGAATGTATAAAGATTGGGGCCTTAAAGACCTGGGTGATCACGAATACCACGAGTCCATTGATGAAATGAAGCATGCGGACAGCCTGATTGAGCGCATCCTGTTTCTTGAAGGCCTACCCAATCTGCAAGATCTGGGCAAACTGTTAATCGGTGAAAACACCAAGGAAATGCTGGAGTGCGACCTCAAGCTGGAAATGATTGCCCATAAGGATTTAAAAGAGGCCGTCGCTTACTGTGAGTCTATTGGCGATTATGTCAGCCGGGATTTATTCCAGAGTATTATGGAATCAGAAGAAGAGCATATTGACTGGCTTGAAACCCAGCTTGGTTTGATTGAGCGGATTGGATTGCAAAATTACCAGCAAAGCCAGATGAGCAGCTAACTTACCCCTCCCCCTCATTGTCGTTCCCGCGCAGGCGGGAACCCAGCACTGAAGATTTCCGCAGCCTGCCCCCGAGTGATTGAGTCGGGGGCAGAAATAACAGCATCAGCATTACACCACAAAGATTACCCCAGACAGCAATGCGCCTTCGTGGGGATGACGGACATAAACAACTTAGAAGCTAACCTGTAAACCAAAGTAAACAGTACGTGGCTTATTGGCGCGAGCTCCGTAAGGCTTGCGGGAAATAATTTCCTGGTCATCTAACAGATTATCAACCTTGGCATAAACCCGGGTTTTTGGGTTTAGCGGATAGCTGGCAGACAGGTCAAACACTAACAGGTCATTTGTCGTTAAGAACCTATCATCCACACCTGCACGGTCGCAGCTATAGTTAATACAAGTTTCATCGGTGTAGCTGGCATTCAGGTAAGTATCCCAACCTGATGCTGCCACATAGCCGATGGAAGCTGCCCACTGGTTCTCTGGAATATCTAGCAATGAATCACCTTTCAGGATATCGCCCTCATCGCTGCTGCTAGTGATTTCAGTATCGGTGTAGGTATAAGTAAAGGTGAACGGGATGCTGTAAGCTGCCCTGCCAGCAAAATCATAGTTCAGTAAAAACTCCAAACCTTCAATTTCTGCCTTACCCTGACTGATGCTACCAAAGTCTTGCGTGCCGCAAGGGTTGGCAACGGTACAATATTGCACAGAGTTTTCGTAATCACTAAAGAAGTAAATCGCTTCTACAAACAGGTTTTCTTCAGCAAAACGCACACCGGCTTCATAGTTAGTGCTTTCTTCAGGGTCTACATTTTCAGCACCGGCGCTAGCTGGTGCAAAACCCTGGTGAACACCGGCTAATAAACCCCACTGGTCATTTAGCTGATAGGTAGCACCTAAAGCTAATAAGGTTTCACTGGTGCTGTTTTCTGCATTGATATAAGAAGAACTGCGATCTATATCGTTATAACGCTTTTGCTGGGTGTCGATATCTTCATAACGAATACCGGCTGTAATATCCAGCTGCTCGTTAACAGCGATATGATCCATGATGTAAACGGAAAGGGCTTCTGCTTCTTCAACACGGTTGTTTTTAGAGCTTGGGTCATCCGTTGACTGATAAACAAGGCTGCCATTAATTTGGTCAAAAATATCAGTAGGCTGGAAGCGATCGACTTCATCTTCATGCCACCGCAAGCCGAAATCCAAATCGTGATTCATGCCGATTAACGACACTTGCCAATTTAGCTCAGCCTGCAAACCGTAAGATTTATATTGGCGAGCATTATGCTTAACCTTAAGACCGCTCTCATCGATAGTGCCATCAAGAATTCCCTGAGCTGTAGCATCACCAGCATTGGCTGCATCGATATAGTCATCACCACCTCCTAATTTGTACCAATCGCGCTCAAAGTCATTGTAATAAGCAGTCGTTTTAAGCGACAAATCATCATTAAATGCCATCAAGTGACCAATCGTTACCGATGCATGCTCGTTATCCATTTGGTCCAGCTCACTAATACCATAACGACGGTTAGGATCTTTATCGAAATCAGCATCCGTTAAACCCAGGTAGCTCTGGTCAGAAACTTCAGTAGAGTACTGCAGTTTGATATCTACCTGGTTGTAGATACCATCGCCTTCAGTGGTATTGAGTCGTAATTTGGCCAGATAATCTTTTTTATCCAAACCGGCATCACGGTTAGAGCGGTCGATATTTTTAAAACCATCAGCATCATGCTGGTGGGTCTCAACCAGCCAACCCATATTATCGCTGCTATCGCCATACCAGGCATGCATACGGTTTTCGCCATCTTCACCAATTTCAACCAATACATCACCCTGTGCTTGTGCAGGAATGGGTGTTGAAATCAGATTAACGGCACCACCAACGGTATAGGGGCCTTGCTTCAATGCTTCAGGGCCTTTCAATACTTCAACAGCATTGACACGACCCGTGGTAGGAAAATAATACGCCGAGGGGCCTGAGTAAGGAGCCGGTGCAATCAGTACACCGTCTTCCATTAAGGTAATCTTTTCAGAGCGGGAACCACCGGCACCACGAATACCGATGTTAGGACGCAGGCCATACCCTTCTTCCTGCTGTACATAAACACCTGGCACCTGGCGCAAGATGCGGTGAATGTCTGTGTACTGGAATTTCTCAAGCTCAGCTTCATCAATTACAAATGCAGAACCGGACATAGTTCTGGCTTCATCTTTGGAGCCAATAATCACAACTTGCTCCAGCGATATCTGTGAAGCCTTGTTTTTCTCTATAGCAGTTGCCACTGCAACACTGCTAGTGACCGCCAACATGAGGCCTAACGACATATTTCTGATAGTTAACACACCTAATCTCCTACATGACTTTAATAACTGGAGTGAATGTTATTCTAAATGATAATGATTTGCAATAACATTACAGTAATTGTCTACAGTCACAAAAAAACCGCCAACTGGCGGCTTTAATAGGATGGCCCCCACAAAAGAGCCAAACGTTAAATCAGCTTATTCTGCCGTTGCAGCAGCCGTCTCTTTAATCAGGGTTTGCAATTCACCCTTTTCAAACATCTCGCAGACGATATCGCAGCCACCGACTAATTCACCACCCACCCAAAGCTGCGGAAAGGTTGGCCAGTTAGCATAGGTTGGCAGGTTAGAGCGTATTTCAGGATTCGATAGAATATCAACAAAGGCGAAACGCTCACCACAAGACATCAGCGACTGTACTGTACGGGCTGAAAAACCGCACTGTGGCTGATTAGGAGAACCCTTCATATATAAAATAATCGAGTTGCTCTCAATTTGGTCTTTAATTGTTTCCATTACGTCCATCAGGTACACCTTAGGTTAAAAAATTTGAATACTATAAATTGAACAGCGCTATAAACTGGACAACATTGTACCGTGATTTACTTGTATTTGCCCGACTAAATTAGTCTGACCTTTTACCACTTGGCCCACCCGCCCCAATCAGGCCATCAGCTGATAGTAAACCCAGCAGCCACGGGCCGTACCACCTACCTATTGTCGATAGAATGATTGCCAAACTGCGGTCAGCGCTATACTATTAGCTCTTAAATCAGGCAGCTCCAGCTGCCTTTTTGCGTTTTTGGCCATTAACTCCAATCACGCATATCTTTAAAAATGAAAGGATAAAACAGTGACAGCTGTTATGAATACCTATGGTCGGCTTCCGGTAAGCTTTAGCCATGGCAAAAACGTCTACCTTTATGATCAGGAAGGCCATGAATACCTGGATGCCATTAGCGGCATCGGTGTTAATGCCCTTGGGCACGCTCACCCGGCGGTAACTGAGGCCATCAAAAGCCAGGCTGACTTACTGATCCATACCTCCAATCTTTATGGCATTGAACGACAGCAAAAACTGGCGGAATCACTCTGCGCTATTTCCGGTATGGAATCCGTGTTTTTTAGTAACTCCGGCGCCGAAGCCAATGAAGCAGCGATTAAAATCGCCAGACTCTATGGCCACAATAACGGCATTGACCTGCCACAAATCGTGGTGATGGATAACGCCTTCCACGGCCGCACCATGGCCACACTAACCGCCTCCGGTAATCGTAAAATCCAGGCGGGCTTTGAGCCGCTGCTGGGTGGTTTTCTGCGGGCACCCCATGGTGATATAGAAGCATTAAAAAATATCGCCCAAAACAACCGCAATGTAGTGGCTGTACTAGTCGAGCCGATTCAGGGCGAAGGCGGTATTAATGTCTTGCCTGAGAATTTTATGCCGCAGCTAAGGGCACTGTGCGATCAGCAGCAGTGGTTAATGATGCTGGATGAAGTGCAATCAGGTAACGGGCGTACCGGTGAATATTTTGCCTACCAACACCACGACCTTTTACCGGATGTGGTGACCACCGCTAAAGGTTTAGGTAATGGTTTACCCATCGGCGCCTGCCTTGCACAGGGCAAAGCGGCCGAGACATTGGGCCCTGGTAATCACGGCTCAACCTATGGCGGCAATCCCCTGGTCTGCGCCGCTGCTCAAGCTGTGGTCGATACCATTGCCGAACAAAAGTTGTGCGACAATGCAAAACAGTTAGGCAACTGGTTGATACGGGGCTTTAGAGAGCAACTGGGCGATAAAGCCATCATTAAAGATATTCGTGGCCAGGGTTTAATGATCGGTATTGAACTGACCCAGCCCTGTGGCGAGCTAGTGAACCAGGCTCGGGAAAAAGGCCTCTTAATTAATGTCACTGCTGGCAATGTTATCCGCCTGCTACCGCCGTTAATTATTAATCAGGCCCAGGCTGAGATTCTACTGGCCTCTATCGTGGATATTGTTAACTCGTTTGCTGAATCGCATTAATTAAAACGAAAACACTCTTAAACGTACATTAATAGAACAAAGCTCATGGCAACCAGACACTTTTTAACCTTACTCGATTTATCACCGCAAGAGCTTAACGCTTTGATTAACAGAGCTATTGCCCTAAAAGCAGAGCTGACCAACGGTGGCCACAACGACCCTTTTAAAAATAAGGTGCTGGGGATGATTTTTGAAAAATCCTCTACCCGTACCCGCGTTTCCTTTGAGGCCGGTATGGCACAGTTTGGCGGTCACGCGATGTTTCTATCCTCAAAGGACACCCAGCTGGGCCGTGGTGAACCCATAGAAGATAGCGCCAGGGTACTCTCATCAATGACCGATATTATTATGATCCGCACCTTCGGCCATAAAATTATCGAGCGTTTTGCCCAATACTCCAAAGTGCCGATCATCAATGCGCTGACGGATGAATACCACCCCTGCCAACTGCTAGCTGATATGCAAACTTTTGTTGAACACAGAGGCAGCATTCAAGGTAAAACAGTGAGCTGGATTGGCGACGGCAATAATATGTGCCAGTCCTATATTAATGCCGCCAGACAATTTGATTTTGAATTGCGCATTGCCTGCCCGGAAGGCTTTGAACCAAATAGCAATTTGGTCAGTGCCAATAAAGACCGAGTCACCATTGTACGCGACCCCGTTGAGGCCGCTAAAAATTCTCACCTGCTAGTAACCGATGTCTGGGCATCTATGGGGCAGGAAGAACAGCAGGCTGAACGTATCAAGCAATTTACCGGCTATCAATTAAATGACCAGCTACTATCGGTCGCCGCCAGCGATGCACTCTATATGCACTGCTTACCGGCACATCGCGGCGAAGAAATTAGTGCCGAGTTAATGGATCACCCCGAGACGGTCATTTGGGATGAAGCCGAAAACCGCTTGCACGCACAAAAAGCCCTGATGGAATTACTGCTAACCCAATAAGGGCAAATATGTTGTGTTAAAAGTTGATAGCATCCAATGCCACTATGGCAGCCAGGCGGTACTGGACAATGTAAGCTTTCATGTTAATGAAGGTGATATTTGCTGCCTGCTGGGCCCCAGCGGTTGCGGCAAGACCACCGCCCTTCGCGCCATCGCCGGTTTTCAACCGCTGGCCAACGGCAGTATCACGCTGGGCGACCAACTACTCAGCAGCAGCGACTTTCAACTGGAACCCGAGCAGCGACAGATTGGCATGGTGTTCCAGGATTACGCCCTGTTCCCGCACCTGACAGTTGGCGACAATATTCGTTTTGGTATCCAGAAACTGTCGGAGCTGGAGCAAGATAAAATTGTTGATAGCCTGCTGGACCTGATCAAACTGGAAAACATTGCCAAGCGCTTCCCTCACGAGCTTTCCGGCGGCCAACAACAGCGTGTTGCACTGGCACGGGCGCTGGCACCCAACCCACGCCTGTTATTACTGGACGAACCTTTTTCCAATCTGGATGTTGATCTTCGTCGCCACCTGAACCTGGAAGTGCGGGATATTTTAAAAGAAGTGGGCACCAGCGCTATTCTGGTGACTCACGATCAAGAAGAGGCCTTTGCCTTTGGCGACCACATAGGCTTGCTGCACGAAGGCCGATTGCAACAATGGGATACACCCTTCAATCTTTACCACGAACCCTGCAATCGCTTTGTCGCTAATTTTATTGGCCAGGGCGGCCTATTGCCGGGCATGAGTATCGACCAACACCAAATCAAAACCGAGCTGGGGGTGATTACTGGCAACCGCGCCTACGACTGGCCAGCTGACACCCCCGTTGATGTGTTGCTGCGCCCCGATGATATTGTGCTTAACCCGGACAACGGCATCAGTAGCACCGTGGTAAAAAAAGTCTTCTCCGGCAGCTCAACCCTCTACACCCTGCAACTGCCCACCGGCAGCCTGGTGGAGTGCCTTTTCCCTAGCCACCATGATTACAAGGTCGGTGACACTCTCAACATCCAGGCTGAGGTCGAGCACTTAATTGCCTTTGGCTTGCAAAAATAGCCTCCCATAAAACAGAAATAACTTTCGCGCATATCAATATCTTTAATTATAAGAAAATATTTTTAGGTCGATAAAACCGTTTTGTTACGGCTTGTTTTTTGTGAATTATTACCGTCCCTGAGTTTGCAGGTTAGTGGTCACAGACAGACTTGTTTACCCACACTTTATCCACAGCTTCTCCTCAGAACTTTACCCTTGCATTACCCCCAAAACCGCATTATCTTGTATAATGTTTTTCGCAGACCCCAATATGTAGGGGTACAGTTGCACTGAAAACTATAAGAAAACTAACCTCAGGACTACAAAAGAATCACGAGAGTTAGTACATACTTATCAATGCAACTAGAAAAACAGAGGGGATAAGTCAGAAAGGCCATTTTTGCCGCTTTTATTTGCGCAAAAGCCGAGTATGAACGTGGATTGAAGAAGATGGAAAAACAGAGGTTCGCATCTACTGTTTTTACTTGGCTGAGCGGCTTAACAGGTCATTTTTTAATGGCTTGCACATGAAGATCATAAAAAACTGTTCATAGCCGGGTTGAATCACAGCATTTCATCTTAGTTAGTCTCACCTCAACAATAAAACCTTAAATACGCTGAGCTAACCACTGCGAGAACGTAGTGCCCGGAGAAACTATGCAAACCGAAGTAGATGATAACAACAAAGCCGTACCCCATGCGGCAGCACCAACGTCTGCAACCTCAAACACCGAAGTACAAGCAACTGCACCTGGGCAATTGCGTGTTATCAAACGTAATGGCACGGTAGTGAGCTATGACGACAGTAAAATTACTGTTGCCATCACCAAAGCTTTTTTAGCCGTTGAAGGTGGCACCGCCGCCGCTTCATCACGCATCCACGAAACGGTGGAAAAACTGTCTCAGCAAGTTAGTGCTATTTTCAAACGTCGTATGCCCTCCGGCGGTACGATGCATATTGAAGATATCCAGGATCAGGTTGAACTGGCCCTAATGCGCAGCGGCGACCACAAAGTGGCCCGCGATTACGTATTGTACCGGGAAGAGCGTCGCCTGCAGCGTGAAGATAAAGCCTCCTCCGAACCGACCAAAGCGCACCCCACCATCAAAGTAAGCCACCCTGATGGCAGCCAGGCACCACTGGACCTTGGCCGCATGGAAATTATTGTGGGTGAAGCCTGTGCCGGGCTTAAAGATGTTGATGCTCAGCACATCATTGATGAAGCCCTGAAAAACCTTTATGACGGTGTGCCCGCCAAAGACGTGAACACCTCCCTGGTGATCACCGCCAGAACCCTGGTTGAGAAAGAGCCTAACTACTCTTATGCAACCTCTCGCTTACTGCTCGACAACCTGCGCGCAGAAGCCCTGCCTTTTCTGGGCATCGCCGACAGCGCAACCCAGGGCGATATGGACACCCTTTATCCCAAAGCTCTTTCGGCTTATATCAACAAAGGTATCGAACTGGAGTTACTGGCGCCAAACCTACTGGATTATGATTTGGACAAACTGGGTCAAGCCATCGATGCATCCCGCGACCTGCAGTTTAACTACCTTGGTCTCCAGACTTTATACGACCGCTACTTTATTCACAGCAATGAAGTGCGCATTGAATTACCGCAGATCTTCTTTATGCGTGTCGCCATGGGCCTGGCCCACCGCGAAGAGCAAAGAGAAGAGCGTGCGATTGAGTTTTATCGTCTACTTAGCTCCTTCGACTATATGAGCTCTACACCGACGTTATTTAATGCCGGTACTTTGCGCCCACAATTATCTTCTTGCTACCTAACCACTGTACCTGATGACTTGCACGGTATTTACGGTGCCATCCAGGACAACGCCATGCTGTCAAAGTGGGCTGGCGGTTTAGGTAACGACTGGACGCCAGTACGTGCCTTAGGTGCCTATATTAAAGGCACTAACGGTAAGTCTCAGGGTGTTGTACCGTTCTTAAAAGTGGTTAACGATACCGCTGTTGCGGTTAACCAGGGCGGCAAGCGTAAAGGCGCTGTCTGTGCCTACCTTGAAACCTGGCATATGGATATCGAAGAGTTTGTTGAGCTACGAAAAAACACCGGTGATGACCGCCGCCGTACTCACGATATGAATACCGCTAACTGGGTACCTGACCTGTTTATGAAACGCGTATTCGATGATGGCGAGTGGACTTTATTCTCACCTAACGATGTCCCTGATCTACACGATTTATATGGCGAAGCTTTTGAACAAGCTTACACCGCCTATGAAGCTCGCTGTAAGTCTGGTGACTTCCCATTATTTAAAACCGTTCGCGCCCAGGAACTATGGCGCAAAATGTTGGGTATGTTGTTTGAAACTGGCCACCCTTGGATCACCTTTAAAGATCCTTGCAACATTCGCTCTCCGCAGCAGCATGTTGGCGTGGTTCACTCTTCAAACCTGTGTACAGAAATTACGCTTAACACCAATAAAGAAGAGATCGCTGTTTGTAACCTGGGCTCGGTTAACCTGGCTCAACATACCGAAGAAGGCGGCCTCAATTTAGAGAAGCTGGAAAAAACCGTTAAGACAGCAGTACGTATGTTAGATAACGTTATCGATATCAACTACTACTCCGTTGGCCAGGCAGAGAAATCCAATATGCTGCACCGTCCTGTTGGGCTTGGCTTGATGGGTTTCCAGGACTCTCTCTACAAGCAACATATTGCCTACGGTTCTGATGACGCGGTGACGTTTGCTGACCGCTCTATGGAAGCCATTAGCTACTTCGCTATCAAGTCTTCCTCTGAACTGGCTGAAGAGCGCGGCAGCTACTCCACCTTTGACGGTTCATTATGGAGCCAGGGTATTTTACCCATCGACTCAGTGAAAAAACTGGTTGAAGAACGTGGTGAGCAATACATCAAAGTCGACCAGTCTCAGACTATGGATTGGGACGGGCTGCGCTCTCAAGTGCAAAGCAAAGGCATGCGTAACTCCAACGTAATGGCCATTGCACCGACAGCTACCATCGCCAATATTACTGGTGTTGCCCAGTCAATTGAGCCGACTTATCAAAACCTTTATGTGAAATCTAACCTCTCCGGTGAATTCACCGTGGTTAACCCACACCTAGTTAACGACCTAAAAGCTCGCGGACTGTGGGACAACGTAATGGTTAACGATCTTAAATACTACGAAGGTAGTGTGCAGCAGATCGACCGTATTCCCGCAGACCTAAAAGCGATGTACGCCACCGCCTTTGAAGTTGAGCCTCGCTGGATTATTGATGCCGCAAGCCGCCGCCAAAAATGGATTGACCAGGCACAGTCGCTCAACCTTTACATTTCCGGTGCCTCCGGCAAGAAGCTGGATATCACTTACCGTATGGCCTGGTACAGCGGCCTGAAGACGACTTATTATCTACGCGCCTTAGCGGCCACCGGTACTGAGAAGTCTACGATTGATACCGGCTCGCTAAACGCCGTATCTTCCGCAGCAGCACCCGCAGCGCCAGCAGAAGCCGCCGCAGGTCCAGCACCGGTACCTCAGGCTTGTTCACTGGACGATCCTGATTGCGAAGCTTGCCAATAGCACACCGAGTAAAAAGAACTTAAGCATTACACCCCGCCACCAATTATAGATATAGACAGGCGGGGGTAAAAAATAGAACACCATACCGCTAGCGGTATGTTAAAGAGGTAAATAAAGTATGCTGAATTGGGATGAGTACAATGTTGAAGAAAACGAAAGCGCAATGCCACCGCCTGTTGCACAGGAAGTCATTACGCCGGAAGTAGAGGCCGCACCAGCACCTCAAGCTGCTGCACCCGCAGCTGAAGCACCAGCCGTCAAACCAACAGGCAGCGCCGCAGCCAAAGCTGAAGCCGCTATTGCCAACCTGGATGTTTCTGCCGGCCTTGAAGAACTGGAAATGGGCGCTGCCCGTCTTACCGTTGACGACAAGGCTATGATCAACTGCCGCGCTGACCTAAACCAGTTAGTGCCCTTTAAATATGACTGGGCCTGGCAGAAATATCTGGATGGCTGTGCCAACCACTGGATGCCACAAGAAGTTAACATGACCGCTGACGTCGCCTTGTGGAAAGACCCTAACGGCCTTAGTGATGACGAACGTCGCATTGTTATGCGCTCTTTAGGTTACTTCTCTACTGCCGACTCGCTGGTTGCCAATAACTTAGTACTGGCTATGTACCGCCATATCACCAACCCTGAGTGTCGCCAGTACCTATTACGCCAGGCCTTTGAAGAAGCAATTCATACCCACGCTTACCAGTACTGTGTTGAGTCATTGGCTATGGATGAGGGTGAAGTATTCAATATGTACCGCGAACTGCCTTCAATCGCCAAAAAAGCCGCCTGGAGCTTAAAGCATACTCACGCGCTGTCTGACCCGAACTTTAAAACCGGCACCCACGAAGCAGACCAGGAATTGCTACGCAACCTGATCGGTTTCTACGGGGTGACTGAAGGTATTTTCTTTTACTGTGGCTTTACCCAGATTCTGTCTATGGGTCGCCGTAATAAAATGACCGGTGTTGCCGAGCAGTTCCAGTACATCCTGCGGGATGAATCGATGCACCTGAACTTTGGCATCGACGTGATCAACCAAATCAAACTGGAAAACCCACAACTGTGGAGCGAAACATTCCAGCAGGAAATTATTCAAATGATTCTGGAAGGCACCCAGCTTGAAATCGAATACGCCCGTGACTCTATGCCCCGCGGTGTACTCGGTATGAACGCTGCCATGATGGAAGAGTACCTACAGTTTATTGCCAACCGCCGCTTAACCCAGCTGGGCTTGCCGGAGCAATACATTGGCGCGCAGAACCCATTCCCATGGATGAGTGAAATTATGGACTTGCGCAAAGAGAAAAACTTTTTTGAAACTCGCGTTATCGAGTATCAAACAGGCGGTGCATTGACTTGGGACTAGCCGTCATTCCCGCGAAGGCGGGAATCCAGAGGTGCATGCAGGCTGGGCCCCCGCCTTCGCGGGGGCGACAGAGATGTTAAAGACAAAACTCACTAGCGATAACAGGATAGGGCCATGAGCGAAAGCGAAGACAAGAAAGCCCAGGTAGACCCAGAAACCATTTTGATGACCCTGGACCAAATTGGCCAGACCATTGAGATTATGACCAATGTTGTCGGCCGGTTGCGAGGCTATATCACTGAGCAAACTGAACATGAAACCAAGGCTAGCCCGCCAAAAGAAACGGATATAACGACACCTTATGTGGAGCAGTCACAGGCCATTCATTAAGCCCATCTGACCCGCTTTAAAACAACATTAAAACAACATTAAAACAAAACAACATTAAAACCCTGAACAAAAGAAGCCAGCGCTCACCTAACCCGACGGCAACGCATCAAGAGACTGGAGGACAACTCTGGCAATCGCTTCACGCTTGTATAAATCATCGGCCTTATTAGGTGTGTCTATATTTAATGCAAAAAAGACCGGACCAGTCGGCCAATCGACCCATCCTACCCACCAGCCATAACCGCCATCCCATCCCGTTTTGGCACATAATGTCCAGGTATCACCTTTATCGAGCTGCATAATATCTTTTACAATACCCTGGTGTAGCGATGAAAACGGGAGTTGGTTTCGATGTAATTTTTTTAGAAAGGCTACTTGTTCATAAGCAGAAATAGCCAGGTCTCCTTCAACCCAATAATTTCCGCTTGCGGTATGAAGGTCCTTATTACCATAGTCTATTTCACGCAAGTAACGCTGCACCCTTTTTTTACCAATCTTTTTAGCAAACTGCTCATAGACCCAAATCGCAGAATATTGCATAGCAGAACGCAAATCCTGATTTTGATTGTGCAGCTCGTAATCCCTCTTTATACCGTCCCATTCAAACACCTGGAACTCATCTTCTACAGCGCCAGCATCCAAAGCAAACAGCGTATGGGGAATCTTATAAGTAGACGCTGGAGAGTAACGCTTAAGAGCTCGAGCATTGTTAAATACCCAATTTTTTGCATAGGGGCCACGTTCATCAATAACAACGATAGTGCCTTTGGCAGAAAACTGATCAAAATACCGCACCCAATCAGCTCGCTCAACGATACTGTTTTGACCGTAGCTAATAGGGCTGATCAAAAAAAGTACCAGTATAAAAAATACCGATATAAAAAATGGCGATTTATATAACATGACATCCTCTGTATCCAGCGCCCAACAGAATGATTATGCTTGCACTCTCTAGCTATAAGACACTTCTAAGGAATAAATCCCCACCTCATCAAGGAAAAAAATCAAATAAACAAATGAACCTCTATTTGTGAATGGCCGTTTTCTATTGCGCAAAAATGCGAAAACAATAGTCCACTGAGTGAAATTTTTAAGATTATAAAATTAACTAAACCAGAGCGGTTTTTTGGCGGTGAAACAAGCGTTTAATTCTTATTTTTTAATAAACTTCAAAGTCATACGATCAGATTCACCAATCGCCATATTGGCCGCCTTATTTTCAGGCGCAGTTCTCAGTGATGGAGGCAAGCGCCACACTGAGTCACCAACTACCGGCTGATCTTTCGGGTTGGCATTGATTTCACTGCTATCGACCAGCTCAAAGCCCGCCTGCTCAAACATGGCCACAACAGCCGCCTGCTTCAGGTAGCCATTACTGCCATTGGCCCATTGCTCATCGGCATCTGCTGGTGCACGGTGCTGTACTACAGCTACAATACCACCGGTTTTTAATAAGGCATTTATTGCTTTTAATGCGGCGGTACGAGTGCCGGCTTTGGCTTCAAAGCGGTTCAGGTTATGTAGTGCACGAATCATAATCACTGCATCGAGAGTGCCATTGATCGACTTGGGGATACCGCCAAAGGCATAACCCGCGGCAGGCAATTTTTCTGCCCCGGGGTAAGCTGCCACCTTATCGCCAAAAGCTTTATGGGCCTCAATGCGCTTTGCGATAACATCGGGTTTAAAAAAGCCAAACATCGGCCACATATCATCGGCATAATTAATGCCATAGAAGGCCCCTTCTGAGCCCGCACTTTCTGAAGCCACATAGGGCGCCAAGATGTGTGAGTACCAACCGCCACCGGGTAAAACTTCTGCGATTTTCATACCGGGAGTTATGCCAAAAAACTCAATCGTTTCTTTAGGGTGGCGACTGCTATCGCGAGCCTTAAAATCATCGCTGCGGCTATCCAAAATCCTATTAAGTTTCGCGCTGGCCACTTGCTGGTCGTCACTGCCCGTGGTGGCAGCACAGGCGGCAACGATCAAAGTCACAGCGAGTAAAGCAGTCTTAACAAAGGTAGAGGGGGCTATCACTTTCATGGCGTATTTCCTTTGAAATAAAATAAGCTCGCTGATTGTCCATACATATTTAGTGTCCAGACATATTAAGCCAAAGCATCCTCAGCCACAAAGTACTTGGGATCTTCAATCACATTGACTTCAACCAAACCACCAGCCTTTTTCAATAAATGACGACACTCTTCACTCAAATGCACCAAGTGCAGGGTTTTACCCGCATTTACATAGCGCTCAGCCAAGGTATCAATAGCCTCCAGACCAGAGTGATCTGCCACCCGTGAGCGGGCAAAGTCGATCACCACATCATCGTTATCGGTACTGGGGTCAAAGTGTTCAAGGAAGGACGTAGCTGAGCCAAAGAACAGCGGGCCAGTCACCGCATAAACGGTTGAACCTTTATGATCTTCCTTTGCATCAATGCGAATATGCTTGGCGTGGTCCCAGGCAAATACCAGCGCCGACACAATCACACCAACCACAACCGCAACCGCTAAATCGGTTGCTACGGTTACGCCGGATACGGTAATCAGGATCAAGGCATCACTGCGTGGCACTTTGCGCAAAATACGGAAGCTACTCCACTCAAAGGTACCAATTACCACAATAAACATAACGCCAATCAACGCCGCCAGGGGAATTTTTTCAATCAGTGCAGAACCTACAAGAATAAAAAACAATAGAGACAGTGCAGCGGTAATACCGGAAAGACGACCGCGACCACCGGAGTTTACATTGATCATACTCTGGCCAATCATCGCGCAACCACCCATACCACCAAACATACCAGTCACGGTATTGGCAACGCCCTGGCCAATACACTCTTTATTGCCACGACCACGGGATTCGGTAATTTCATCCACCAGGCGCAGCGTCAGCAAAGACTCAATCAAACCAATGGCTGCCAAAATCACCGAATAAGGGAGGATGATCCAGAAGGTTTCCAGATTGAAGGGCACCGAAGGAATATGGAAAGTCGGTAGGCCGCCTTTGATAGAGGCCACATCGCCCACTACACGGGTATTTAAGTCCAGACCAAACACTAGCAGCGTCACCGCCACAATGGCGACCAGCGAAGAAGGTACAGCGGTGGTAAAACGGGGCAGGAAATGAATAATCAACATGGTGATTACTACCAGGCCCAACAACATATAAAGCTGCTGCCCTTCCAGCCAAGCCACATCAACAATGGTGCCTTCCATAAACGTACCGCTCAACCAGCCCGGCTCACCGGCAACACCAAACTGACCCAATTGAGCCAGGAAAATAACAATCGCCAGACCGTTCACAAAACCCAGCATCACTGGATGCGGCACCATGCGGATAAATTTACCCAGTCGTAATACCCCCGCCATTATTTGCAAAAAGCCCATCAGCACCACCGTAGCAAACAGGTATTCAACTCCGTGGTCAGCCACCAGGGTTACCATCACCACGGCCAAAGCACCGGTAGCCCCTGAAATCATACCGGGACGACCACCGATACAAGCGGTGATTAAACCCACCATAAAAGCAGCATACAGCCCAACCAACGGCTCCACACCAGCAACAAACGCAAAGGCTACCGCCTCAGGCACCAGCGCCAACGCTACCGTTAAGCCCGAAAGCACATCATTCTTGATGGTGGCTACTTTACTTGGGTGAAACTCAAACATGTCATTCTCTCAGTCAACATCAATACATTAGCCCGCATCCATCATCATTGATGACACGGAACTGAAATAGGTTCTCTAATCGGCAGGAATTGTTGTTATACGGCCAGTAGAAGGGTCGCGCATTCTAGCTAAAACAGCCTCTGAATTCAATGTAGCCCATAAGTGGCCTTAGGCCTGCACCCTCAAAGCCTGCACTGTCAATGATTGCAGAAGCCACGCAGTAAGCGTCAATTATGTGTATACTGTCTATCCATTTAGCTGATTAAAGGCACCCTTTCCATGGCAGCCAAGCCCAAAACAACCACAGGTAGAAAGAAGCAACCTGACGCTACAGAGACATCCCTATCGATTGAAGAGCAAACCGCGGCCTTTTTAAAAGCCGGCGGAGCTATTGAACAAATTGAATCCGGGGTAAGCGGCCAGCAGAGTATGGCGGGGCCCAAGCATATTACCTTGAGCAATAAGCCCAAAAGTGAATAAGCTGGCAGCGTCCGGGGCCTCCTCCCTCATCCCTATCAATTCTGTTAAGCCGCTAAAACACAAAGTAAGAAATATGTAAATATGCACGAAGCCGCTGTGCTTATGTTGCTATATAATGAAGGGAAAGCAGTTGCTGCGATTGCGATATATCAAAGAATAAACACAAAAAAAATAACTAAAATATCAGCAAATACTGACCAGGAAAAACAATGAAGGCTATATGCCCCGCATGTAATAATTGTTCACAAATGGGTTGGCACAAAGCAACCATAAGTCCATTAATCACTATACCCTGTGATAGCTGTGGAACTGAGTTGACGGTAAGTTGGAAAAACTATCTGCATACGGTACTGCCTGCTTCACTCTGGTTTTTGATAGGGTATCTACTAACAGAAGAGAGCTCTATAGAGCAATATCTGGTTATTGGTTCTTCGATTGTATTGATGACATTATGCCAACTGCTATTTTTACCGCTTGACGCTACAGCCACTGATAACAGTTGAAAATCTTACACATGCATGCCGGGTATCATTCTACGAAAACCGACCTTGTAACGGAGTGCGTGGTATACAAACACCATCAGGTAAGTCAGCAACATCCCATAATTAAATAACACAAAAATGTTGTGGGCACTACTGGCAAAAGCCATTGCCCAACCTTCCAATATCGGCAGGGTAAATAAACCAAATAGGCTGACTTCATAACCTATGGCCCAGCTATTCATAAAGCCACTAACACTCAGGCCCAGTACACTTATATAAAGGAATAACAGCGTTAACCGCGATAGGCCATAGGCATTTTCTGTCATGCGTTTGGGGGCCTGTGGTCGCGGATTTTTAGCCCACCACAACAAACGCAGCGCGACAAATACAAAACTCACTACGCCCAGGGTCATATGCATGGCACGATAAAAGTCTCGATCAGGGTCAACCACATTCATTAGTGGCCACGAGATAGAAATAACCAAGGTAATAGTAAAACTAAAGAAAACCAGCCAAGCCAATATAGCGGAGGTTACGCCATAAGTTTTCTTTGTATCTGGATCCAGCATAGATTTTGCACTCTTTAAAGGTCAGCCAAACAACTATTGTCAGGTTATTATTAAAGGCGATATTGTTACCTAAGCGCATGTAATAATCTACCGAACGCAACTATATTCTTAACACTTTTCTGCATGTGGCTAGAGGCGTTGCATCACTCAAAAAAGACCGTCATTCCCGCGAAGGCGGGAATCCAGCCTGCATGCTTATGCTGTTATTTCCGCTAAAGCGGAAATCTACAGCACTAGATTCCCGCCTTCGCGGGAATGACGATAGTTATTTTCGCCGGAGTCTGCCCTCGAGTGCATTTGTCGGGGTCAACACATAGACTTTGGTAACGGTAGCGGATATCTACCACCAAACTTTTGCCTTTTTTATCCATCATATTCCCTAAGCCCCTAAAGCGACTGAGTTGCCTGGTATTTTTGTCATAGCTTAGCTCAATGGGGTCTAGCAGCAAACGAATAAACCAATTAGAAGAGTTTATCGAAAAGCAAACATCATCCGGCTGCTCAGCCGAACAAAGCTTTTGCTTAATTCTTAAATTGACCAGACTCATACGGGTTGGTGCCGGGAAGTAAAATTCCAGAATGGCTCCGTTCAACAGGGATGACCAATTTTCTCGCACATAGTTATCAAAACCCGCATCAATGACCAACGGCCAATTGGCATCCAGGGTAGCGCGGTCTTCTTCATTGTCATTGTCGGTATAGGCGAGTGATAACTGGTCTTTATCCAAAACTATTTGTATCTTCTCCGGATACACCCAGGCTTGGTGGTTAACGGCAGGAGTAGATTTACCCGACCTGTAATTAAGAGACTTCTCAGCCATTTTGATATTATCCTGCGTCATATAGACCACCCGATGGTCCATACCATCATCAGAATAATAATGAAACTCACGGTACAGCAATGCATCTCCATCCGGGGCATAGGCATCGCCGACAACAGTTAGACTATCAGCGTAAACCTGCGATAAAAGCAGGAGTAACATGCCGGTTTTATACAAAAAACCAAGCACAATTACTGGACTTCCCGGAAGCGAATATAGAGATAAAAAGCGGGTAATAACACGGCCCAACAAAGACTGATATACACCATTGACAATAACGGCGGCGAAGACAAGGCGACATCAGCCAGTCTACTGCCTGCAAAATAAGACATTGGACCGAAAAAACCACCCAATATTACGGCCAGCCACAACCAGTTTTTTAACCATTCAAGACTATGATTTAAAGTGGTAGCAAATAACACCCACAGACAAAATAACCAGAACGGGATATAGAATAATGAAGATGACTTAAAAGAAAACACACCGAAATGAGCCAAGCTACTATCTACAACAAAGCCAGTAACTGCGACAATCGCAATCAACGACCATTCAAAACGTTTATTAACAACAAATAACTGATGGATACAGAGAATGGTGGCAGTCACCACAAAGGCAATCGCATCGCCGCCTAACACACAGGCAAACCAGCCCAGCTGAAACAGCGCAGCATTGAGGAGTTTCTTGTTCGCGGCGCCTTTAATGAGCTGGAGTAATCTCCCTGGCGCCCGGTTTTGCAAATACAATTTGCGCAGTACTGATAGCACGCTCGGCAAAGCCTCCCTCACAGTAACAAAGATAAAATTCCCACATACGGCAGAATACATCATCAAAGCCCATCTGCTTAACCGTATCAATTTCAGTATGGAAACGCTTGCGCCATTCAGCCAATGTCTTAGCGTAATCCCGGCCGATATCATGGTGATTAACCATCATCATATCGGTATTGCGCGATATGCATTGCGCAATAATTTCATTAGAGGGCAAGCAACCTCCCGGGAAAATATAACGCTGGATAAAATCAACCGTACGCTTGGCTTGCTGGTAACGCTGGTCAGCAATGGTAATTGCCTGGATTAACATCAAACCATCATCTTTTAATAAGCTGGAACATTTTGCAAAGTAGTTGTCGTAGTATTCGTGGCCAACGGCCTCAATCATTTCGATGGAAACCAGTTTGTCATACTGACCTTTCAGGTCACGATAGTCTTCCAGCAATAGGGTGATTTTATCTTCCAGCCCTTCGCGCTTAACAGCGGCGCAGGCGTAATCATATTGCTCTTGTGAGATCGTTGTAGTGGTCACTTTACAGCCATAGTTTTTGGCCGCATAAATCGCTAAACCGCCCCACCCTGTTCCTACTTCCATTAGGTGGTCGCCCTCACCTAAGCGCAGCTTTTTACAAATACTATCCAGCTTAAATAATGAAGCTTCCTCCAGGCTGGCATTTTCCGAAGGAAAAATAGCCGAGGAATACATCATGGTGGGGTCAAGAAATAAAGCAAAGAAGTCGTTACCCAAATCATAGTGAGCGGAAATATTTTTGCGCGAACCGCTTTGGGTATTGGCATTAAGCAGATGCATGACCTTTGAAGAGATACGATTCAATAATGGACGGGTATTATCCATTTTATTCAGCATATCCAAATTTAATGTCATCAGGCGAATCACATCCAGCAAACTTGATGAAGACCAACTACCCAACATATAAGCTTCAGCGGAACCGATAGAGCCACCCAATAAAATATCTTTATAGGTTGAGGGGTGGTGAATAAACACATGGGCAATCAGGCTTGCCGTCTCTGCTGGCTCACCAAATTCATAGACTTCACCATCCTCTTCAAGAATTAATCGGCCAGTGGTGATATGAGCCATCGCCTTTAGCAAGGCTTTTTTTGCCATGGCATCCCAAAAACTGGCTTTAACTTCGCGGCTGGTTTTATTATTTACGCTTGCAATGCTCATAGGTATTTTATTCTATTTATTTCCAGTTACTGTTAAGGTTTATCTCACCCGCGCTTTATCTTTACGGTTGAGCTAATGGCTTTTTTGGCTCGTTATTTTTGGGGTGATCAAAAACCGGGACTCCTTTGGCGAATAGCTTAGCAGCTTCCCAATAAATGCCTGCAACTATTTTCAAGGTCATTAATGGATAACTCCAAATTAGCCGCCGTAATTTAGTCGCGCTGATTTCTTCTCGCTCCAAAACCAGAGTGGCATCAAATTCCATGACTTCCTTATCGGCCTCGCCTCGCCAGTTTTGCATATTGATACGCAAACTGTCATCTGGCAAGCTGCTGCGCCAGTCGTATCGCACATCCATTGGATTAAACGGCGACACATGAAACTCTTTGTTAAAACTTATACGCTGGTATTGGCGGCTTGGGTCACAAGATAGCACGTAGCAATGACGCTCGTCCCAGGGAGTATTATTCACTTCAGCGATAATGGTTTGCAGCCGCTCTTGCTTATCAAAGCAGTAGTAACAGCTAATAGGGTTCATAATAAAACCAAAATAACGCAGGTTGCTCAATAAGCGGATGGGACCATCCGGATAAATACCGGTTTGCTTTTCAACCTGCTGCCTGACGGCGGTATCAAGGGGAATAGAAGGATCACCGAGAAAGTCTTCGCGCTTAAAGCGAGCCAAAGCCCAGCGCCTGGTAGACCACAACCGGGTCCCCTTAAAGACTTCGTCTAACTCGTTCAGGTCCAGCAACATCATAAAAATTTTATACTGCAGGCTATGATACCTGGGAGTATAGCGACGATGGCGGACCCAGCCTTTGTAGATTGCACTTTTCATCCACTTACCACTTTGCACCCAGTGCTTTGGCCACACGAATGCCACTGCTGGCACCGTCTTCATGAAAGCCATTAGCCCAGTAAGCACCGCAAAACCAGGTGCGATTAACACCATTAATATCACCCCAACGCTCAGCAGCAGCTACGGACTGCAGAGAAAATACCGGGTGACTGTAGTTGTATTGACCCAATATTTTGCTGCTGTCAATTGACTCTGTGGCATTCAGGGTGACACAAAAAGTTTCTGGCGCCTCAATACCCTGCAGGATATTCATGTTGTAGGTCAGTATGGCCTGCTCCTGACGCTCTGAACGTAGCCAGTAGTTCCAGCTGGACCAGGCTAGTTTTTTATTGGGTAAAATGCTTGCATCGGTATGTAACACCACATCATTTTTCTGGTAGGGAATAGCACCCAGTACTTCTTTTTCTGCGACAGTAGCATCGTTCAACATGGATAATGCCTGGTCACTATGGCTCGCCACTATTACCTGATCAAAGCGCTCTATGGAACCATCGGCCAGACTTATATCAACACCGGTTTCATCACGGCTGATGCTTGCCACTGGGCTATTGACGCGAATGCGATCTTTAAAGCCTGCGGTCAATGGCTGTAGATATTCCCGGGACCCACCTTTTATCACTCGCCACTGGGGGCGATTATTAACACTTAATAAGCCATGGTTTTTAAAGAAGCGTACAAAAAACAATAACGGAAAATCAAACATACTATCGGTAGAGGCTGACCAAATAGCGCTACCCATAGGGATCAAATATTTATTGGCAAAGGTTTCACCGTAGCCATTACTTTTTAAATATTCGCCTAAGGTAATGCCCTCTTCTATACGACCCGACTCTAAATGCTCAATCGACTCTTTATTAAAACGCAGAATATCTTTGATCATTTTTAAATAAGAAGGGCTAAAAATATTGCGCCGCTGGGCAAACAAGGTGTTGAGGTTATTGCCGCCGTATTCCAAGCCAGATAAGTCACAACTCACACTAAAGCTCATTTCTGTGGGCTGTGATTGCACACCTAACTCATCCATTAAGCGAATAAAATTGGGGTAGGTCCAATCGTTATAGACGATAAAACCCGTATCAACGGCATAGTCTTTGCCCTGTAGCGTCACATCCATCGTTGCCGTATGGCCGCCAATATTCGCCTCACTTTCAAATACGGTAATTTCATGATCGTGCTGTAATAAATAGGCGGAACTTAAACCGGAAATTCCTGAGCCTATAACTGCTATTTTCACTAATAACTCTCTTTTTATTCTGCTATTTTACGCTCAATGAAGGTGCTATGACTTTATTCCAGAACGCCGGAATAAAACCCAGCGCTTTCAATATCCACTTTAACCGTCCGGGAAAATCAAACTGTGCTGGCCTCTTGGCAATCGCGTTAGCCATACGATCAGCCGCCTCCTCTGATGACATTAGAAAAGGCATGGAGAAATCATTTTTATCCGTTAAGGGAGTTTTTACAAAGCCGGGGTTAATCACGGTAACATCAATGTTCTTTTTCACCAAATCAACTCGCAATGAATCAAAGAAGTATTGCAGGGCAGCCTTGGATGAGCCGTAGGCTTCGGCACGTGAAAACGGTACTACGGTGGACAGGGACACCACGCCAACGATATGAGGCCTGGCACTGGCTTCCAGCAACGGCATGGCTACCGCCAAGGAGTTGATGGTGCCAAAATAATTCACCGTCATTACCCGCTGCATCATCGTCCAGTCAGGCTGGTCAATATCCAGGTATTCACAGGTACCGGCATTGAGTACCACACGATCAAGATGGCCGGAGTGCTCAAGCAGCTGTTTCCGAACGGTTTCTATCTGGTCTTCACGGCTAATATCAAAAGCAAGGGGAATAATATTGTCATGTTCTGCGGCCAATTCATTCAGTGCCTGCTGGCCTCTGGCACTGGCGATCACGGTATTACCTTGAGACGCCAACTTTATAGCTAGTGCCCTGCCAATCCCTGTACTGGCACCGGTCAGCCAAATGACCTCACCTTGAACCTCTTGAATTGCAGACATTATTATTATCTCTGTAATGGGCTTATGCAGCCAAGCGCGCTTTTAGCCACCGGGTAACACCCCCGATCACGGGAATATGCTCGTAGACCATCTGCCCCATATCATAGGCATCCTCATGATAATGAATCTGCTCGTCAAAGTGAATTTGGCTGATGCCCCTAACGGTAATTAAATGACCACCTCCCAGTTTAGGATGACGAAAGTGCATATCCCACTTCATATAAGCCGCATTGTCAGATACCAACTGGTCGAGGAATTCAAAGCGGCATTCTTCAACATTACTAGAGATATCCGCCATATAGTCCTGCATGGCCGGCAGCCCCCTAACCTGGTGTACCGGGTCTTTGAAGACCATATCGCGGGTATATAGCTGGTCGAGATGGCCAAGATCCAGCTGCATCATGTCGCTGTAGCTGGCTTTAAAAAGTTCGATAATATGATTGTTACTCATAGTGCGCTGCTTCCACATTGGGCCCACAGTTAACTTGTTTTAACAGACTGTTATAAGATGCTCCCGAAACCACTCTGGAGCCCTTGTATATCCATTCATCTTGTTCGAAATTATACGCCTGTTTTTCCTAATTGGATTAAATACCTCCCCCAAAGCCGACTGAATAAGCAGGCCCTGTGATCCATACTGTGCCCATGCCCGTACAAAAATAAAACTCCAATAGGCCATAGCCGAGAAACACACTATGATAGGTGAACATAATGTCTAATCCCCTTAAGAGGAAGGCCCGTATGTCCACAGTAAGCAGTAAGGCCGGTGTTTCTAATGCTGAACGTAATGCCAGGCTCAAACAGCTAATGGCAAAAGTCGCTGAAGACCGCGACAAACTGGCCTTTGAGCAGTTATTTGATCATTTTGCACCGCTACTCAGGTCCTATAGTTTAGCCCGGGAACCAGGTGCAGCCCTGTTAGCCGATGAACTAGCCCAAGAGGTAATGATCAAGGTATGGAATAAAGCCCATACCTACAAGCCCGATATGGCGGCGGTTTCTACCTGGATTTTTACCCTGGCCAGAAACTCCAGGATTGACTATCTAAGGCGCAATGGCCGCTTCAGTACAGAAATTGATCCGACCGAAATCTTCAATAATATGGAAGATGAAGGTCCAGACCCTTTTCAACTGGCTCAACAGCAGCGGGTTGAAAGCAAGATCCATGAAGGCCTAAAGCAGCTGCCGATTGAGCAGGCGCAAGTATTAGCGAAGGTATACCTGGAGGGCAAAAGCCACCAGGAGACTTCAGACGAATTGGGACTGCCGCTGGGAACCGTTAAATCCCGCGTCCGCCTGGCATTACAGAAATTAGAATTGTTGTTAAAGAGGTAGATACAGATGGCGAACCATCACCCAGCCCCGGAATTACTCGCAGCGTTTTCAGCAGGCAGCTTACAGCTTAGCCATGCCCTGTGTATTTCCACACACCTTGAACATTGCGATGAATGTCGCTCCAATCTTATGCGCCTGAATAGTATGGGTGCCAACTTGATGGAAGAGCTAAAACCCGCCAAAGCATCTGAAAACCTTAAAAGTAGTGTACTGTCTATGCTTGATGATGAGGTGACGGAAGCTACCCCAGTGAACAATCGCGACTCGCGAGTGCCCCGCGCACTGCAGCAGTTTATTCCCGATGATTATGACTCTTTGCAGTGGCACCGTGTGTCTCCGTCCATCCAGGCGGCCAGACTGTGTACTGACAGCAACGGCTCAAAAGTTGAAATGTTACGTATCAAGCCTGGTGGTCAGGTTCCCAGCCATACCCATACCGGCGATGAATACACTATGTTACTGGAGGGTAGTTTCTCGGATGAAAGCGGTGTTTATAAGGAAGGGGATTTTGTGGTTCGGGATGGCCGCCACAAGCATAAACCTATGGTCACTGAAGATAGAGAGTGTATCTGCCTCACAGTGACGGATGCTCCCATCGAGTTTACTGGCTTCTTTACGCGCTGGTTAAACCCAATCTTACGTAGAGATCATTTTGCTCACTAAGCTTTGATAAAACGAAAAGATAGAACCACAAACAAAAAAGCGCAGCCCAAGGGTTGCGCTTTTTTTGATCCATTGTTTGCTTAATCCATGTTTATTTAATCAAATGTTTGCTTAATCAAATGTTTGCTTAATCCATCGACTAACGGTTATTAATCAGCGATTGCCACGATTATCGGGATCAATATTACCGGCTTTTTCCTGCTGGATACGCTGGTAAATTTCTTCGCGGTGGACTTCTACCTCACGGGGGGCACTGATACCCAAACGGACCTGATTACCTTGAACTTCTAATACAGTGATTTTTACATCATCACCGATGATAACAGTTTCACCAATTCTTCGGGTTAGTATTAACACAGCCTTTCTCCTACAGTCACTTTCTCATAATCCATCACTGCCTCACCTGGCTTCAATACAGTTACCACCCGTATATTTCTAGCTCCTGCTTACAATACTGGAACCACCCGAGGGTGTGCATAAACCAGTAAAGAATAGATCGCACTTTATAGGGCATTACATCTAACAATCACCCTAAGTTGCAGAAGTATAACAGATGCTGATTGACTAACAACCTGACCTCTACTCTGTACCAAACCCCTGTCAGGCTTGGTGTAAACGCTCTACAAACTCACGATAAAGGGTGGGCTGGCGGCCCAGTATCCAGCGCAACACATTCGGGCTACCCAAAAAGCCACAGTCATCATAGTGCTTATTCATAAGCATCATTTGCTCAACCTTGTCTTCGTTAAACCCTTTCTCCCGGGCATTGTCTGCTAGCTGTTGCTGTGAAATAGCCTGGGCTGTAACAGGCGTACCAATCACATCTGAAATAATCGCTGCCATATCCGTTTGGCTTAATGGCTCAACGCCTGCCAGCTCATAGGTGGCAAAATAATGGCCAGGCTCGGCAGCAACAATGGCTGTAGCTTCCGCCAGGTCTTCAAGGTCCACCACGTTGAACATCACCTCGGTATTAAACGGCATGGCATGCACCCCCTCCTCTACTACCTTATTCCAAATGGGTAAAAGATGCTGCATATAACGAATGGGTTGCAAAATGGTGTAGGGAATACCCGACTCAACCAACACTTCTTCGGCGTCCAGCTTTAGGCGGTGATGACGAACATCACGGCGCAAGGGATGCATTACGGAATAGTAAATAAAATGGCCTATATTCTGTTTTATCGCCGCTTCAATAAATGATTGGGTAATGGTTTTTTCATCAGGGTGCATGGGTGGGCCAACGTGGATAATTTTTTGACAACCCATAACGGCACTATCAATGCTATCAACATCTAACATATCCCCCACAGCAAAACCTGCTGCACCCAATGCCTTTAAATCCTGCCATTGGTTTTTATCGCGGATAAAAACTTTTACTACCAGCTTTAAGCCAACCAGTTTTTTTAAGATAGCTCTACCGGTTTTGCCATTGGCGCCAGTTAGTAAAATTGTTTCGCTCATTGCGTTTTGCCTCCGGGAATTATGAGGGGCAATTATAGCGGACTATGACTTCAGGTGGTTAAATAGCGTCTAACCGCGGTAGTCGTCCATATCCATAGACATGCGGTGTTGAAAACGCTTGGGGTTATAGTGGCAGTAGAGAATATCAACCAGACGGCCGTCTTCAGTAAACGAGCGACGGGTAAGACTAAGCACGGGCTCACCAACTTTCATATCCAGCTCATTGGCAACAAATTCCTGGGCACTGATAGCCGTCAGGTTCTGGTCAATGCGAGTCACTTCATGGCCATTTTCTTTCATAATGTCATAACGAACGCGAGTTTCCAGGTCGCTGCGACTAAAGCCCTCCTTCATACCTACTGTCCAGCTTATATAGTGCGCAAAGGGCTCGCCATTTTCAGTGCTTCGCACCCGAACAACACGATGGGCTTTTTCATCATCCTGCAAACCCAGCTCAATCCGAATATCACCCGGTGGCACCAGCATACCCACATCAAGTACTTTGATTTTGGTATTCTGATCCGTACTGGCCAACTTCTGCAACATCCCCGTCAATGGTGCCGGCACAGGCTCAGGGCTGTAATGGTGAGTAACATGGGTGCCTTTACCACGACGGCGCTCAACCAACGCCTCAGCGGCTAATTCATCCATCGCCCGCTTAGCGGTAATACGGGATATATTAAAAGCTTCTGCTAATTGCTGCTCCGTAGGCATCTGAGTGCTATGGGCAATAGAACCGTCCAAAATACGGCTTTTCAGCAAGGTATACATCTGGTGATAGAGCGGTGTTGGCGCCTCACCCCTTAATGATTCCAGTTCTAACTGGGTAAACAGTTTATCGATGACCAAATCCATGTTTTTACCTTTCTACCTATCTACCTATCTACCAGTGCATTCAATCCTGTTAATAAAAGTGGCCGCTGCGGGCACTCCGTCAGAGCTCCAGCCAGTAGTCGTTCAACCCCATAAAATATAATGTTACTACTTTAAGTCTATTGTGGCTTAAGTTCCAGCAATGAAAGTAGTTTTTCCTAACACACTCACTCTATATGACACTTCTGGTGCCCATAGCCCCACCCCGACAAAACAAATAAATTTAGCGCCATCCCATAGAAAGATTAGGTGAATATATCCATGCTCAATTTTCAGCAGTTGCTACAATTAAACCATTATCGCTCTATTTATAACGAAACGAGATAAAACCATGCCTTTATTTTCATCTAGCCTGCTTGGGCGCACCCTGTTACCGGCAGGAATCGCCAGCATTATCATTCTGGCCGTGATCCATTTTGCCTTGGATACTATTAATATCTTCACCGTGGCCATTGCCGCGATAGTACTGGTCGCCGTAGTAGCCTGGAGTATTAAGACTCAGGTGGTCAACCGCCTGAACGAGCTGGATACCTACTTGAATCTGGTCATCAGCACTGAAACAGCCCCATCAAACCCGCTGCAAGACCCCGGTTCAGATGAGCTGGCCGCAATCAGCAATACTCTCAATCGCTTTATTGAGGATCTGCGTGATGTAATGACCAATATTCGTAGTGATGCCAATAATGTCTTACAAGGCTCTCAGGATCAGGCTCAAAGAATGTCCAACTCAGTTCAGCAGCTGGAAACCAGCAGTTCGGAAGCCCTTAATATTGCCGAGTCTATCGGCCAAATTGCCGACACATCCTCAACCCTGTCTGACACTGCCGGTCAAATTACCTCAACCATTGGCGAGGCACTGGAGTCGCTGGAGCTGGGGTCAGGAGCCTCGAACTCCAACCAGGCCTCGATGAAAGAGCTGGTCAATAACGTAGCGCTGATGAGCGAAAATATTGCCCGCCTGCAGGAAGAAAGTGCGCAAATTGGCTCAGTACTGGATGTGATCGGCGGTATTGCCGAGCAGACTAACCTGCTAGCCTTAAACGCGGCCATTGAAGCGGCCCGTGCCGGTGAGCAAGGTCGTGGCTTTGCGGTGGTAGCAGATGAGGTAAGAGCCCTGGCCCACCGTACCCAGGATTCAACCGGTGAGATACAAACTATGGTTGAAGGTTTACAGGAGAAAGCCCAGAGCGCTGTAGCAGCGATGGAACAGGGGCGACTACTTAGCAGCAACAGCCTTGAACAAAGCCAACAAGTGGAAAGCGTTTTACAACAGGTACAATCCGTTGTTGCCAATGTCGATAGTCTGGCCATGCAGATAGCCGAAGGTACCGCCATGCAAAATAATGCCACTGATAGTATTAACCAACAAATGTCGAGTATTGCCGACCAGATTCGCGAAGTCAGTGCCGGATTAGGTATTATTTCTGAAAAGGCTCATGACCAGCAAGACACAGCCAATAAAGTGGATAGTGAACTGAATAAAATTTGTATTTAGGGGTTTGCGAGGGGATTGCTATCAGCTTCCCATCATAAAACCCTCTGTCATAAAACACCCCGTCATTCCCGCGAAGGCGGGAGTGACAGAACTAACTGTTATCACGCCCCTCAGCATAAGCCCGGGCTTTTTTCTCTTCCCCTAACTGATATTTCAAATCAGCCACCTGCTGCTCTAACAACTTTTGTGTGCTGCGGGCCTGCTCTAAATCCTGCCCGGCCTGCTCTAATTGTTGCTCCGCTTCAAAGGCGGAGGAAGAACGGGTATTTCTACCTACCCAATAACCGATACATAAACCGGATAACAAAGCGATAACAAAGGCAGGCCACATAACAACTCCAAAAAATTAATGCACCACTGGCATTTGCCAACGGCAATTCGCAGAGAACTGCTTACTTAAAAAATCTGCCTGCTCTGGCAGAATACGCCGACTATTTACCAGCGCTAAATATTCTGCAGGGTTTGGCCGATAAGGCAATGCCAATAATTCCAAATTGGTTTCATTCAATTTTCGATTTGCCTTATGCTGGTTGCAACGACGGCAGGCTGCAACCACATTCTCCCATATATCTCGGCCACCTCTGGAGCTGGGAATGATATGATCCCGGGTTAGCTCTTTGGCATTAAAAAAATGACCGCAGTACATACATTGATTATTGTCACGCTCAAAAAGGGCTCGGTTACTTAAAGGAGACTTGCTTTTAACCCGGGCCAGTTTTTCACCCCCACAGGCGATAATACTAGGCAACTCAATCACAGAGCGTTTTTCAGTTAAACGGTTGTAGCCACCGTGGATATTAAAAATAATATCACCCATACTCCAACACACTAACTCACGGGAGATAAGGCAAACCGCATCCTGCCAATGCAGCCAGTCAATAGGGTGACCAGCTTTATTCAATCGTAGTATTTGCACAAACCCAACTCCTTTTTGTGATAATACCTCTTAAGAGTCAGCCAACCGGCGTTTTTGTTTCAGTATTTCTGATTGACGTTTGACAATATGCTGGATCAATAATTCCTGATCATTACCGTTTACTTCAGTAAAATCAACCCGTACAAAACAGATTTTATCATCCTGCACCTCACCAACATCCAGCGGTATACAGTCAACAACTTCTGCTAAAGCAGAAACATGCAGCTCAGAGGGATGCAGCATAATATCCAACTGCAATAACTGCCCTTTTTTCAACACCTCCTCATTAGCAAAAGCCATACCGCAGGCACTGACATTAACCTGCTTTAACGAATAAGCAATTTTGTGCATCAACTCAGAATCCACATCCATTTGTGCAATCACAAAGTTGAGTTTTTTATTCATCAAATCAATTAATTCAGCGGCTACCGGCACTTGAATTTTGCAGGTATCCAATAAAGTTTGAATACGGTTATCAAAGTTAGCCGCAAAATCAAACGCGCCACCATGTTCCAGGGACTGCTTAGTAAAGACCTTTGCCTCTTCGTTACCTATACAGCGATAGGAGACTCCCATAGAGTCATCAATTCTAAAATAACGGCGGCGTTCTTCGTTCATAACTCTCTTCTATTTAAAAAATATCTGATCGATCCAGATTAAAGGCTGGTGCACTATCCTGTGGCTCCAATTCCAGTGACTGGTAAAACTCAGGATCTTTTTCTTTTAAGTTGCGCAGGCCCTGCTGCATCGCCTCGCCCCCCAAACCCTGTTGAATCACAATTTCAACGCGGCGGTTTTTAGCGCGGCCTTCTATTGTTTCATTACTGGCAAGGGGTTTAGTAGCGGCAAAGCCACTCACCTGAACACGATTCGGATTTAAAATGCCACCATCAAAAATGGCATGGGCAACGGAAACAGCCCGGCTGGTAGATAGCTCCCAGTTAGAACGAAAACGCGAGGTCTTAATCGGAATATCATCAGTATGTCCCTGAATAGAAATATCACCTTCTTTAGTAGACAGCACATCGCGCATTTCTTGCAGCAGGGGCAAGTAATTACCCGCCAGCTCCGCCGAGCCGGAAGCAAAAGAACCCTTCTCCCGAATCCTGACAATAATTTGCCGACCCTGGGTTTCTACTTCGACTTCACCTTTGATAATTTGATCTTGCAGGGCTTGCGCTAACTCTCGGGCATCCTGCTGCGTTGCTTTAATCAGCTCTTCAATTTTTTCAATAACATCCTGTTCATCAACCGACTCTTTTTTTTCTTCACTATCGGGCACGCCTGCTTCTTGCCCGTCAATACCGGCCTGCACATCATATTCTTCCGAGGCATTCACCTCCAAAGATAGCTCGGTTAAATCATCGGTGTGTTGATAAATTTGATTAATCGGAGTGGGGTCAGGACGACCCGGGCTAAACTCCTGTGCAATAATACTGGTGCCCTTTGGCGGGTCTTTAACATCCAGTTTATTTTGCACACCAAAGGCCTGGGCCATAGAACCCGCAAGCCGTTTAAACTTCATCGCGTCCATTTCAGAAAAAGATAACAGCAACACGAAAAAACACATCAACAGCGACATCAAATCCGCAAAAGTTGCCATCCAGCTGGGGGCACCCGGTGGTGGGCATTCGGGACAATTAGCTTCTTCGTCACTCATGAATGGTTATACCGCTGGCTAAAACTGATCACTACTCGTCAACCTTTTCGCGCTGACCCTCGGGTAGATAATTGCGCAGCATGGAGTCAATCACCCTGGGGTTTTGACCGCCCTGAATCGCCAGCAACGCATCAATAATCAGGCTTTTACTCATATCTTCTTCGCCGCGGCGCAGGCTTAATTTATCTGCAATAGGAATAGCGACCATATTCGCCAGCATTGCACCATAGAGTGTGGTTAATAGTGCTACTGCCATGGCCGGGCCGATTGACTTGGGGTCATCCATATTGGATAGCATTGCTACCAGACCAACCAGAGTACCGATCATCCCCATTGCCGGTGCCACATTACCCAGGGCCGCAAAAATATCTGCACCCAGGGAATGACGCTCAACGGCTTTGTCTTTATCTTTGGAGAGCAGTGTTTTGACCACATCCGGGTCGTGACCATCAACCAGTAGCTGGATCCCTCCCTGCAGAAAGTCACTGCTTAATTCCTTACCTTCAAGGGCCAATAAGCCCCCCCTGCGCGCTTCATCTGCCAGCCCGACAATTTCATCGATCGTCTCAGCGGGATCTTCCACTTTAAACATAAAGGCTTTGGCAGCCACTTTGCCGGCACCCAAAAACTGACTCAGGCCAAATTTTGCCATCACCACAAAGATACTACCGACAATAACAATCAATACCGATGGAACATCAACAAACATGCCAACGCCACCACTGAGTACCATCGCGGCGATGATAATAGCCATTGCACCGATAATGCCTATAAGGGTTGCTAAATCCACTGCCAAACTCCTAATCGCTTGTGTCTATGCCTAAGGGTAGCTCAACCGCTCTAGGCTGAGAAACTCTCTACTTTTCCAATACTTACAGTCTAGCCTTAATCTTACGCGAGTACAGCCGGGAAGTGCTATCAGGCAAGAAATATTTACTGCGGGTAAAAATGCTTTTGTTAGAAGAATAGCGGCCTTTTGCAGGCAGACTTGAGCCCACAGCCTTTCAGGGATTGCAATCCACCCTACAGAGGTTGACCCAAACCTGCCCCTCGGTTACCTTGGCCCCGATTTTATAAGCCCAGAGCAACCCGTTTCAGGAGCCTTACATGGCCAAAGCCAAAAAAAGCGTCGACTTCGAAGAAGCCCTGGACCAGCTGGAAGAGCTGGTCGAAGATATGGAGAACGGCGATCTCACCCTTGAAGAATCCTTAAAAGCCTTTGAGCAGGGCATCAAGCTGACCCGCGAATGCCAAACGGCCCTATCCCAGGCCGAGCAAAAAGTACAAATGCTGGTGGAAGAAAACGGCAAACTCAAAGCCGTCGACCTCGATCAAGACTTTGACGAGGACGACGAGTCATAATGAGCCAGTCTTTCCAGGCCTATCTGCAACAGGCCAAGCAGCGGGCAGATCGTGCATTAAACCTCTATGTAGGCAGTTTTGCTTCACCCTATTCCCCGGCAGACAGCAGTGAATATCTGGCTCGATTACAACAAGCCATGCAATACAGTTTAATTAATGGTGGCAAGCGGGTAAGGCCGGTACTCGTTTATGCAGCTGCTAACGCCATCAACCCTGACACTTCAGCCTCCAGCAATGCGGATAAAGTCGCCTGCGCTGTAGAAATGATCCATGCCTACTCTTTAATCCATGACGATTTACCCGCCATGGATGACGATGACCTGCGCCGTGGCCAGCCCACTTGCCATAAGGCCTTTGATGAAGCCACCGCCATATTGGCCGGCGATGCCCTGCAAGCCCGCGCCTTTGAATTGCTAACCGAACTGGAAGAGTGCCCCGCAGAAACCCAACTGACATTAGTAAAAATACTCAGCACCGCTTCAGGCCAGCAGGGTATGGTAGGGGGACAGGCCATTGACCTTGGCGCCGCGGACCAAACCATTGATCTCGAACATCTGGAAATCATCCACCGCTTAAAAACTGGTGCCCTGATCCGGGCTGCCGTTGCTATGGGTGCCATCTTGGCCAACGCCAGCACACAGCAATTAGCGGACCTGGACCGCTATGCCGAAGCCATTGGCCTGGCCTTCCAGGTACAGGACGACATTCTGGATATCGAAAGCGATACCGCCACCCTGGGCAAAACCCAGGGCGCCGACCAAGCCCTGAACAAGCCCACCTACCCCGCTTTGTTGGGGCTAGGTGGGGCCAAAGAGAAGGCTCGACAACTGCATCAGCAAGCGCTGACCGCACTGGAAGGCATTGGCGATAGCGCCCAAACCCTGAAGGATTTATCCAGTTATATTATCTCCCGCAGCCACTAAAACCTCACCATTACCGCACCCGCAGGCTGGATTAGCGCAGCGTAATCCGGCATGAGTCCACCCACATTGGTGGATTACGCTATGCTAATCCACCCTACAGCGAGTTTTTATACAACTTTTGAGTTACAATTCTCCTTCTGCGTATTGCAGCGCATTATCTTAAAAGCACTATCTTAAAAGGCATAAGCACAGACCGCATGTTCACTGAAATCCCACGCTCACGTCCCGGCACCCCCCTGTTGGACGGCATTAACGAAACCGCTGACCTGCGGCAACTGGACGAAACCCAGCTGCCCCAACTGGCCGATGAGCTGCGTGAATACCTGCTGTACTGTGTCGGTCAAAGTGGCGGCCATTTTGGCGCCGGCTTAGGAGTGGTCGAACTGACCGTCGCCCTGCACTACTTATATCAAACACCCGACGACCGCATTGTCTGGGATGTAGGCCACCAAACCTATCCCCATAAAATCCTCACCGGCCGTCGCGAACAAATGAGCGGCATTCGTACCCAGGATGGTCTGGCCGGCTTCCCCAAGCGCAGCGAAAGTGAATACGATACCTTTGGTGTGGGCCACTCCAGCACCAGCATCAGCGCCGCATTGGGTATGGCATTGGCGGCAAGACAACAGGGTATTGATCGCAAAACCGTTGCCGTCATTGGTGATGGCGCCATGACTGCCGGTATGGCTTTTGAAGCACTAGCCCACTCCGCCCATGTTGATGCCGATATGCTGGTTATCCTGAATGACAACCAAATGTCCATCTCTCATAACTCCGGCGGCTTAAATACTTACTTCTCAAAAATCTGGGCGAGTAAGGCTTATACCAACCTGCGCGCCGGCAGTAAAAGTGTGCTATCCAAAATTCCGCAGGCTTGGGGTGTTGCTCGTCGTATAGAAGAATCTATGAAAGGCTTTGTGGCACCCGGTGTTATTTTTGAGGAGTTGGGCTTTAACTATATCGGCCCCATCGACGGCCATGACTTACCCACCCTGGTCAACACCATTCGCAATATGCGCGAACTACCTGGCCCGCAACTACTGCATATCATGACGCAAAAAGGCAAAGGCTTTGCGCCAGCAGAAAAAGACCCGGTGGGCTATCACGCTATTAATAAAATTGAAGTTAAACCCAGTGTTGCCCCAGCTCAACCTGCCGCCTCAAAAAAACCCAAGTACCAGAAAGTGTTTGGCGATTGGCTTTGCGATATGGCAAGGCAGGATGAACTGTTAATTGGTATCACCCCAGCCATGGGTGAAGGCTCGGGCATGATTGAGTTTTCCAAACAGTTTCCAGAGCGTTATCACGATGTGGCGATTGCGGAACAGCATGCAGTGACCTTAGCTGCAGGCATGGCCTGCGACGGTTTAAAACCTGTTGTTGCTATTTACTCAACGTTTTTGCAGCGCGCCTATGACCAACTAATTCATGATGTTGCGTTACAAAATCTTGACGTTTTATTTGGTATTGATAGAGCTGGGCTTGTTGGTGAAGATGGCCCAACCCATGCCGGTAGCTTTGACCTGAGCTTTTTGCGCTGCATACCTAATATGTTAGTTATGGCTCCCTCAGACGAAAACGAAACCCGCCAACTACTGTATACCGGTTTTAAATTTCAGGGCCCCGCCGCTGTTCGTTACCCAAGAGGCACAGGCCCCGGCGCTACCATCGAACAAGAAATGACAGCACTGGAAATTGGCAAAGGTATTATTCGCCGCCAAGGCAAAGGCGTTGTTATTTTAAACTTCGGCACCTTATTAGCCGACGCTATGCCCGCCGCTGAAAAATTGAATGCCACTGTTGCCGATATGCGGTTTGTTAAACCTTTAGATGAACAGTTAGTTGATGAACTGGCCAGCAGCCACGACCTTATCGTCACGCTGGAAGAAAACACTATTGCCGGTGGTGCTGGTGCTGGTGTTAGTGAATACCTAAGCAGCCAAGGTATTAATCTGCCGGTCTTGCATTTAGGTTTACCGGACACGTTTATCGACCACGGCAAGCATCAGGATTTATTAGCTGCCTGTGGTTTAAACAGCAGCGGCATTCTGCATAGTATTGAACAGCGACTGGCGATACTGAGTCAATCATTGAGCGCGCGGGAATCCAAACTAAATTAATGGTTGCCCGAGACAATGCCCTATCTCCTTAAACTTTGCCTTCCAGGCATACTGCTATTAAGCCAACAGGCTTTTAGCTGCGAGTGTTTATGGCAGGGTTCTTTTTCCAAAGCCTATAAAAAAGCCGATTTAATTGTGAGTGGTAGTGTGACTGCCGGCAAAGGTAATTCCGTAGATTTTTCTATTGATCGTACGCACTATGATCGCAGGGTTAATTTTACAGAGTTTAATTCTACTATTCGTGTTTGGGGTGATAACGGGAAATTGTGCCGCCCCAGGATTGAAAATTTTCCTGTAGGTACACAATGGGTAATGAGCCTGACAAAGATTACCAGCGATATCCCTGATAATGGTTTCAATCCTAATACGCCGAATATGAGTTATGGACGGCTTAACGATTATTATTTGTCGAAGTGTGGGGCAAATTGGCTAAGACTTGAAGAAGGTTTGGTAACAGGGAATTTGGTTAAAGGGCATCGCTGGGAATGGGAAAACAAAAATATGAACCCTGTTTTGCTGGAATTAATTGATGCTTATATTAAAGAGATTATTCCAGAGCAGGCGCTAGTTGAGGCGGCCAAACCCTTGACTGAGACTAAAAAGTTGATGCAAGAGACTAAGCGGTTTTTGCGGCAACAATAAAGCCATTATAATCGTAGCCACATAAAACGCCACTAACTACGCCACTAACTACGCCACTAACTACGCCACTACCGCAGATGCTAACCAGGCGGCAACCTCACCAAACCAACAAGCTCATCCAACATCATCAACGACATTCCCCAGATCCGTTTCTCTTCAAAGAAATAACAAGGGATATCCCGCATCATATCTCTAATCTTCCACTGCATTTGCTCACGATTATTGTTATCCGCCAAAAACGCCAAAGGCACCCAAATTACTTCGGCCACTTCATGGTTGAGATTTAACTCTGGCACCTGATCAATAGTAAAAAGATAAGGGGTAACCACCATTCGATGATGCCCCCGAAAACGCGGAATACCTATATCTGAAAGACGGCCTAGATACTCGGTATGTTGATCGGTGTCCAAACCAATTTCTTCCCGGGTTTCGCGGCGCGCTGTATGTAAGCTGTTAGTATCTTCAAACTCACCCCTACCACCAGGGAAAGCCATATGCCCCGACCATGGGTCGCCTTCACGATCAGCACGTTTAATCATTAAAGTTTCTAGGCCAGTTCCCGTTTGGCGCAGAATTAATGCAACGGCAGAGCGCTTTACCCAGCGGCGATACCACTTCTTTCTCGGTTTAAATGGCTCTAACTGCTGCCGCGCCTGCTGAAATGTTTTTATTACCACTAACCCTTCCTCACCACTATTTCAAACCCATCTATAGTAAGATGCGCGCCCATGAATAAAGACACGATTATACACTTTAATAAGGTTCGGGCTGCTTACCGAACTGACCCCGTTTTACAGGATATTGACTGGCACTGGCAGCAGGGGCAGCAGTGGGCGATTTTGGGCGGCAATGGGGCCGGGAAAAGTGCGATTGCGCAGTTAATTACTGACCAATTAAGGCCGCAACGGGGCACGATTGAACGGCAGGCAGGCCTTAACCCAGAGCAGGATATTCTGCACCTTAGCTTTGAATTACAGCGTAAGTTGATTGACCACGATATTCGCTACGATGACAGTGAAGACCGCGATGACGCCTTCGATATGGGCACTACCGTGGCGCAAATTATATTGCAGAAAAAAGCGCCTGATGAGCAATTCCATACCATTGCCAAGCAGTGTCATATTGATCATATTCTCAACCGTGGTATTCGCTTTGTATCGACAGGTGAAAGCCGTAAAGCCTTATTGGCCAGGGCTTTATTCAATCAGCCCAGGCTGTTGATTTTGGATAACCCTTTCGAAGGTCTTGATAAGCAATCGCAAACTGAACTTAAAATCTTAATTGACCAGCTATTACAATCACCCCTAAAAGTGCTGCTGTTGATCAAGCAGACTGATGAGATCCCCGGCAGTATTGATCATATTTTGTGGCTGAAACATGGCAAGATTCAAGCCTGTGGTGAGCATGATGAGGTACTGACCAAAACTGTGGCGCAGCAACAGACTATCAGTATTGGTGATTTGCCTCTGGCCACCGAACGTCATTACACAGTAGATAAAGAGCAATCGCTGCTGGATTTACAGCATGTTAATGTCAGTTATAACGACCAGGCTATTTTAACGGATATCAATTGGCGTCTGGATTGGGGGCAGCACTGTGTGATTGCCGGACCTAACGGCGCGGGTAAATCGACACTATTAAGTTTATTGAGCGGTGATAATCACAAAGCCTATGGCCAACATATCAAGCTGTTTGGTAATACCCGTGGCAGCGGTGAAAGCGTACAAGAACTAAAGCAGAAATTTGGTATTGTAAATACGCAGCTGCAGCTTAATCACGTTGGCCGCACCCGTGTTGCTGAAGTTATTGCCTCGGGACTGTACGACAGTGTCGGCCTCTACCAGCAATGCACCGGCAAGGACCGCAAGATCGCGCTGGATTGGTTAAAGGTGATGGGTCTGGAAGATATTGCTACCCAGTTTTTTAACCGGCTGTCTTTTGGCCAACAACGGTTGGCGATGCTGGCGCGAGCGATGGTGAAGTCACCGCTGGTATTGATTTTGGATGAGCCCTGCATTGGACTGGATAAACCCCACCGGGAATTGATTTTGACATTGATCGATAAAATCGCTGAACGGGGTGATTGCCATATTCTTTATGTTAGCCATAGCGCTAATGAAATGCCCCGCTGCATTAATCAGCAACTGGAGCTGCTGCCCCACCCGGGCGGTGGCCATACCGGCCATATTAGTAAGTACACACAACCAGTAATAAATAGCGTTAAAGCCATTAATTAGTGGTAATTTTCCACAATTGAGCAAGTTTGAGAAGCTGCTAGCTTTAAAATGAGCGTGGCTTTATATATTCTATATTGGAATTTAAAAACAGCTGTTTAAACACTTCAGAATGCGTAAACGGTTGTGCTGACCCTATGAATGGGCCATCTAAATTTACTTCGGCCTATCTCGTCAACAAGCCAGCAATGGCTTCTCCAGATCGAGATAACATGCCATTCAGGTTTCCACCTTTCTTAGGCCTCTATCATTTAGAGGCCTTTTTTTTGCCTAAAAAACGCTCCAATGCCGCCTGTATTTGCACACCAATTACAGATGGCACTTTATTACTGGCAAAAACGGGCAGCAAACGCTTTACTGTGTGGTAAATTACGTTGATAGGAAACCGGCCATGACCGCAGAAGAACGCATTCATTTATTACAGTCGATGCCATTTTTTGGCGCGATTAATGATAACAGTGTTGCACTGATTCTTGGGCAGTCTGAAACCTTTAAGGTAGTAGCGGGAGATTACTTTTTTCACCAGGGTGAAAAGGGGGACTCGCTCTATTTAATTGAGCAGGGCCGTACAGTGATTTTTAAGCAGCATGATGCCAAGGAGTATATTTTACGCTATGCCGAGGATGGCGACTGCTTTGGCGAACTGGCCCTGATTGACTTTACCCCGCGCAGCGCATCGGTACGGGCAGAGACAGACTGCACGGCGATTAAAATCCCCTCTTCCGCCCTGCTAAGCTTATACCAGCAAGACCCGGAACAGTTTTTAATTATCCAAATGAATATTGGCCGTGAAGTCAGTCGCCGCTTACGCGCCTCTGATGACCGCTGGTTTCAGCTACAGATTGCCAGCAGGGACGTTATTTCATCTTAGGGAAAAATTACTCGGCGCTGGAAAGTACCACCGTTACCAACTTGGCTTCAGTGTCGGTACCGGTTTTCTCTAGCAAAGTATGGAATTGGTGACGCAGGATTTCTCTGGGTTGATGAACTTCATCCGCTACATCGTCGATGGATTTACCTTGAACCAAACCTAAACACAATACCGACTCTTCTTTAGTTAACTTGAACTGTTGCACAACTGCTGTTGGCAAGACTTTTAATTCTGCACTGGCTTCGAATATCGAAGTCACTTCATCGCTCCTTAGCCAATCGTTAGAAGGCAAAGCCATTAAACTATTATCGACCTGGTTATTAAATCATTGAAGGCTAATTTTAGCCCCAAGCCTGACAATCACATCATGATTTTCGCGGTAATAGTTGTCAAAACCGGGGCAGTAGGTAGGGATTAATACTTACCTTAAACCCAGGAACCCGCCACTTTGATGAGCCCAGAGCTGGGCATACAGTGCATGATTATCAATTAACTCGGCGTGGCTGCCCTGCTCTACAATGCGCCCCTCGTCCAATACGATCAAACGATCCATAGCGGCGATGGTTGAGAGACGGTGGGCGATGGCCAGTACCGTTTTACCTTCCATCAAGGTATACAGGCTCTCTTGAATACCGGCCTCCACTTCAGAGTCCAGCGCAGAGGTGGCTTCATCCAGTACCAGAATCGGCGCATCTTTTAGCAAGACCCTGGCAATGGCTATACGCTGGCGCTGCCCGCCGGAGAGGCTGACACCACGCTCACCCACATGGGCATCGTAGCCGCGGCGGCCATGACTATCTTCCAGTTGCTGGATAAAGTCTTCCGCATGGGCGCGGCGTGCCGCTTCCAGCATCTCTTCCTCTGTGGCCTGCGGGCGACCAAACATAATATTCTCACGCACCGAGCGAAATAGCAGGGATGTATCCTGGCTAACCATAGCTATTGATGCCCTTAAACTTTCCTGGGTAACATCTCGCAAATCTGTATCATCAATACGAATATTCCCGCTATCTAAATCGTAAAAACGCAGCAGCAAATTCACCAGCGTCGATTTACCCGCACCGGAGCGCCCAACGATACCGACCTTCTCACCGGGCTTAATATTCAGGTCAAGATTTTCAAATACCGCTTTGCGGGCATTGTAGCTAAAACTGATTTGTTGGAAATCAATCCCGCCCCGCTTTACCTGTAAAGGTTTAGCGTCACCATTGTCACTGACCTTTTGCTCATTAGAAACGGTGTTAATACCGTCCTGTACGGTACCGATATTTTCAAATAAGTTACTGGTTTCCCACATCACCCAATGGGACATACCAGTAATACGCACCGCAATACTCATAGCAATGGCTATTGCTCCCGGGGTAATCGCAGCCTCTAACCATAAGAAAATACCAGCGGCGGCAGTGGCAAACACCAACAACATATTAAGGGACCAGACAAAAATGTTGAGCCAGGTCACCAGGCGCATTTGGGGATGAACGGTCTGTAAAAACTCATTCATTCCATGCTGTACATAGTCAGACTCGCGCTTTGAATGGGAAAATAATTTTAACGTCAGGATATTGGTATAGCTATCTACAATACGCCCCGTCATTAACGCACGGGCATCAGCCTGGCGCATGGAGATAGATTGCAAACGTGGTACAAAAAAACGCAGTGTCAATATATAGCCCACCAACCAAGCCAGTATAGGTATACAAAGCCGCCAATCAGCATTGGCCACAAGAATAATGGTAGTGACCAGGTACACGGTGACAAACAACATCACATCCAACACCTTCATCACGGACTCTCGAACAGCCAGCGCCGTTTGCATCACTTTAGTGGCAACGCGCCCACTAAACTCGTTTTGAAAAAAGCCGTAGCTCTGCCCCAATAAATATCGGTGTGATTGCCAGCGAACCCGCATGGGGAAATTACCCATTAAGGTTTGGTGAACCAGCATGGAATTAATCACCACGACAATAGGAATAAACAACAGCAAGAAAACCGACATGGCTACTAATGTCGGCCATTCCTGATCAAGAAAATCACCTCTATCCTTGCTCGCCAGCCAATCAACCAACTGCCCCAAAATGCCGTAGAGCATGGCTTCCGATACCGCCAAAATAGCGGTGGTGACTGCCATCCAAAATAAATAGCGTTCTATACCTTGCGTATAGTGGCGGCAAAAGGCATACACCCCTTTGGGTGGCTTGGTGGGACTCACCGGGGGGAAGGGGTCAATCAGCTTTTCAAAAAAACTAAACATATAAAAAATTTACCGTCATTCCCGCGAAGGCGGGAATGACAAAGGTTAAAAAAATATCATAGCATGAGGGGTTCGTTTTTTACTAAGTATTAACCGTATCAGTTATGGCTGACGGGGTAATATCGGCAAGGGTCTATGTAAGCAAATAAGATCAGGACTTATGTCCGCCTGATACGCCAACACCTCAACACCCGCGGCTATGGCTTCACGAAAAGTATCACCGTATTTTTGATCGATGGCATCAGCAGGGGCTACTCGCTTAATCCCAGTATGCTGAACACAGAAAAACAACACCGCCCTATGGCCCTGCTGCACCATTTCTATAAGCTCGCGAAGATGCTTGCGACCACGATCACTAACGGCATCGGGAAAAACGCCGAGGCTACCGTCCAGCAATAAGGTGACGCTTTTTACTTCTATATAGCACTGCTGTGCATCACGCTCTAACAATAAATCTATGCGACTTTTTTCTTTGCCGTATTTTACTTCTGTACGGATGGAGTCGTAGCCCTGTAGTTCTTTGATCACTCCTGCCTCGATGGCCTCTTTCACTAAATCGTTAGCCTTGGCGGAGTGAATGCAGGCCATATAGTTTTCTGGAGTTTGTACTAGCTCCCAGGTGTTAGAATATTTTCGTTTTGGATTATCGGAGGTTGATAACCACACCTTTGAGCCGGGTTCAGCGCAGCCAGTCATAGCACCGGTGTTGGGGCAATGTACCGTCACTTGCTCGCCGCTCTCTAAAATAACATCAGCCAGAAAACGTTTATAACGTTTAATTAAGCGGGCTTTAACCAGAGAGAATAATTCCATCGACTTCCATTCAACTATTTACAGTTTCACTTTACCCGTCATTCCCGCACAGGCGGGGATGACGGGTATAAAAAAGGCCACCCGAAGGCAGCCTTTTTGGTATCGCGCTAAGAATCGATTATTCGATGATCTTAGCAACAACACCCGCACCAACAGTACGACCACCTTCACGGATTGCGAAGCGTAAACCTTCGTCCATCGCGATTGGGTTGATCAGGGTAACGGTCATCTGAA
>NZ_JAQWFR010000002.1 GCF_029238675.1 Oceanicoccus sp. | reverse complement strand
TGATGTTGATGGCATATTCAGGGCGGGTGAATGGTTGGCGTGGCTGGACTGTCGTAAAGCCCCTGTAGAGCCAGCGCGCAAATCAACGGCGGTCTATTTCGTAGCAGACGGGAAAGATTTTTTAAAAATCGGCATGTCAGATTCAACACCTAACAGGCTGGCCCAAATGCAAACAGGGAACCCGAGAGAATTAAAAATTGTTTATGAAATGGCCTTTGCGACAAAGAGGATTGCGCTAAACGTAGAGCAGCTTATGCACTACGAATTAAGTGAGTACCGGGAGCGCGGCGAGTGGTTTAGGTGGGAGTTCGACGCCGTCGAAACCCTCTACAAAATAGTAGAAACATACGCTCCGGCTAGAGTTCTTTTTGCAAGAATATTGCAAGAATATTGCAAGTCCTCTAAAACAAACCTAAGAAAAGTGGGTTAAGCATATGATTTTTAAATGGTTTACTAAAACTCCGATTTATGCCCATCATTGCCGTAGGCAAAATAATATTCGATCACACAACCAACTGATTTGCATAGAGTTATAAAAAATAAGCTCAGCATAATACAGCAAAGCCAGCTTTTATAGAATGCTTTGACAGGGCTTAAATCAATGCTAGCCATCTGCTCACAAAAGACTATAATTAGATCTATAGCGAATGTAGATTGAGACGAAGTAAACAATAATTTATACGTACTCGTAGCGGTTGAGGCAACACACTGGCGCTGCGGTTATTTTCATCAGCTGTAAAGATGGAGGTACACTCATGACCACGCTTATCCCCCGTAACGGTGCAGGCGATGCAAACCGCGACAACAATAATGTTGTCGATCTTTTTTCCAAAAAAACGCTCTCCACGTTAAAGAATGAACGCATTATTCGGCTTTCACCGGAGCACGATGGTATGTGCATGCTCTACTCTAACAGCACCTGTGAGCCGGAAAAGCTCTATGCGATGAAAATTTTATGCTGGGGACTGCGAGACAATGGAGAAGTAGTCGGCATGGTACCCTGGCTCAACCAGGTTATGCCCTGTGAAGAGTTAAATCATCAGCAGCACGGTCAATACGAGGGCTATTATGATATGGCGACGGAATGTATTTTCTCCCAAGCCCCAGCTCATAAAGTATTGGAACTGGAAACTGCCGCTGATTACTTTGAGTTTGAACAAGCTGGCGATACCGATATTATTCAGGAGATTCCAGACACCATCGGTACTCATGCCATGTTAAATGCCGAAGACAGCGACAGTATTGTATTAACAGAAATTCTTAGCTGGCGATTGCTCAATAATGGCACGATCGAAGGTATGATAATTAATGAAGACCTGGTCAGTACTACACCGGTTTTGCCCGGTGACCCCTGCCTCTACCCGACTAGCGATAACCCCCACTTCCGCTATTATTTCCAGCATCATATTGCCAACCAGATCAAGGCTGAAGACCCCGATGCACTGGCGGCAATCAGCTTATTATTTGAAGAGTACGAAGGCTAGTCTCGGACAGCAGTGTCCGCTTTTTGGATATAGTAATAATATTTTTTATCGCGCTCTTGTTTATCCATTAAGCTATGACCAAGAAATGCACAGAACTTGGGAATGTCTCGTTCGGTAGATGGGTCTGTGGCTATTAGCTCAATAATATCCCCGACATCAACGTCACGTATTTTATTATGTAGCATCATCACTGGCTCAGGGCATAATAGGCCACTGGTATCCAGCGTAGCTGCGTGTGAAAAGTCCATGCAATACTCTAAAGTTGTAAGAAATTATTGTCTATTGTCCGTCTTTCATATTATTTAGCAAGGGGAAGCTGCTACAATCCTTTTAAGTGCTGTATCGAACTCTTGCTTTGTATATTCGGAGTGCGTCTTGGATAAACAACATCCTTCTTTTAGCGAGTCTTTGCCCATTAACCCACTGGTTATTTCAGCTAGTTATTTTAGCCAGGACTGCCTTGAGTTTTCTTTCCATTGCCTCAGGGAAGAACATCCCTCCCTGGCGCTAATTGTACAAAACCTGCTTGCAGAATCCCGCGCCGAACATCAGCATAATATGCAAGATAAACTGATTCCGTTAGAGCTGGATGTACACATCATCAGCGATATTGTCACCGCCTTATCCGAAGTCGCCCAGCAAGCTGCGCAAAGTGATGAGCATAGTAAACAAGAAATGATAACCATCCACCAAACCTTACTGGACTGGCTACTCTATGCGCAAAGTTTTTTGGATACAATTAATCCCTTAGCTATTGGCAGGGATGATTAGTCTTTAGCTAGCAAAGTACAGCTCTCTGATACCGGATCATAGGCAATAACTACCCTGCCGCTGTCCAACTGCCGTTTCACCTGTAGTACTTTTTGCTCAAGGGAATAATCCTGCAAACCGTAATCGGTACCTTCACGAGTAATAAATTCCTCGATCACCGCCCGCAGAACCTCCTCGCTCAATTGCCCGGGAGGAATTTCAATATAGTTATCCACGGTAGTCATTCCTGTAGTTCGCTAATCGGACTATACTAATAATCATTACTAAACAATAACAGGTTTAACGGAGATTAATCAGTGAGCACTTCGATTGTTTTTACATTTATTGGCAACGACAAACCCGGCTTGGTAGAGAAGCTATCCAATACCGTCTCGGAGCAAGGCGGTAACTGGTTGGAAAGCCGTATGAGCCAACTTGCCGGACATTTTGCCGGCATTGCCCGTGTGCAAATCAGCAGTGATAAGGCTGAGCAACTTCGCAGCGCCCTTAGTACTCTCTCTGGTGATGACTTATCAGTAAGCCTGGAAGACCCTAATACCAGCCATGACATTGCCGGCCATAAAGACATTAAACTCAACCTGTTGGGCAATGACCGCCCGGGTATCGTTAAGGAGCTTTCCAGTGCTCTGGCCGCACTGCATATTAATGTGTGCGAAATGAATACCCAGGTTAGCAGCGCCCCCATGTCAGCCGAACTTTTATTTTCAGCCTCAGCAGAGATACAAGTACCCGCTGCGCTGGATATTGGGGATTTAAGCGATAAACTGGATGATATCGCCAACCAGTTGGATGTGGATATTAGTCTGGAAGATTAACATCGTCATTCCCGCGAAGGCGGGAATGACGGGACAGATAAGTTATTTATTGAACAAGCGGCGGATGGCAATACGTAGTCCGGTAAATGCCAACGCCGCAATAATCATTGTGACTACACCTAACAGGCTAACACCTAGAAACTGCAACATCAGTTTGGCCTCAACATCAAAGATAAAGATGGCCGAACCTACAAAGGTTAACGTGGCAAAAATAGCCAAGAAGATAGTTCTGAAGGAGCGATTTTTATAGAGTTTAAGCAAGGAAGTAACTCAACAGTCTGAAAAGCTAATGATCATAGCCGAACTTTAATCAAATACCACCGTTTTATTACCTAACACAATTACTCTATCTTCAAGGTGATTACGCAGGGCACGTGACAATACACTTTTTTCAACATCCTTACCCAAACGTACCAACTCATCTTTGCCATGACGGTGAGTAACCCGCACTACATCTTGCTCAATAATTGGGCCTTTATCTAAATCCTGGGTGACATAATGGCTGGTAGCACCGATTAATTTAACACCGCGCTCAAAGGCTTTTTGGTAAGGGTTGGCACCAATAAAAGAGGGCAAGAAACTGTGATGAATATTAATCAAACGCCCCTCAAAACGCTCACAAAGTGCAGGAGGAATAATCTGCATATAGCGGGCCAGCACAATAGTATCTGCATCGTAGCGCTCAATAATGTCTTCCATTTTGGCAAAGGCCGGTGCCTTATCATTTTTATCAACCGGTACATAATAAAAAGGAATACCATGCCACTCTACCATGCTGCGTAAATTTTCATGATTAGAAACCACACAGGGAATGTCACAATCCAACTCACCACTATGCCAGCGATGCAATAAATCGGCTAAACAGTGAGAGGCATGACTGGCCAGCAATACCACTTTCTGCTTCACCTGGGAGTCGCGGATATACCATTTCATTTTATAGTCAGTAGCAATCGACGCAAAACGCTCGCGGAAGGTATCAAGGTCGCAGCCCAAAGTTTCTGCATTGATAACGCAGCGAATAAAAAACCACCCCTTATCAACATCCGTATGGTTATTGGCTTCCATTAAAGAGCCACCCTGCTCAGCAATAAACTGAGTCACTTTGGCAACAATACCCACCTGATCCGGACAGGAAATTATTAAACGGTAAGTAGATGCGGACAAATCATTCATTATTTACTGGCTCTCAAACCTATCGTCATATTAAACACTGGGCTACCGGTTTGGTGATCATAGCGATCAGCAACAAAGTAGCCTTCCCTCTCAAATTGAAAAGCACCTTCCGGTGCCGCATCAGCTAGCGAGGGCTCAACCCAGCAATTCTGCAGCACAGAGAGTGAATCAGGATTGAGGTGCTGCATAAAATTTTCTTCACCGCGATCAGGCGCTTCGTGAACAAATAAGCGACCATAGACCCGAACCGTTGCCTGCTTACCATGGCTGGCTGATACCCAGTGGATAACGCCGCGAGGCTTGATCCCTTCCGGAGGACTTTCACCCACTGTATCAGGTACCAATGATGCGATAATCGTTTCTATATTACCTTCAGCATCCTTAATCACTTCATCCGCCTTGATAACATAGGCACTGCGCAAACGCACATATTCCCCAAACACCAAACGCTTAAATTTCTTACGGCCCAGGGTAGTATCTTCACTAAAATCAGCACGGTCAATATACAGCTCTTTGGTAAAAGGCAGCTCCCTTGTACCCAACTCTTCTTTACCTGGGTGTACCGGTGCAGCAACTGTCTGCACATCGCCGTTAATATGCTCCTCAAAGTTACTGATGATTAATTTAACCGGGTTTAACACACACATTGCCCTGGGGGCATTGTCGTTTAAATCTTCGCGAATAAAAAATTCCAGCTGAGCCATATCTACCACACCATCAGTTTTGGCGACAGCCAGGCTCTGGCAAAAATTGCGCACCGCCGCAGGACTATAACCACGACGACGCATACCAGAGATAGTGGGCATTCTTGGGTCGTCCCAACCGGCAACAACTTTATCATCAACCAGTTGCTTAAGTTTGCGCTTGGAGGTCACGGTATAGTTAATATTTAAGCGGCCAAACTCATACTGCCGTGGCTTTGCCGGTACCGGTAAATGCTCAAGAAACCACTCATACAAAGGTCTATGGTCAGCAAATTCCAGGGTACATATAGAATGACTTACACCTTCGATGGCATCTTCTTGTCCATGGGCAAAATCATAAGCCGGATAGATACACCACTTATCACCGGTTTGGTGGTGAGACTCTTTGCGGATACGATAAAGAATCGGGTCCCGCAAATTCATATTAGAAGATGCCATATCGATTTTTGCACGCAACACACAGTGACCTTCATCAAATTCACCGGCACGCATTTTTTCGAGCAGAGCCAAATTCTCTTCAGGGCTACGGCTGCGGAAAGGGCTATCTTTACCCGGTGCGGTTGCCCAGCCACGGTACTCACTGGCCTGCTCGGCGGTTAAATCACAAACATAGGCATTGCCTTCCTTCACCAGATACAGCGCCCACTGGTAAAACTGGTCAAAATAGCTGGAGGCATAGCGAATATCGCCTGCCCACTGGAAACCTAGCCAGCGTACATCCTCTTTAATAGCGTCTACATACTCCTGGTCTTCCTTAGCGGGATTGGTATCGTCAAAGCGCAGGTTGCACTCACCACCAAAGGTTTCCGCTAAGCCAAAATTCACACAGATCGATTTGGCGTGACCTATATGTAAATAACCGTTGGGCTCAGGTGGAAAACGAGTAACCACCTTTTCAATACGCCCTTCGGCAAGGTCTTGCTTAATAATAGCTTCAATAAAATTGTCGGCCTTGGGAGTTTCAACGCCGCTGTCTTCAGTCTTGCTCATGGATCGTTTGTTTCCGCAGTAGTTTTGCAGTGATATGTCGAGATTTAAGGTTCCGCCGGAGGGGCAAAACCCGTATTATAGCGGCTTTCTCAATATGAACACACAGGGTAAAGACTTTTATGGTTATATTTAAAACAAACTACGGCAATATCAGTATTGAACTGGACTTTGATAACGCCCCCAAAACCGCTGAGAACTTTGCCCAGTACGTCAAAGACGGTTTTTATAATGGCACCATTTTCCACCGTGTGATTAATAACTTTATGATTCAGGGCGGCGGCTTTGAGCCAGGTATGGGCCAAAAAGAAACTCGCGAGCCCATCGCCAACGAGGCTGACAATGGTTTGAAAAATGACGTCGGTACCCTGGCTATGGCTCGCACCATGGATCCGGATTCCGCCAGCGCACAGTTTTTTATTAATGTTAAAGATAATGACTTTCTTAATCACACCGCTAAAACCAGCCAGGGCTGGGGTTATGCTGTATTTGGCAAGGTTGTTGATGGTATGGACGTGGTTGATAAAATGAAGTCGCTGCCCACCACCATGAAAGGCGGCCACCAGGATGTACCTGTTGACGATATTATTATTGAAACAGCCGAACTGACTGAAGATTGATCGAAGGTTGACTGAGGGCTGATAGCCACAATGACAACGTTGTTTATCTCAGACCTGCATTTGGATCCATCACGCCCGGCGGTAACCCGGGCGTTTTTGGATTTATTGGCCGGCGAAGCCCGCAGTGCCGATGCCCTTTATATACTGGGTGATTTCTTTGAGGTGTGGATTGGTGATGATGACGACGCAGAGTTAAACCAGACAGTCATTGCTGCACTTAATGTTCTTACTTCTGGCGGTACGCCTGTTTATATTATGCATGGTAACCGTGACTTTCTTATCGGTAAGCAATTTTGCCAGCAATCAGGCTGTCGGTTGATACCCGACCCCATCGTTATTAACCTCTATGGGCGGGATATCTTATTAGTTCATGGCGATACTCTTTGCACAGATGACACCGAGTATATGCAATTTCGCCAACAGTGCCGGTCTGAAGCCTGGCAAAGCGCCCTGCTTTCCCACGGCATTGAACAACGTCGCCTGTTAGCCCAACAAATGCGAGCTGACAGCAAAGAGGCCAATAGCAATAAGGCCGACGATATAATGGATGTTAACCTGGGTGAAGTGTTGCGTATGTTTGAGCAGCACGGCGTTGACCTTATGATCCACGGGCATACACATCGCCCTGCGATTCATCAGCTAGATAACAGCGCCCAGCGTGTTGTGTTGGGTGATTGGCATGACACTGGCTGGATTATTCGCTATCCAGCGGATGGTGAATTTAAGCTGGAAGAGTTTTCGATAATTTAACGTTTGTCATCACCCCGTCCCCGTCATTCCCGCAACGGCCCACTGTGGAAACGGAATTCCTGATCAGGGCTTTCAATCAGGTTTTTTTCCAGCTCCGCATAGTAAGCAATACGATCATCGATGGGCGACTCGGCATATTTTTTAGCCAGGGCTAAATAATCTAAAAAGTGACGCGACTCAGATTTCAGCAGTGATAGATAAAAGTCTTTTAGCTCATCATCTAAATGCGGTGCTAATTTAGCAAAACGCTCGCAGGAACGGGCCTCAATAAAAGCACCAATAATTAAACAATCAATCAGCTTTTCCGGTTCGTGGGTTCGCATACCTTCACGCATACCTCCCGCATAACGAGCCGAACTGAGCTGAATATACTCAACGTCACGCTTTTTCATAATGGCAATCACCTGCTCAAAGTGTCGCATCTCCTCTCTTGCCAGACGCGACATTTTATTGAGCAGATCAAATTTTTCCACATAGCGGTAAATCATATTTAACGCTGTACTAGCTGCCTTTTTCTCGCAATTGGCATGATCTATCAACATAATATCCTGATGCTGTAAGGCGGTTTCTACCCAGCGATCGGGTGTTTCGCAGGCGAGAAATTCATTAATTGCAGAGAGATCTGGCTGAGCCATTAAGAAGAACCTTTTACCGGGAGGATGACCCTGGATTTGGGGACAGTGGTTTTTTGCGGTACCAGCCCATTATTATCTTTAACTCGAAGCGGGATTGAAAATGGTCGAACACGTTCACCATCAGAGGTAGCGGCCAAAAATTTAACATATATTTTTCCAGCGATTAACGGTGTCAGATATAATTGAACCTTCAATTTACCTCGCTCATCCGCACTATAAACGGCGGCTAGCTCACTATTAAATTGATACTGTTCACTAGCTACAAAATCCAATTCCAATAGCTGGCCGGGAGACAATGCAAATTCCAGCTCTAACATAATCGTAGTATCAATTTGTAGTTCACCGCTGACGCTATGTTTCATGGCGATACGATCACCTGCAATAGCGTGGCTGGTAACGGTATGCACCTCTAATGCCTCGGCATCTGGCTGAATATCAATTGCCGGTGAAGAATTTTGCTGACTATAAATAACTGCAACCATCAACACCACTAGCAAGGGCACCCCATAGAGCGCCTGTTTATTTAGCATGACCTTATCCTCTACTCAACTAACACGCTGAAGCAACGTCGCCCAATCAGGTCATCCTCACCTGCCAAATAATCAGTATGGGCAAGCGTCACAATATGACGACCTTGTAAAGCGGTGGAAAAAACAAGTGCAGAGCCATCGGCTACCGCTTGCTGAGAAGTCAGCAGCTCACCTCGCTTATACACGAATGCAACTGCCCTGCCGCCGCCATCAACACCAGTGACTGGCCGGATTTCAAAGCGATAGTTTTTATTAATATCAGCATCGAGAATTAAAAACTGACTGACAGACAATTTATTAACATTGCCATACTGGTTATTAGAGCAAACCTCTACTGAAGTATTTAAAGCTAATTCGGTATAAACAGCGGCAACATCCTGGCCACCAAAAATATCATTATTGGATATATCTTCGTCACTACCAAAGTCATCAATGACTGTTTCGGTATCCTGGTCGGCCACCAATGCATCAATAGCGATATCCTCCGGGCGCTGTTGTTTCAATCGGTTAACAAAGGTATAGAGTGAGACCACTGAATCAGACGATTGGTAAGCACTACTTCTAAGCACATTAAATATAGGGGCAAAGCCGAGGCTTATATTATCAACACTATCATTGCTGCTATCGAATAGATTATAAATAATTGAAGCGACTGAGGCCTCGCTATACCAACCCGCGACGCTACGGCCTCTTGCCTGCAGGGGAAAACGAGAAGCCCGGGACTGGTTTTCGCCAAAACTATTGCGGTAGATTGCCGGGTCATCCACCAGAGCTGCGGCGGCATTATCCAAAGTAATACCTGAGACAGCATCAGCCCAACCCTCTTCAAAGGCCAGCCGTAAATCCAGGTGGTCGCCAATCGCATGCTCACCACCGATGGCATCGAAACGAGCAAAACTAGCCGTTAAATAGTGACCAAACTCATGAGTAATTACATGGGGGTCATATTCGTCGGTATTACTATCTTCATCGCCGAGTAAAAAAATCTCATGGGTCGAGCTTATTATCTCAGCACCACGGGTAAAAAGTTGCTGGCGGTAAAAACTGCCGCCGATATCGCCTTGCTCAATACTGTTGCCGTTTTCGATTTCAGCCGTATTATTGAGCTCACTCCAGCGCACCGCCAAAACAGGCAATTCAATATCACTATCCACACTAATCATGGTATTAATGGCTTCACACAGGGTATCGAGAATGGCAAAAGAAGCCGCAGCCCTGGGTTGGGTATAATTACTGGAACCTGGTTCAACGCCAGCAGCTGCTAATAAATCACGTTCGGGCTGGTCGGCCGGTGTTGCCACTGTGGCATCCAATAAATAGTAAGGGGCGTTGCCATTGGTATTATCGGTTATTTGAATATTCCAGGAGGCGCCACCATTGGCACCATCGCGATACAGTTGCGCACGTACCTGTACACAGACAGCCTGGTTTTCAGGGACATTTAACCCGTACTCGCCGTTGCCGTTAGATAAGGTGGTTGCCAATACGCGTTCACTGCAATCACCGCCACTGGCATCAACAGCCTCTACCACCAGGCCTCGCATAGGTAGTTGGGCAACAGTACTGTAATCCAAACCAAAAGCGTTAAGCGGAACTCGTTGGTAATAAACGCGGCCGGTTAAGGTGCTATTACCAGCTACTGCTGTTGTTGCCAGACAAGAAGTTAGCGATTGATTATTTGAAGGGGTATCAACAGCAGAAAAGCCTCCCTGCAACAATAATGCAGACCCTGGATCTCCCGATGATGCTGGAGGCTCAGATGAAACAGGGTCGCTGCCACCGCCACCGCCTCCACAGGCGGTGATGGCGACTGCTAGTAAAAAGGGTAAAAATAATTTCAACAGCAACATTTATGTCTGTTCCAACTCATTATCGGCTTCAGTTTGCTGATTGGCATTAGTGAAGTAACGCTGGTGATGAGCCTCGGAGAGAATATAAAATTCAGCATCGATAGCCAGCCGCAAATTCCGCAAATCAACGTCCCGGTATTGTGCATCCAGCTCCAGACCATATTGGGACAAATCAACCAACTGGCTGGCACCGGCACGCAGTAATTCATAGGCCCAGATATAGGGGCTTTTATGGGCGGGGTATGGGATTTGCTGGGTATCCAGATTCCATTGCAGCAGATCCTGATTGGTCACTCGCATTTTGGTGGCAACGATTTGGGCCAGGAAACCCTCAAGGCGCTGGTCGATAATGCGTTTTTCTGCCTGGGTATAACCATTCCAATGGATAACTTCATGGGCAAAGCGCTTGCAACCACGGCAAACGCTATCACCTATTCCTGTTGAACAAACACCAATACAGGGGGTTTTAACTCTAATCTCTAACTCTTTACTCACTCGGTGCTCAATAACAGTCAAATATTGCGTGAAAGGGATAACGGCAGCACTGCTTGAGGCAGTCGGGCCGCTTATTATTGTTGAGGGCACATTCTATATTGGCCTGACTGTTTTCGAAATGGTAATCATTAAAATATAAGACACTTCAAGCCCTAATATCCCCACCTACCCCAACTCAACTTCACTGAACGGTAAACCCCGCAAGTTACTGGGCTAGATAAGGGTAAGATCAACAAAAGAGTTGCAAACACAACAAAATAGTATAAGAATGAGGTATACGAACAGAGGTAAGCTTAATGAGCGCAGCCGAACAAACACATTATACAACTGACCCACACACCGTATTACTTAAGGCATTACTCAACGCGGGTAAAAGCCTGGGGCTATCAAAGGCCGATATTGGCAAGGTCATCGGCAAAGACCGCACTTCGCTGAGTCGCGGTATCCACCCATCCAGTAAGTCCGGAGAATTGGCATTGCTATTGATTCGCTGCTACCGCTGCTTATATGTTCTGGTGGGTGGGCAGCCTGAAGATATGAAACATTGGATGAAAACCCATAATCACCATATACAAGGAATCCCAAGGGAAGAAATTCAAACTATTCAGGGGCTTACCAATGTACTTGAATATCTGGATGCCATCCGCGGAAAAGTATAAATAACCGACAAGGACGTTGTTATGAATCATGCTATTAATATATGGCAAGCTTGCAAAAACAGCTTTAGCCACCAGCAACTCAGCGGCCAGTTGGTCCGTGTTATCGAAAGCCAGGAACAAGTCGCAACCAATCACCTGGTCGAAAATCTGGAAGAGCAACACCTGCTTGAGCAAATGCTGGAAGACAATAAACCCGGCCACTGCCATGCCGGTCTGCATTATCTTCTCGCCACCCCATTCCGGTACCCCCCGCTAAAATACGGCTCCCGCTTTGGTAAAAGATCGGAGCCCAGTCTGTTTTATGGTTCAAAAGATACCCCGACAGCACTAGCCGAAGCGGCTTATTACCGGTTTGTTTTTTGGTGTGGCATGGAAGTACCACCGCCCTCCCAAAAATTCAGCACCCAGCACACTATTTGGGGCGCTAAATACCACACTGCCAAAGGTGCCCAATTACATAAACCGCCTTTTGCTGATTACCAGGCAGAACTGACTGCTGCAGACAACTACCAGTACAGCCAGGCCATTGGCGCGGAATTACGCAACTGCCATGTAGAGGCCTTTGAATTCACCTCCGCCAGAGCCCCTTTGCGAGGGGTCAATGTGGCTCTGTTTACGCCGGATGCCTTAGCGTGTAAATCCCCCACCTATCAAAAGCAGCTGCTATGCGATACAAACAGCCAGGAGGTCCTATTCTATTCTGCTGTTGAACAGGCTATTTACCGCTTTAGCTTTGAGCAATTCCTGATTAACGAACAACTACCTTTACCAGCGGTCTGTTAGCTTTACACCAACATTCAGCCCCACAATACTGCCAATCAAAAGAAAGAATACCTCTATAGAGATCAACAACTTAACTTCATCCATGATTTTTAGTATACTTCGCGCCCCATTCGATGGAGACATCTTCTAGTCTCAGATGAGAAACTAATAACTATTGCCTGCTGTGAGAGGTTTGAATGAGCTTATATTCAGAATATATGGATGAAATCGCAACCCGTAAGAAAGACTTAGGGTTGAATCCAAAGCCAATTGATAGCGCCGAGCTGCTGTCAGAAATTATTGAACAAATCAAAGATACCGGGCATGAGCACCGCGCCGACTCTCTGAAGTTCTTCATTTACAACACCTTGCCAGGCACTACCAGTGCTGCCGGTGTTAAAGCGCAATTTCTGAAAGAAATCATTCTGGGTGCTTCCGTTGAAGGCATTACTGCAGAGTTTGCCTTTGAGTTGCTGTCTCATATGAAAGGCGGCCCTTCTGTTGACGCCCTGCTGGACCTGGCCCTGTCTGATGACGCTGCCGCTGCAACCCCTGCCGCTGAAGTTCTGAAGACCCAGGTATTTTTGTACGAAGCCGATACCGACCGCCTAGAAGCTGCGTTTAAGGCGGGCAATGCCATCGCTAAAGATATTCTGGAAAGCTATGCGCAAGCCGAGTTCTTCACCAAGCTTCCAGAGATCGCCGAGAAAATCGACGTCGTTACTTATATCGCCGGCGAAGGTGATATCTCTACTGACTTGCTGTCACCTGGTAACCAGGCGCACTCTCGTTCAGACCGTGAACTGCACGGCCAGTGCATGATGACCCCGCAAGCCCAACAGGAAATCGTTGCACTGCAAAAACAGCACCCAGACGCCAAGGTAATGCTAATTGCAGAAAAAGGTACCATGGGTGTAGGTTCATCGCGTATGTCTGGCGTTAACAACGTAGCCTTGTGGGCCGGTCAACAAGCCAGCCCATACGTACCTTTTGTTAACTTTGCACCGGTTGTTGCGGGCACTAATGGCATCTCTCCTATCTTCCTAACCACCGTTGACGTAACCGGCGGTATCGGCCTTGACCTGAAAAACTGGGTTAAGAAAGTAGACGCCAGCGGCGACACGGTTCTGGACGCCAACGGCGAACCAGTACTGGAAGAAGCTTACTCAGTAGCCACCGGCACCGTGCTGACTATCGATACTAAAGCGAAAAAGCTGTACAACGGTGGTCAGGAATTGGCTGACGTATCCTCTTCGTTCACACCACAGAAAGTCGAATTTATGAAAGCCGGCGGTTCTTACGCTCTTGTTTTCGGTAAGAAGCTACAGACCATTGCTGCTAACGCCCTGGGTATCAAAGCACCTCAAGTGTTTGCACCCTCTAAAGAGATCTCTATTGAAAATCAGGGCCTGACCGCTGTTGAGAAAATCTTCAACAAGAACGCCCTTGGCGTTGCCTCTGACACAGCACTGCACGCCGGTTCAGACGTACGTGTACGGGTAAACATTGTTGGCTCCCAGGATACCACCGGCCTGATGACATCCCAGGAACTGGAATCGATGGCGGCTACCGTTATCTCTCCAAGTGTTGATGGTGCTTATCAGTCAGGCTGTCACACCGCTTCTGTTTGGGACTCCAAGGCTCAAACCAACATTCCCAAGCTAATGTCATTTATGAATAAGTTTGGCCTGATCACCGCGCGTGACCCTAAAGGTGTTTACCCCGCTATGACCGACGTCATTCACAAAGTATTGAATGACATTACTGTAGATGACTGGTCCATCATTATCGGTGGTGACTCACACACCCGTATGTCTAAAGGTGTAGCTTTCGGCGCAGATTCGGGCACCGTTGCGGTTGCACTAGCTACTGGCGAATCAGCCATGCCAATTCCTGAGTCTGTGAAAGTTACCTTCAAAGGCGATATGAAGGGCCACATGGACTTTCGTGATGTAGTACACGCAACCCAGGCACAGATGCTAAAGCAGTTTGGCGGCGAAAATGTCTTCCAGGGCCGCATCATTGAAGTTCAAATCGGTACATTGATGGCTGACCAAGCCTTCACCTTTACCGATTGGACTGCGGAGATGAAGGCAAAAGCCTCAATCTGTATTTCTAATGACGAAACACTGATTAAGTCTCTGGAACTGTCCAAGAGCCGTATTCAGGTAATGATCGACAAAGGCATGGATAACGACGTAAGCATGCTACAAGGCCTCATCGACCTGGCCGACAAGCGTATCGCTGAGATCCAGTCAGGTGAAAACCCAGCCCTGGCACCAGACAACAACGCCAGCTACTATGCAGAAGTGGTTATTGATCTGGACCAGATCGACGAGCCAATGATTGCCGATCCAGACGTGAACAACGCCGACGTATCCAAGCGTTACACCCACGACACTATCCGCCCTACTTCCTTCTACGCTGGCACCAAGAAAGTTGACTTGGGCTTTGTCGGCTCTTGCATGGTGCACAAAGGCGACATGCAAATCATCGCCCAGATGCTGCGCAACCTTGAATCCCAGGGTGAAGTGAAGTTCAACGCACCACTGGTTATCGCGCCACCAACGTACAATATCGTTGATGAACTGAAAGCCGAAGGCGACTGGGAGCTGCTACAAAAGTACGCTGGTTTCGAATTTGACGACAGCGCGCCGAAGGGCGCTGCCCGTACTGAATACCAGAACATCATGTACCTGGAGCGTCCTGGCTGCAACCTGTGTATGGGCAACCAAGAGAAAGCCGCTAAGGGTGACACTGTACTAGCCACCTCTACTCGCTTATTCCAAGGCCGCGTGGTTGAAGATTCTAACGAGAAAAAAGGTGAGTCACTATTGGCATCAACGCCAATGGTAGTACTGGCTACTGTTCTGGGTCGCATTCCAACCCTCGAAGAGTACAAGGCCGCCGTTAAAGGTATTACCTTGACCGACTTTGCGCCACCTTCGCAAGACCTGAGCGTTGAGCCACAAGCTGTGCCGGTGAAAGTTGCAGGCTAGTTTCAGTTTTCTAATTAGCTTAATAAAAAGCCCTGATCATTTTTGATCAGGGCTTTTTTTTGAGATTTTTAGCGCTGGAGGAATCGTATTTAAAGCGCTGCTATACCACGCTGCATATCGATTTTAAGATCGTCGATATCTTCAAGGCCAACAGCAACACGTATCAGGTTATCACTAATACTGGCCGCAGCGCGCTGTTCATCCGTTAAACGACCATGGGTAGTTGTAGCGGGATGTACAATAGTGGTTTTCACATCACCGAGGTTGGCGGTCAGTGAACAGATACAGGTCGCATCAATAAAGCGCCATGCTGCCGCTTTATCTCCGCTAACACAGAAGGATAAAACACCACCATAAGCACGCTGCTGCTTAGTGGCCAAGGGCTTGCCAGGATGTGAATCCAAACCGGCGTAGTAGACTTTCTCGATACCTTGCTGCTGCTCCAACCATAGCGCTAACGCCATCGCATTGCTGCTATGGGCATCCATACGCAGGCGCAAGGTTTCAAGGCCTTTTAAAAACACCCAGGCATTAAAGGGACTCATGGTTGGGCCGCAGGTACGTAGAAAGCCAACAATCTCGTCAGTTAATGTTTTACGCCCTACTACACAGCCACCAACACAACGTCCCTGACCATCGAGATATTTTGTGGCTGAGTGAATGATAAGATCAGCACCAAACTCCAGAGGCTTTTGCAGCGCCGGTGTACAAAAGCAATTATCGACGACAAACAGGCAATCATTCTCTTTTGCCAATGCCGATAAAGCCGCCAGGTCTGCCACTTCACAAATGGGGTTGGAGGGCGTTTCGCAAAATAGCATTTTTGTATTGGTCTGAATGGCTGCTGACCATTCCTGTAATTCAACCAGGTCAACAAAGGTCACTTCCAGACCAAACTTACACAGATACTTTAAGAATAAGTTAGTCGTGGTACCAAATACATTGCGTGAACAAACAACATGATCACCCGCCTGCAGCAATGACATACAGGTACTCAAAATAGCTGCCATACCTGAGGATGTTGCTACTGCCGCTTCACCACCTTCCATCGCGGCAATACGCTCTTCAAAGTTACGCACTGTTGGGTTGGTATAACGGGAGTAAACGTTGCCGGTCTCTTCGCCGGAAAAACGCATCGCGGCCTGTTCCGCACTATCAAAGACATAGCTGGAGGTCGGGTAGATAGGCTCCGCATTTTCGCCTTCACTGGTACGCATTTGACCCGCACGAATCGCTAAGGTATCAATGTGTGCATTGGCTAATGCGGCTCTGCGTTCAATATCTTTTTCAGACATGTTGTTTCTCTTTGCTGTCTAGCTACTACATTAAGTAGATTCAGGATGCTTCGTCATTATGTAAAGCAATACCGGCACCATCTTCGGTTTCCGCTTGCTGCGACTTGGATTTATCGTTACGTGCCGCGGCGATTCTGTTGAGATAGTTCTCATCAATATCACCGGTAATATACTCGCCATTAAAAACAGAGCAATCGTACTCTGGAATTTCCTGGTTACCTTCAACTGAGCTGGCCACCAGATCATCAAGGTCCTGATAGACCAACCAATCGGCGCCGATTAGATCACTCACTTCCTGTTCGGTGCGACCGTGGGCGATTAACTCATCGGCCGCAGGCATATCGATACCGTAAACATTGGGATATCGAACCGGTGGTGCTGCGGAAGCAAAATAAACTTTTGCTGCACCGGCGTCTCTGGCCATTTCGATAATCTGGCGACATGTAGTCCCACGAACAATCGAATCATCAACCAGCATGACGTTTTTGTCTTTAAATTCCAAACCGATGGTATTCAGTTTTTGCTTAACGGATTTTTTACGCTGGCTTTGCCCAGGCATAATAAAAGTTCTGCCGATATAACGGTTTTTAACCAGACCTTCGCGAAACTTCACACCCAGTCTTTGCGCCATAGATTGGCCAGCAATACGGCTAGAGTCAGGAATCGGCACAACCACGTCAATATCATGATCGGGTCTGAGTTGCAGCACTTTAGCGGCAAGTTTATCGCCCTGGCGTAAACGGGATTTATACACCGAGACACCATCCATAATGGAATCTGGACGGGCAAAATAAACATGTTCAAAAATGCAGGGGGTTGCTTTGGTGTTGGCTGCACATTGGCGAGATTCCAAATTGCCATCCACATCAATATAAACGGCTTCACCCGGGGCTACATCTCTTACCAATGTAAAGCCCAAACCATCCAGCGCAACACTTTCTGAGGCGATCATATATTCAGTGCCGGCCTCGGTCTCACGCTTGCCATACACCATCGGGCGAATACCATGAGGGTCACGAAAACCTACCACACCATAATTAGCCACCATAGCAATCGCGCCATAACCACCACGACAGCGAGCATGAACACCTTCAACCGCAGAAAAAATATCCTCAGCTGAAGGGGCTAACTTGCCCAGCCGTTGTAATTCATGGGCAAAGACATTCAGCAAAACTTCAGAATCAGAATCCGTATTCAGGTGGCGCAGGTCCGTCTGGAATATCTCTTTACTTAATTCTGCCGCATTGGTCAGATTACCGTTGTGAGCAAGGCTTATACCGTAAGGGGAGTTGACATAAAAAGGCTGGGCCAATGCTGGGCTGGAACTGCCTGCCGTTGGATAGCGCACATGCCCTACTCCGATATTACCGGTAAGGCGTTGCATATGGCGGTTATGGAAAACATCTTTGGCCAGGCCGTTGCCTTTGCGCTGGTTCAGGCGACCGTTATCGCAGGTCACTATACCCGCTGCATCCTGCCCCCGGTGTTGTAATACCGTTAAGGCATCATAGATATCTTGGTTTACATTGGACTTGGCTACTATGCCGACAATGCCGCACATCGATCAAACCTCACAAAGCACTAACGCTTAAAGTGTCTATTGCTGATTTCAAACAACAACAGTTCCAGAATCCTTCATTAATGGCTTCTCTGGTCCTCAGAAGAAGTCAGGGCATTAAGCGCCCAAATAGATCTAGCAGTAACGCAAAGGTATCTTTACACCAATACTCAATCAATAAAAACTGTGGAATCAGGCTGGATTGCTGCCACCAGGCATCCTGATTTACCGGGAATGCCATGGGCACCAGTATCAACAGGGCCATGACAACAATAACACCACGTGCCATGCCAAAGGCCATTCCAAATAAACGATCGGTGCCGCTAAGGCCCGTCATTTTAACTAATTCGCCAACCAGGTATTTAACCATTGAGCCAACCACGAAGGTAGCGGCAAACAGGGCAACAAATGACAGCAGGTACCTAAGTGAAGCGGATTCTACTGCCTGTTGCATCAATACGGCCATACGCTCATGGAAGGCTACGGAAACAAAAAGCGCTATGCCCCATATTGCCAGCGATATCGCTTCTTTGACAAAACCCCGCTTGATACTGATTAAACTGGATACCGTTAAAATACCCACGATAGTCCAATCTGCCCAATTCATGACCATTGTTTATGCTCGTTTTATTGCAGCGCGAATTCTACCCGCTTACTGCTCAAATTTCACCACCATGGAATTGACTTTATAGACCTTATCAATGGTTTTTTTATCTTTATTAAAAGCGTCTTTTTTAAAGCGGGGGCCAATATAGACGCGTTTTGACTTGCCTTCTTTGGTGGAGATAGATCGGGTAAAGGTTTTATAGCCTTTTTTCTGCAGGGCCTGCTTTAAGTCATCCGCCTTTTGAAGCTGGGTAAAGCTGGCTACCTGTAGAACCCAAGCCTCTGGTAAACCTTTTTGGTCCAACTTGGGGGCAGACTTAGAAGCGGGTTTAGCAACAGGCTTTGGCGAAGGTTTATTGATAGGCTCAATAATTTGTGGGCGAACGGGTTTTGCCACACGGTATTGGTCAAAATCCGGGACCGGCGGAATTTGGCTGCTGCGGTCCATAACGATACCGTCAGGGTCGATAAAAATAACCGGCCAGAGTATTAGGGCAATGGCCAATAATACAATCGCACCTACTAATCGCTGCTTAAAACCATCATTCATTGAGTGATTCTCTTAACTTGTTATTGTTATTATTCTTGATGTTGTTCTTGATGATGTCCATTTTGGGCATCGTGTAGTGTTAATACTTCGGCAACAGTAAAAAAAGACCCGAAAACGACCAGACGATCTGCCTTCTCCATCAAAGATAGTACCCTTTGGCAGGCCTGCTGAATATTTTTACTGATGTCTATGCTCTCAATATTGTGCTGTGCTAGCTCGGCTGCCATTTCACTGGCGAGCATAGCGCGGTTATTATTCGGCTGGTCAGCAATAAACCAGCTATCAATTGTCGCATTAAGCGCAGTAACAATACCATCAAGGTCTTTATCATTCATCACCGACATAAGCGCAAAAGTCTGGCCACGGCAGACCTGGCTTTGTAAACGGCGGGATAAATAGCTGGCTGCCGCCGGATTATGGGCAACATCAAGAATGACCTGTTTGCCTTTGATGTCAATCTGCTGAAAGCGCCCAGGCAGCTGAATATCATTAAGAATGGCGTAGTCGGTCCCAGCCACCGGCAAGGGCAATAGCTGTATTGCCTGTATGGCTGCAGCCACACTTTCTCTCGGTAGCCGGGGTTCCGGTAAATCACTATATTCAACCGTTTGCTGGCTCAGGTTTGTCCCTGACCAACGAGTATCGTCATACTGAAAGTGCTGCCCTGCCTGATAAAATTCAGCGCCGCACTCTTGCGCCGCTAGCCGTAGGGAAGCGGGCGGATTTAACCCTGCTGAAATAGCGGGTTTACCAACCCTGAATATACCGGCTTTTTCCCGGCCTATTTGCTCGCGGTCTGAGCCCAGCCAGTCCTGGTGGTCCACATCAATACTGGTAACAACGGCGACATCGGTATCAATGATATTGACCGCATCAAGCCGCCCGCCCAAACCCACCTCGAGCACCACCACATCCAAAGCGCTGCGCTCAAAAATATCGAGGGCGGCCAGGGTGCCAAATTCAAAGTAAGTCAGCGCGGTCTCTGCCCTGGCATCATCTATACGCTGGAAGGATTTCATTAACGTCTGGTCATCGACAGGAAAGCCATTGAGCATTACCCGTTCGTTATACCGGAGAAAATGAGGAGAGGTGTAGCAACCGACGCGGTATCCCGCGGAGAGCAGTAAAGCATTAAGGGTGGCGACACAGGAACCTTTACCATTGGTACCGGCAACCGTAATCACCTGGCAGTCACTGAGCGAGACAGCCATAGCTTTGGCAACGTTACCCACGCGCTCGAGGCCTAGCTCTATCTCATTGGGGTGGCAGGACTCTTGCCATTGCAACCAGTCCTGCAGTTTATCAAAACGCATTTAAGCCGCTGGTCGATGTGTCAGCTTGGAAAGAATGCTGGATAAAGTATCGCGCATATCTTTACGGTGGATAATCATATCAATGGCACCATGCTCCATCAGGAATTCACTGCGCTGGAAACCCGGTGGCAATTTCTGGCGAATAGTCTGCTCGATAATATTCGGGCCGGCAAAACCAGCGCGGGCAGCAGGTTCCGCCACATTAATATCACCTAATAAGGCCAGGCTAGCTGATACACCACCGTAAATGGGGTCTGTCATCACCGAAATATAAGGTACGCCCTTTTGCTTTAAGCGCTCCAGCACGGCACTGGTTTTTGCCATTTGCATAAGGGAAATAAGAGCTTCCTGCATACGGGCGCCGCCGGATGCTGAGAAACAGACAAAGGGAATATTTTCTTGCAGGGCCAGGTTAGCCGCTTGAGTGAATTTCTCACCCACCGCGTAACCCATGGAACCACCGTGGAAGTTAAATTCAAACGCCACTACCACAATCGGCATACCTTTAACTGAGCCGCGCATTGCTATCAAAGCATCTTTCTCGCCGGTGCTTTTTTGCGCTGTGGTTAAACGGTCTTTATATTTTTTCTTGTCTTTAAATTTCAGCCGATCAATGGGCTCAATCTCTGCAAAGACCTCTTCGCGACCTGACTCATCTAAAAAACTATCAATACGGCGACGGGCACCGACACGCATATGGTGTTCACACTTGGGACAAACACCGAGATTTTTTTCTAATTCTGGACGATAGAGTACCGCATCGCACTTTACGCACTTTTTCCACAAACCTTCAGGAACACTGGCACGGCGGTCCTGCTGTTCCGGTTTACCAAGGGTGGGAAGTATTTTGTCTAGCCAGCTCATGGGTTTTCCTGTTGTTGTGGAACTATTGTTGTGGAACTATTGTTGTGGATCTACTGTGATTATTCATTGTATATCAAGCTCAGGCAATATCCATTGCTTCACGCATGCCAGTAATCAACGCTGATGATTGCTCAGCCACATTATCTTCGCCTGCAGCGGCAACCTCAATCACTTTGTTCACCAGCGCACTACCAACTACGACACCTTCGGCTAAGCGGCTAATCGATACGGCGGACTCATTATCTTTAATGCCAAAACCAACCGCCACAGGCAGGTCTGTAATCGCCTTGATTATCGCCATTTTTTCTTTGACCGAATCAATATCCAAATGCCCTGCACCCGTCACCCCCTTGAGGGAAACATAGTACAAATAACCGGTGGCTAAGTTGGCGATGCTTTTGATGCGCTCTTCGGTAGTGGTTGGGGCAATCAGGAAAATGCTGTCTATTTCTACTCGCTTTAGGGCGGCATTTAGTGCATCCGCTTCTTCCGGTGGTAAATCGACCGTTAGCAAACCATCAATATCAGATTCTAGCGCAGCGTTGGCGAAGTTATCATAACCCATTTTCATCACGGGGTTTGCATAGCCCATTAATACAACGGGGGTCGTTTGATTCTGCTGACGAAACTGCTTCACCATCGCTATAATGCCAGTCAAACTCACACTGTGTTCCAACGCTCTTTCGTGGGCCAACTGAATAACCGGCCCCTCTGACATAGGATCAGAAAAAGGCACTCCCAGTTCAATAATATCAGCACCACTTTTTACCAGCTGATGCATCATGTCTACGGTGAAATCCGGCGTCGGATCGCCAGCAACAATATAGGGAATTAGTGCTTTACGGCCTTCTTTTTCTAATGCTTGCATACAAGCAGTGATACGACTCAAGGTTTTTTCCTCTTAGCTTTTTGTCTACGTTAAACTTCAATGCCATCGATATCAGCAACGGTGAGTATATCTTTATCACCGCGGCCGGATAAATTCACCACAATGCTTTGCTCTGGTGTCATAGTCCTGGCCAGCTTTTCTGCATAAGCCAATGCATGGCTAGTCTCTAACGCCGGCATAATACCTTCGGTCAATGTTAACTGACGAAATGCATGCAAGGCCTCATCGTCATTGATAGCCACATAATTAACGCGATCAATATCTTTTAACCAGGAGTGCTCTGGCCCCACACCGGGATAATCCAAACCGGCAGAAACAGAATGAGTACGGCTGATTTGACCATCTTCATCTTGCATTAGATAAGTACGGTTACCGTGGAGCACACCGGGCTCACCGGCACTCAGTGGCGCAGCGTGTTCACCGGTTTCAACACCGTTACCACCCGCTTCAACGCCATACATCTTAACGCTTTCGTCTTCCAGGAATGGATGGAATAAACCAATAGCATTAGAACCACCCCCTACACAGGCAACCAGGGCATCGGGCAGCTTGCCGGTCATTTCCAGGTGCTGGGCCCTGGTTTCACGACCTATGATAGATTGAAAATCCCTAACCAACTGTGGATAAGGATGGGGGCCTGCAACGGTACCAATAATATAAAATTTCTCATCGACATTGGTTACCCAGTCGCGCATGGCTTCGTTCATGGCATCTTTTAAAGTTTTCGAGCCAGAGGTTACCGGGATGACTTCTGCGCCGAGTAATTTCATGCGGTAAACATTGAGTGACTGACGTTTAACATCGTCTTCACCCATAAATACCTGGCACTCCATCCCCAAACGGGCGGCAACGGTAGCGGAGGCAACACCGTGCTGGCCGGCACCGGTTTCAGCGATGACTCGCTTTTTACCGGAGTATTTCGCTAATAAAGCCTGGCCAATGGTGTTATTCACCTTATGGGCGCCAGTGTGATTTAAGTCTTCACGCTTCAAATAGATCTGGGCACCACCAACCTCGTTACTCCAACGCTCGGCATGGTATAGAGGTGAAGGACGACCTACATAGTGGGCCATATCTTTATCAAACTCAGCCTGGAAATCCGGATCAGCGGATAATTTATTATAAGATGCTGCCAAATCATCCAGGGCTGATATTAAGGTTTCAGAAACATAGCGTCCTCCGTAGGGGCCATAACGGCCATGTTCATCGGGAACCGCTGAATAATCTACTGCTTTTTCTGTTGTCTTGTCTGTCATCTAACTACACCATTACTTCATATCATTTAAGGGCGGTATCAGCACGCTGAACACCTTTAATAAATTCAACAACTTTCACTTGATCTTTTTTGCCTGCCGATACCTCTACACCACCGCTAACATCAACGGCATAAGGCTTAACCTGTGTCACTGCATCGGCAATGTTGGCGGGCGTTAATCCACCCGCTAACACTATACGATGGCGATACTCGATGGGGATTAAATCCCAGTCAAAAGATTCTCCGGTACCACCAGGCACTCCCTTGCGATAGGCATCTAACAGGATACTGCGAGCACCATTAAAACGTTCAATCTCACTGGAAATATCCAAACCGGGTTTCATTCTGATCGCCTTCATATAAGGGCGACCGGCAGCGGCACATTGCTCTGGGCTTTCATTGCCATGAAATTGTAAAAGATCAATGGGTAACGCTGTTATCTGCTGTATTAACTCTGGCGATGCATCAACCGTTAACGCCACCACAGAAACAAAGGCTGGTATTACCGAGCAAATTTCAGCCGCTTGAGCCACGGTGACCGACCGTGGGCTTGGCTCATAAAACACCAACCCGATAGCGTCGGCACCAGCTGTAACCGCCAGTTGCGCATCGTAGGGATCGGTAATCCCACAGATCTTGACACGGGTGCGACTTTTAAGGGCATGACTCACAGCAGACTTCACAGGCAAAAGTGTATTAATAATCAATCAATTAAGGTGCGCTATAGTAACAAACGCTGCCCCCGCTGTCTGCACCACAGGAGGCTAAAAACCGGACAAAAAGTAGGGTCCCGGGTCGGATTGAGGTAGCTGAAAATGCTCGGGGTAAGTCACCCCCACCAGGTACAAACCAAAGGGAGGGGCTGTTGCAGCCGCGACCTTGCGATCTTTGGCTAATAATACTTGTTCTGCCCACTTAACGGGTTTGATACCGGCACCTATGGCGAGTAACACACCAGCAATATTGCGCACCATATGATGCAAAAAAGCATTGGCCTGGATATCGATAATCACCATATCACCGCGACGGCGGACCTCCACAAAATGCACATTGCGCATGGGGGTTTTGGACTGGCAAGCAACGGCTCGGTAGGAGGTAAAATCCAGCTCGCCCAATAAGGCCTGCCCCGCTTCGTGCATGGCGTGCTCATTGAGGGGACGATTTTCCCAGGTAACGCCTCCTGCCAACAAGGCTGAGCGCGCTGGTGTATTTAAAATCACATAGCGGTAACGCCTGGCGGTGGCGGAGAAACGGGCATTAAAGTCTTCGGGAACGGGTCTGGCCCAACTAATGGAGATATTGGGTGGCAGGTTGGTATTACCACCGCTCACCCAAGCCTTTTCTCCCCGATCCGAGGGGCTATCAAAATGTACGATTTGGTGGCTGGCATGAACTCCGGCATCGGTTCTACCGGCACACTGGACAATAACGGGGGCATTGGCGATGGTGCTGAGGGCTTGTTCGAGGGTCTCCTGTACCGTGGCTACCTGCGGCTTGCGCTGACTCTGCCAGCCATGAAAGGCACTGCCGTCATAGCTAACGGCCATGGCTACACGATCACCCTTGCAAAATTGGGCGTTAAAAGCAGGTTTGTTCATAGGGCGAACTAGTCTATACGCTCTGATAAAGCTTGCGCTTCCTGCTTTTGTACAGCAGAACCTTCCTGCATCACCTCATCAAGAATATCCCTGGCACCCTCTGCATCACCCATATCGATATAGGCCCGGGCCAGATCTAATTTAGTGGCGATCTCATCGGTATCAGCAAGGAAGTCAAAATCATCGGCATCAGCATCAGTTGCAACATCGGCACCAAAGGTCTCAGTGGCGGAGCTTTCAGTAGCTGGGGCGGCATCGCCAAACTCAGCCTCCAATTCAGAAAGATCAGTATCGGCTAAAGATTCCAAATCAAGGTCAAAGGCTTCACTATCACCTAAACTATCACCTAAACTATCACCCAAACTGTCACTCAATTCAGGCTCTTCAGGCAAATCCAAAGGACTAGATGAATCGGCTTTAGTCGGTGTATCTTCCAATTCGGCAGCATCTAACTGTACCGTAGTAGCCTCGACAAAGTCATCGCTGTTGTCTTCATCAAAATCTAAATCCAAATCATCCAGGGCAATCTCAGCATCCATATCTTCATCGGTAAAGTTATTACTATTCCCCGGCAGGTCGTCCAACCAATCGGCAACACCTTCAACACTGGAGAGGATTTCTTTAGCCTCTCCAGTGGCGGCATCATCACCTAAAGCCTTTAAGGCCAGGTACTGCTGCTGGAAACCCGGCTTGTCGCGAGTTTCGATATACACTTCTAATAGTTTTAATTGCAGGTCACTGCGCTCAGGCTTCTGGTCGATAGCAGAGCGAAGCAAATCAATCGCTTGCTGAAAGCGACCATAGGCCACATAGATATCCGCTTCAGCCATCGCATCGCCAGTCTCTGACGGCACTTCAGCTGCAGACTCTACAGGTGCGGCATTGTCTAAAGGCTCCACCCCTTCAATTAATGATTCCTCAGCATCATCTGCTGCAGCCATGGCGGCTTCATTAGCATTGTCAGCTGCAATTTGCTGCTCTAACTCAGCAATCAGGTTATCGGTCTCATCGACCCCTTCAATCTCAGCAACCGTATCTGTTACGGTTTCGTCCATTGCGACATCAGCTAAAGTATCTGCCTCTTCCTCAATACCTTCTTTAACAGCTTCTTGGACATAGTCAGTGGTGAAATCTTCATCAGCTGCGGCGGCCTCTTTGCGGCGACGCAACAACACAATAGCAATAGCTGCCAGCAGCAACGCAGCAGCGCCACCAACATAAAGTGGATTATCCAGCACTTGGTCTACCGGACTTGATTTGGGCTTTGGTTGAGGTTGAGGTTTGGGTTGAGGTTTGGGTTCTGGTTTGGCCGCCACAGGCGCTGCAGCTGCGGCGCTATCTTGCAGATCTGCCAGCTGACTTTCCTTGAGCGCTAGTAAGCGCTGTAGGGTAGCCATTCTGGCTTCCATATTTTCAAGACGAGTCTTCAGTTCCTGATTATCACGCTCAATCTTATCCAGGCTTTCTTCGCTGGCTGCCAGCTCATTTTGCAAAGCAACGCTTGCGCTATTAGTACTATCAACACTATCTGAACTATCAGTACCTTCCCCCTCGCCAGTGCTTGATACATCACTGTCACCACTGGCGGCAATCGATAAGCGAGGTTGCTCTGAATAGGTGTTCTCGCTAGAGCCAGCTGCAGTGGCATCCAGCTGGGCATCTGAGGAAGGTGCTACCGTATCATCACCTGATCGCCAAGAGCGATTCTGGTTGGCCACTTCGCCTACAGCTTGTTTCTCCGAAACTGAGATATCATCCTGGGTAGGCAGGCGCAATACAGAACCGGCCTTTAACCGGTTGATATTGCCATTAATAAAAGCCTGTGGGTTTAAACGCTGAATAACCACCATGGTCTGCTGTACGCTCACTCCCTCTGCAGGACGGCTCTTCAGTGCAATTTCCCAAAGAGTATCCTGATTGCGTACACGGTATTTTTCACCCGGACTTAGCTCACCTTGTTCCAGGGTTTTGCGAGGAGTACTAGCGGAGCTGGCAGGTCTACTATGGGTAACTACTGGGACTGAGGCGGCAGTAGCTGTAGCAGGTGGTGGTGTATCGGTTTGCTGTGACATTGAGGAGGTCGCAGCCTGTACCGGCTCGACATCACTCTCACTAAATACGGGTAGATCCAGTAATACAGTATATTCACGCAACAACCGGCCGCTGGGCCAGCGGGTTTCAATCAGGAAATTCAGGTAGGGCTCAACCACAGGTTCACGGGTAGTCACTTTGATAATGCCGTTACCCTGGCTATCAAGCTCGACCTTAAAATTAATATTGGTGAGGAAAAAGTCCCTGCTGATACCGGCATTACTGAAATCTTCCGGCTCAGCCAGTTTGATAATGACCTGGTTATTATCAAGGTCTCCAGTGTTCTGAAGCCGTATTTCTGCTTCTAATGGCTGATTAAGCGCCGAAAACAGGGAAAACTCGCCCACTCCCAGTGCATTCGCCACGTTTGCCTGTAAGACCCCAATCGCTGCAACCGCAACCGCAAGCTTCTTACGTACCATAATCGTTCCCTTTTAACCCTGTGGGTATTGTTTTTCGTCACTTAAATTAGCAAACAGCCGCGGCATTACGCCCCGGCTACTTCAAATCTGCCTAGCTGGTTAGTTAGCAAACAAAGCTAGAATACGTATCTACTATTCCACGTAAGTATTAGTTAGAAATAGCTTTTTAGCAAGAATCCAACCCGTGGGAAGAAGGGGCTGGAAGCCTCTTTTTCCGCATTTTCAGACTTGGTGCACAAATCGACGAATGCGAGTGGAAAATCGAGACTCCCTAGCCGGCAAGAAGAGAAATTGGAACGGTAAGCCTAGGCCTCAATCAGAATACGCAACATCCGTCTAAGGGGCTCTGCAGCCCCCCATAAAAGCTGGTCACCGACGGTAAAAGCCGATAGATACTCTGGGCCCATATTCATTTTGCGCAAACGACCCACAGGGACTGACAATGAACCGGTTACTGCCGTCGGTGTTAGGTCCTGCAGAGTGACTTCGCGCTCGTTTGGCACGACCTTCACCCAATCATTGGCAGCGGCCAGCATGGACTCTATCTCATCCATCGGCACATCTTGGCTAAGCTTTACTGTTAATGCCTGGCTATGACAGCGCATAGCGCCAATTCGGACACATAAGCCATCAATAGGAATGATAGAAGAAGCTCCCAGCAGCTTGTTGGTTTCCGCCTGCCCTTTCCATTCTTCACGGCTTTGGCCATTTTCTACCTGCCTGTCAATCCACGGTAACAGGCTGCCAGCCAGGGGAGCACCGAAGTTGTCGGTGGGGAACTCAGCACTGCGCATAGAGGCAGCCACTTTGCGGTCAATATCCAAAATGGCACTGGCGGGATTCGCTAACTCATCCACCACAACATCTTCTATGGTACCCATTTGCTTAATCAGCTCGCGCATATTTTGCGCTCCGGCACCACTGGCCGCCTGGTAAGTCATAACGGAAGCCCAATCGACCAGGCCTTCACGAAATAAGCCACCCATGGCCATTAACATCAGGCTGACGGTACAGTTACCACCAATAAAGTTCTTAATGCCATTGGCAAGCCCATCTTTGATCACATCCATATTCACCGGATCAAGAATAATCAGGGCATCGTCTTCCATCCGTAAGCTTGAGGCAGCATCTATCCAGTAACCGTCCCAACCGCCATTGCGTAGCGCAGGAAAAACGGATTTGGTGTAATCACCACCCTGGCAGGAGATAATCACATCCATAGCCTTTAGCTCATCAATATCGCTGGCGTCTTTTAACGGTGGAATATCCACACCGATATCAGGCCCCTGCCCACCCGCATTGGAGGTTGTGAAAAATACCGGCTCTTCAATATGCTTGAAATCACCCTCAGCCAGCATGCGTTCCATTAATACGGAACCAACCATTCCGCGCCAACCTACAAAACCTACTTTTTTCATAACTCTAATCTCTAACTCACTCATTAATTCTAAGCCTGCAAAGCGGCAGCAACGGCATCACCCATGGTGCTGGTATTGACCAACTGGGTGCCTTCGGAATAAATATCGCCGGTTCTTAAACCCTGATCCAACACATCACCCACGGCCTTCTCAACGGCATCAGCCGCTTCGACGGCATCAAGGGAGTAACGCAACATCATCGCCGCTGACAAAATCATCGCCAGTGGGTTGGCTTTACCTTCACCGGCGATATCCGGTGCAGAACCGTGACAAGGTTCATACATACCACGGCCATTCTTATCCAGCGCCGCCGATGGCAGCATACCGATAGAACCGGTAAGCATGGCCGCCGCATCCGATAAAATATCACCAAACATATTGCCGGTGACTATCACATCAAACTGTTTTGGCGCACGCACTAGCTGCATGGCAGCATTGTCGACATACATATGGGTCAATTCAACATCGGGATAATCCGGTGCCATTTGTTCCATAATTTCACGCCACAAGACAGTGGCTTCCAGTACATTGGATTTATCCACTGAACACAATTTACCACCGCGCTTTTGTGCCGCTTCAAACGCCATGGCACCGATGCGACGAATTTCAGTCTCGTTGTATTTGTAGGTGTTGTACCCTTCTCGCTCGCCATTTTCCAGGGTGCGAATACCACGGGGTTCACCAAAGTAAATACCGCCCGTTAATTCCCGGACAATTAAAATATCCAAACCAGAAACCACATCAGGTTTTAATGAAGAGGCATCGGCCAATTGCGGGTATAAAATCGCGGGGCGCAAGTTACCAAATAATTCCAGCGCTGAACGGAACTGCAACAGGCCTTTCTCGGGACGCAAATCGCGGCCAATATCATCCCACTGGGGACCGCCGATGGCAGCAAATAAAATCGCATCGGAGCCCTGCGCCTTGCTTAAAGTTTCGTCGGGCATGGGAATACCGGTAGCATCAAGAGCCGCACCACCTAATAGGGCCTCATCAAATTCCATACCCAAATCAAAACGCGAATTGACAACCTCTAAAACTTTGCGCGTTTCGGCGGTGATTTCAGGGCCAATACCATCACCAGAAATTACTAATACTTTTCTACTCATATTCCTACTTCCTTTATTGCATAGCATCAAACAACCAGGGTGATTTTTGCTGCCAGTTTTTTTCAAACTTACGAATGGCATCGGCGTCTTGCAAGGTAATACCGATATCATCCAAACCATTTAATAGGCAGTGCTTACGAAAGGCATCAACTTCAAAAGGGATTTCGTCGCCATTAGACTTACGAATAAGCTGCGCTTCCAAATCAACCGTTAGCTGGTAGCCTTCGGTGGCATACATTTCTTTAAACAATTCATCAACAATAGCCGCATCCAATACGATGGGCAGCAAACCATTTTTAAAGCTGTTATTAAAAAAGATATCGGCAAAGCTTGGAGCGATCATTGCGCGGAAGCCGTAGTCTTCAATCGCCCATGGCGCGTGCTCTCGACTGGAACCGCAACCGAAGTTTTCACGGGCCAATAAAATTTCTGCCCCCTGATAGCGCTCAAAGTTAAGCGGAAAGTCAGGGTTCTTTGCACGCTTTGAGCAATCCATATCAGGCTTACCCACATCCAGGTAACGAAGCTCATCAAACATAAACGGACCGAAACCCGAGCGCTTGATAGATTTTAAAAACTGCTTGGGCATAATCATATCGGTATCAACATTGGCGCGATCCATTGGCGCCACAACACCTGTTACTGTAGTAAAGCTTTTCATCATATTTCTCCCTTAGGCGTTGATAACATCACGGACATCAACAAAATGTCCGGCAATGGCAGCGGCGGCAGCCATCTCAGGGCTAACCAGATGAGTACGTCCACCAAAGCCCTGACGACCTTCAAAGTTTCTGTTTGAGGTTGATGCACAGTGCTCGCCCTCACCCAACTTATCGGAATTCATCGCCAGGCACATGGAACAACTGGGCTCGCGCCATTCCATTCCGGCGTCTAAAAAGATTTTATCCAAACCTTCTTTCTCAGCCATTTTTTTAACCAGGCCCGAACCGGGAACCACCAAGACACGCTTAACGGTGTCCGCCACTTTATTGCCTTTGGCAACAGAGGCTGCTGCCCGTAAATCTTCAATACGTGAATTGGTACATGAACCAATAAAGACACAATCCAATTTGATATCAGTAATCGACATACCGCCGGTTAAACCCATATAGTCAAGCGCGCGTTCTATAGCGGCTTTTTGGCTGGGATCAGCAATATCATCTGGCTTGGGGACAGTACCGTTTACGCCGGTCACCATTTCCGGAGAATTGCCCCAGGTAACTTGAGGAACAATAGCGGCAGCGTCGATTTCAACCACCCGGTCGAATACGGCATCATCGTCACTGTGCAACGTATGCCAGTACTCAAGCGCCTTATCCCAATCTTCACCCTTAGGTGAGAAGGGACGACCTTCAACATAGTCCAGTGTGGTTTGGTCAACGGCGACCATACCAACACGGGCGCCGCCTTCGATGGCCATATTACAAACGGTCATACGGCCCTCCATCGACATATTGCGGAATACGCTGCCACCAAACTCAATGGCGTGACCGTTACCACCTGCGGTACCAATCTCACCGATAATGGCGAGAATCACATCTTTTGGCGTAACACCGGGGTTTAACTCACCCTCGACTTTAACCAGCATATTTTTCATTTTTTTCTGGATCAAACACTGGGTAGCCAGGGCATGCTCAACTTCTGAAGTACCGATACCGTGAGCTAAAGCACCTAAAGCGCCGTGTGTTGCAGTGTGAGAATCGCCACAGACAACCGTCATACCCGGCAAGGTAGCGCCCTGCTCAGGTCCAATAACGTGCACAATACCCTGACGGACATCGTTGATCTGAAACTCGGTAACACCAAATTCATCACAGTTATCATCCAGTGTTTGCACCTGGATACGGGAAATATCTTCAACGATACCGGCTACACCGCCATCGCGCTCCGACTTTAAAGACGGCACATTATGGTCTGGGGTTGCGAGGTTGGCATCGCTGCGCCATAGAGGACGACCAGCCAATCTAAGACCTTCAAAGGCCTGGGGTGAAGTCACCTCGTGGACTAATTGACGGTCAATATAGATTAATGCGGTTCCATCATCCCGTTGCTTGACCAAGTGGGCGTCCCACAACTTGTCATAAAGGGTTTTACCAGCCATTTGTCACCTCGGCATTTGATTCCAGTTGCTACCCACTGGTTGGGCTTTTATACGTTGACGAATTCTAGGCCCCTCACTCCAATAAAACAAATTCATATTCTTTATAGATTGGATAACTAATAGGAATCCTATAAAATCCCTAATCATCAACGCATTACAGGTTTAAATACCCCATGGACACCCAGAATCTGCAGGCCTTTGTCGAAGTAGCCGAGTCAAAATCCTTCTCGGATGCAGCCGAGACTCTCCATATTACCCAGCCAGCGGTAAGCAAGCGCATTGCAGCTTTGGAAGGCCAACTCGGCTGTAAGTTATTTGACCGTATTAGCAGAACAGTACAACTGACGGAAGCAGGCACCGCCCTGCTGCCAAGAGCTGAACGTATTCTTAATGCGGTACAAGAAGCCAAACGCAGCATTGTTGATTTACAGGGTGAGATCAGTGGCGAACTAAGCATCGGTATCAGCCACCATATCGGCCTGCACCGCCTGCCACCGGTATTACAAGCCTTTAACAACAGCTATCCCAAGGTGCATTTCGATATTGATTTTATGGATTCGGAAGAAGCCTATGAGCAAGTGATGCATGGGCGTATTGAACTGGGGGTGGTGACCTTAGACCCCACTGAAAGTAGCCCCTTAATGCGGCAACCGGTTTGGCAGGATGACTTAGTGGTGGTTATTGCCCCTGACCACCCCTTGGCGGTATTGGATAGCGTCAACCTTTCAACCCTTAGCCAGTTCACCGCTATCTTGCCGGGCCTTAATACCTATACCGGGCAAATTATTAAGGCCCTGTTCCAAAAGCACGGCTTAAAACTGGATGTGTCGATGGAAACCAATTATCTGGAAACCATTAAAATGATGGTTTCGATTGGGCTGGGCTGGAGTGTATTGCCCCACACCATGATTGATGAGGGACTGACAACACTGGATATTGCGGATATTAAATTGCAGCGGACACTGGGCTATGTATTTCACCAGAACCGCAGCCTGAGCAATGCGGCCAATGCCTTTGTGGCGGCACTTAATGCCAACCGGGATAAGGGGCAAATGTAGGGGAAGCTATGCAATCCCTATAATAATAAGTGTTTATTGAGTTGCTTAAAGCGCTGTTTAACATTCCCCATGACCACCTGCTTATCCTCCACGGATAATACCGACCAATCGGTAATTTCCTGTGCGCTGCGGTAACAGCCTTCGCAAATATCTTCTTCGCTTAATACACACACTGAAACACAGGGGGATTTTATATCGACGACTTGTTCACTCATGGTAGTTATTTTTCCTGTTTTAAACCTTTAGCAAAACGGCGACCGTTTTCTACATAGTGTTTGGCGCTCCACTCAAGACCCGCCTGCTGCTCTTCAGAGAGTTGTTTGACTATTTTGGCAGGGGAACCCAGCACCATAGAGCCATCGGGGATTTCCATATTTTCTTTAACCAGGGCATTGGCACCTATTAAACAATGCTTGCCAATTTTGGCACCATTTAATACCACGGCGTTAATCCCAATCAAACTATAATCGCCAACGGTACAACCATGTAACATGGCTTTATGGCCCACCGTTACGCCGGTACCTAAAGTGATTGGGCAACCGGGGTCGGTATGCATCACACTACCATCCTGAATATTAGTTTGGTCGCCAATAGTAATTAATTCGTTGTCGCCACGAATCACCACATTAAACCAAATACTGGCATCATGACCGACACTCACATTGCCAACCACGGTGGCATTGTCGGCAACAAATGCATCGCCTTTAAAACTGACTTTTACACCATCAAGACTGTAAATCACTAAACACCCCGGTTAAATAAACATTCGTCATTCCCACGAAACAACGCTACCCCCAAAACAACGTCATTCCCAAAACAACGTCATTCCCGCGAAGGCGGGAATCCAGCCTGCATGCTAATACTGTTATTTCCGCTGCTGCGGAAATTGACAGCACTGGATTCCCGCCTTCGCGGGAATGACGGACTGGGGACGGACTGGGGGTGGATTATACACTCAGCCCCCTCTTAAACAGCCAGCCAACACCTTCAAATCATCGCTTTTTATGCGAAAGAACGATACCTTAAACTTAAAGCTTTTTCTTGAAAACGAAGATAAGTTCATATTTTTTATAATAATAATAAAAAATGAAATAACTCCCCCACAAATCTGTCCTAACACATGAATATACTCATATTCAAAATGGGGTTACTATCGAGAAAAAACAGATTTTAGCTTTACTGTTAAAGGGTGTACCAATGAAACAGAAAATGCCGAACTTTGACACACTGCTCGACCTCGCACTAAACGACCCCGAGCAACTGGAAGAAATACGAAGCCAGCTCGCCATGAAAACGATCAACTCGGCGCCTGAGTCCGTTCGCCAACGCTTAAGGGGCTTACAATTTCAAATAGATACCACCTGTAAATTATCCAAAACACCACTCGCCGCCTGCATTCGCCTCTCTGAAATGATGCACAACTCTCTAGAAGAACTCAGGCAGGCCGTACAACGGCCACAACAAACCACCGCACTCGCTAATCCTAACGCATCTTTAAATGCAAAAATTTTAAACTTCCCAACACCATAACAAAAGTCATCCGCAAAACACCAAAACCGTAGGGCGGATTGCAATCCACCAAACAATGGTGTTGGGGTTAGACAACAGGATTTTGATCGGCTTCGGCTATGCCCTGGGCGGCATAAAATTCTGCGGCATAATCCTCGAGGCGATTCTCTTCAATAGCTTCGCGAATATTTTGCATATGCTTTTGATAATAACGCAGGTTATGAATGGTATTTAAGGTGCCGCCCAACATCTCTTTGCATTTATCCAAATGGTGCAAATAACTGCGGCTAAAGTTTTTGCAGGTATAACAATCGCAATTAGGGTCAAGGGGTTGGTTGCTGGTTTTATGCTTGGCATTGCGAATTTTCACCACTCCCTCGGAAGTAAATAAATGGCCATTGCGAGCATGACGGGTTGGCATTACACAGTCAAACATATCTACACCGCGCATTACGGCTTCTAGTAAATCCTGCGGCGTGCCAACGCCCATTAAATAGCGGGGCTTATCTTCCGGCATTTCAGGAGCGACGACATCCAGTACATTCATCATATCTTCTTTGGGTTCACCCACGGATAAACCACCGATAGCAAAGCCGTCGAAATCTATCTCTGCCAGCCCCGCCATAGATTGCTTACGCAAATCTTCATACATACCTCCCTGCACAATACCAAATAAGGCTGACGGGTTATCACCATGGGCATCTTTTGAACGCTGCGCCCAGCGCAGGGATAATTCCATAGAGTCTTTGGCTTCCTGGTGAGTCGCGGGAAAGGGCGTGCACTCGTCGAATATCATAACGATATCGGAGCCTAAATCTCTTTGTACTTGCATCGAAGTTTCAGGATCGAGAAATACCTTAGAACCATCGATAGGCGACCTAAATGAAACACCCTCTTCTGTAATTTTGCGCAATGCGCCAAGACTAAAAACCTGAAAACCACCGGAGTCGGTTAGGATAGGTTTATCCCAATTCATAAAATCATGCAGGGTGCCGCTATTATCTTCACCATGCTGCTTAACCGCTTCAGTACCTGGTCTTAACCAAAGGTGAAAAGTATTACCCAGAATAATTTCTGCGCCGATTTCTTCAATATCACGGGGCAACATCCCTTTAACCGTACCGTAGGTACCCACGGGCATAAAGGCTGGCGTTTCTATAGTGCCACGGGGAAACGTAATGCGACCACGACGGGCTTTGCCATCATTGCCTTCGCGCTCAAACTTCATTGCACATTCACGGGTCATTTAATTCTCACTAGTTGTAGCAGAAGGTAATACCAACATGGCATCACCATAACTGAAAAAACGGTACTGTTGATCTACGGCCTCACCATAAGCCGCTAACACATTGTCTTGACCGGCAAAGGCGCTAACCAACATGATCAAGGTAGATTCCGGTAAATGAAAGTTAGTCACCATGGCATCAACCGACTTAAAATCATAACCGGGGTAAATAAAAATTTCCGAGTCGCCACTAAAGGGCTGCAATTCACCACTTTGCGAAGCACTCTCTAAACTTCTAACGGATGTGGTGCCCACCGCAATAACTCGCCCGCCATTGGCTCGTGTGGTTTTGACCTGCTCACAAACCTCTGGGGAGACTTCGATATATTCTGCGTGCATTTTATGCTCGGTAATATTATCAACCCGTACTGGCTGAAAGGTACCCGCCCCTACATGCAAGGTCACAAAAGTGGTATCTACACCTTTAGCCTGACACTGGCCAATAAAGTCCTCAGTAAAATGCAAACCGGCCGTCGGTGCTGCTACCGCCCCTTCTCGCTTACCAAAAACCGTTTGATAACGCTCCCGGTCATCCAGCTCATCGGCGCGATCAATATAGGGCGGCAATGGCATATGGCCAATCGCATTCATTACCTCAAGGGCATTGCCCCCTTCAGTAAACTGCAATTCAAATAACGCCTCTTGCCTGCCTAACACTTCGATTTTAGCCAGAACTTCATCACTGTCTTGATCGGCCACTAAATGCAGCTCGGCACCGGCCTTGGGCGACTTGCTGGAACGCATATGGGCCAGCACACGGTTTTCATCCAACACCCGCTCAACCAGTATCTCGATACGGCCACCCGTGGACTTTTTACCCCACAGACGCGCAGGCAATACCTTGGTGTCATTAAAGACTAGCAAATCGCCTTTATTCAACAGGTCCAGCAAGTCGGTAAACTGCTGATGTTGAATGCCCCCCGTGGCACCATCCAGCACCAATAGACGACTGGCCGTGCGCTCAGGCATGGGGTAACGGGCGATTAGGGCATCGGGTAATTCGAAATGGAAATCAGATAATTGCATGGGGTTGTATATAGGCTAACTAACAAGCGCGCAAGGGTATCGTAAAACCCCTATCCAGACCAGTGGAATGGCTTATTTTTGAACAACTTAGAATAACCGGGAAAGCCTTTGACCTTTATGGTCACATTGCTATAATGCCGCGCTCAATGTGACCCCTCCAAAGGCAAACTGCGACGTGTTTTGAAAGACTCAAAACTACGATAACCAACTCAATGGAATTTATACCCTCAGTGCCAGAGTGGTGAAATTGGTAGACACAGGGGATTCAAAATCCCCCGCTAGCAATAGTGTGCCGGTTCGAGTCCGGCCTCTGGTACCATTTAAACAGTACCCCGCCCATTATTGTGTAGATTTACAACATATGATTAAAAAGGGTGGGCGTAAGCAGCTGGTGTGCTACTTGGTGGTGACCAGTTAGCCCTTATTCAATAACATCCACGCCTTCACCTGAAGTGGCGTCCTTAACATTTTTTTTAGTATCATTAATCGTCTGGTTGGTTTGCTTTATAGTCTTAGCAGAAGTATTCACCCTCTCGCTAAGCTGGTTAACCTGGGCCGATGTTTCATCAACCTTATACAGCAAAGCATCGAAACCGCCCCAAAAACCACCTGTTTTTTCGTCTTCCTGGGCAGAGGCTACAGAAGCACCCATTGTGAGAACTACAAAAATAATTACCTTAAGTTTCATTGATCAATCTCCCTTTTTAGATATAACAACCACACACCGGCATAACGCCAGGTTCCGTGGCAGTGGCTAGCTACTTACTGAAAGGCAAAAACTCCTGAGCCAACGCGAGGGCAGACTAGCATTGGTATGATCGTCGTACCAGTTTAAACACTGGTTGAAAGGGATAGTTGGGGAAGTATTGAAAGCTGGCTTAAAAAATCAAACCATTATTGAGTGCCTGTCCTATTACCAGTAAAAAGAAGTTGCCAAACTTAACTCCTCAGATCGATCCTTGGTGTAACTCAGGCGGACATCAAGATTAGGCTTAAACCGGTATCGAAGTTTTAAAGAAGCTAGTGTCTGGAATTTTTCATCGCCGCCTATATGCCTACGATGCTCTACTGCTGCTCGGAGCTTTATCTTAGTTGACAAGGTTAAATTAGCTGCAGCACTCGCCTTTGGAAAGATCGCTCCCGCAGAGTCTTTATTATCTTGCAGCGCCAACCCAGCATAAGTACTAATAAAAAGCCGCTTACCTATAGGTGCGCCCATACCTATATCACCCTGCAGTTTTGGGGTGAGGCAATTTTTACAATCCAGAAAAGCCTGCTCAATACTAACCTTGATCTTCCAAGCCCGGCCATTATCGGCGGGAAGCCCTGTTCTTTGATTACTGATACTTTCAATATTTATTAAATCCAAACTGCGAAGATATAGTGATTGACTGTTATGGAGCAGCCCAAAATCCATCTCCATCATTGATAACTGGGCATTGGCAATATGCCCCTCCTCTGCATCGAGGCTATCATAATAAGCAGGCCGTATTGATAATGTCTGGACAGAGCCCAGTTTTGAATTGTGGGCAATACCATAGCGGACCATACTGGGGCTGCGGCCTAAATGTGGTGCATTAGTTGATTTAAAAAGCGGGAAGGAGTTTTTGGAGTTATGTATTCCGTTAGTTTCTTATAGGCAACAGTAGGATTGGTAGATGGTTTTTCACCATCAATACCACCACCCAAAAGACTAAAACAGATGACAACGAATAAGACTGCAACCACTACAATCAAGCAGACGATTCTGACCGTAATATAATTGCCTTTATTTTCTGGACTATCCATTTATAAAAATCCCTATAACAAATCAACCCTTGAAGAACCAGGAAAATGCCGTTTGTGAATAACGGAGGGAGCATCGTAAATAGAATAGGCAGGAAATCTAGGGCAAAACGCACACTAAAATTTAACATTTTTGACATGGTCATATGGCGCGTGAGCTGTAGCCAAAAATCAGGGAATCAATATAAATACGTCGAAGAGACATGAGGGCTAATGCAAAAGCATTATATTCAGGAAATAATTTTGTATCAAAAGTCAAAAATATTTAACACTTTTGACATTTAGTTCTGTTGTCTTTTATTGGCTACTGCTATAAAAACCCATACCAGTCTAAACAATTAAACCAAATGATTTATGCATAAACCCTGGCAACTTCTTCCGCAATAATCTCGACACCACGCTTCACCGTAGCGGCATCCTGCGCATAGGAAACACGGATACATTCATGCTGGTGAGACCAGTCGTCTTCAATGCCGACAAAAAAGTTTTGCCCCGGCACAATTAACACGCCACGTTTTTTTAAGCGCTCATAAAGCTCTTGCGAGGTAATGGGCAGACCTTCAAACCATAGCCAAAGGAAAATTGCTCCCTCTGGTTTGTGAATATGAAAAGGCAAATCACCCAATTGTTCTCTAAACCACTGCACAGTTTGCCGGGAGCGGTCGCGGTAGAAAGGGGTTACATGGTCCCGAGTCAGGGAAAGGATTTCGCCGGTTTTGAACATTTCCATCGCCAGTGCCGGGCCAAGGTTGCCGCAGGCGAGGCTAACGATGGTATTGGCATTGGTATAGGCCTGAATGACTTCTTCGCTGGCTACGATAATACCGGTGCGCACGCCGGGCAGGCCGAGTTTAGAGAGACTTAAGGCCAGGATGGTATTTTCATTCCAATGGGGTTTGGCCTGGTTAAATAAAATACCGGGGAACGGTAAGCCGTAAGCGCCGTCGATAATAAAGGGAATATTATGGGCCTGGGCGATTTCGTCGAGGTGGGCGATTTCGTTGTCGGTTAATACATTACCGGTGGGGTTGGTGGGGCGGGAAACGCATAAGGCTGCGGCCTGCTGGTCCAGTTGTAGCTGGGAGAAGTCTACACGGTATTTAAATAGATTATCTTCTAGCAGTTGGATACTGGGGCGGGTGGCGGTAAAGAAATTATCGCTTAGCCCAATATCGGCATAACCGATATATTCAGGGGCCAGGGGTAGATGAATGGAGCGGTGGCTGCCGTCCGGCATGGGGCCGGCGAACATATTGAACAATACAAAGAAGGCAGACTGGCTACCGTTAGATACGGCGATATTGTTGCCTGTGAGTTTCCAGCCAAACTGCTTTGTTAGAAATTGCGCAACCTGGTCACGAAATTCCCTTTCGCCCTGGGGTGACTGGTAGATGCCGAACAGGCTGTGGCGCTGGGAGGGGTTGGCGATGATGCTTTGCAGCCGTTTTTGAAAGGCTTCTTCAACCTCTACCAGACGCCCGGGGTTGCCGCCACCCATAAAGATCATATCGGGGTTTTCATTCAGTGCTGAGCCCAGGTCATCCATTAACTCAACAATACCGGACTCGCCGGAAAACTTTTTTCCAAAGGCTGATAATTTCATAGGGTTCCCAATGCTTGGTTATTGGCACCTACGATAACAGAGCTAGCAGTTTTTTACTCCTTCAAGAATCAGCGTGAAGTAGGTATCATCAACACCAAAGTTTTCATACATCAAAATATAACGTCTGGTGCCATCAATGGTACGCCGGGAGTAGGCTTCATCAGATTCTTTATGCCGCTTTGCAAAATACCAGCTATCACCATTGGGCTCTAACTTGCCTTCAACCAATTGGTACATATCGCCACCTACTACGCCAACCTTAGTTGGCTTAAGTTTACGCAGGGCGATTAGCGCCTGATGCCGAGTCAGCGCCCAACAGGCTTCCCCGTATTTATAAAGTGGAATACCACCAGTAGATACTGATTCTATGATTTCTGACTTCGTCATACCTCCCCCTTATCTGTTTTGATAACTATAAAAACCAGGTAGCCATCCAATCAACTTTAAAAAAATTTCTATATCCGTAAAACCATTTGTTGAGCGCAGGAAGATACATAAACATGAAGGTTTTTCCAAGTTGTTTTTTAAAATATTAGAGATGTTTTTTTCAGAAAAAACCTCTTCATTTAACAGTTATTACATGAAAATTTAACATTTTTGACAAGCAAAAAACTGACATTTCAATAGAGGAATTCCACAGGTTTTCTGATAATCACCACAATGTCATTAATCCCAAAAAAGTCCTACTATAAAAACTCAAGGAAATTAATCCGAAACGCAAAGGAAAGGAGCTACACCCATGTTGATTTTAACTCGTAGAATAGGCGAACAGTTTCGTATAGGCGATGACATTACTGTTATGGTGCTTGAAACTCAGGGCAACCAGGTACGAATAGGCATCAATGCCCCCAAGGAAATATCGGTTCACAGGGAGGAGATCTACCGGCGAGTTCAGGCAGAGAAAAATAGAGAGGGAGAAAAGGAAGATTGGGATGAACTAGAAGAATCGGATAACAGATACAATAAATAAACGACCGGGGGCTATCAACGCCCCCAACAATCCCCAAAACCCTGCTCATACGCATGTAACGGTATTTCCCACCAACTATCATTCATTTTGCAAAACCTTACTAAAGCCTGATTTGCCCGGTCTTGGTGGTTAAGTACTGATTTTTTTGTAAGCCCCCCCTTCACATCTTTCTAAAGACTTGGCATGATGTACTCTTATTATTTATAACAATAAGGTATGGCAGGAAATATGACCGAAGACGTTAACACTAAGTTTGCCAGATACAGCAAGATTGCCTGGGGAGTATACACCGTTGCAGCCGCTGCCCTGATTGTGTTCCTGGTAACTGTAGTTGCCCAGGATAACGAAGAGCGACTGTTCTATTCATTGATGACAGCTGCCTGCGCTTATGTATTTCGTCCAACCAAGAAGTTCTTTAACAAGCAAGTGATGCGTTTTATGGAGCCTGGGGAAGAGCCAGACACCGATAAAAGCTAATAAAAACATAGGCGCTATGGCCTAGGTACTATGGCTTAGGTATGGCTTAGGTATGGCTTAGGCACAAGCACTTCGTACCTTCAAACTATCAGGAACATGCCTCCAGTTTACGCTTACGCTGTCTTCTTGTTTTTTTCTTTTTCACTGGGACTTTCATTACCGCTTTGTTCTCCATAATGTCGGCGACTATGGTCTGCACTTTTTCTTCGCTCATGGTGTCATCATGCTCCATTAAGGCTTCATAATGTTGTGAGACCTGCCGGCGATAGTTGGTGGGAGTGATGCCCGCCCAGCGACGAAAAGAGCGTGTGAAATCACTAAGCTCAACAAAACCTAACCTTTCTGCCACTTTACTCACCGGCATTTCAGTTTGCCGTAAATAACCCTTGGCAAGCTCAAGGCACACACCTGAACGTACAGCCTGAAAGTTGACCCTCTCATTGCGCAGGTGCTGCGATAATGTGCGCGGCAAAATATCCATTTTTTCGGCCACTTCTTTTGCTGTCAATATGGAGCAGCCGTCACTATGAGCATCAAACAGCATTTTTTGGACCTGCCCCGCCACGCTGTGGTCCTGCCCTGCCACCCCAAACCAATTGGGATGTTTATACAAAAAGTGGCCCCGCGACCACTCCAACTGACTGCGCAGTACCGGCAGCCTTAAATCCTTAAGCCGAAAAGTAATACTGTTGCAGGGCTGGTTAAAATCGACCTGATGACGAAACATTTCTTCATAATTTAAACCCCGGACCGGGGTTTTGGCTGAAAAGCTTACTTGGGTAATGGTGGGCTTTCTGCCAACCAACCAACATAAAAACTTAAAGGTCCAGCACATACGAAACCAGTAGAGTAAGCGGTCATCAACGCCGGGGGTCAAGCCAGAAAAATGAAAATTCAAGGTCGCCTCCCTGGTTGTTTTATCAATCACCAAATCATGCTCTTCATCACTGCGCACTGCATTAATAAAGTTGGCCATTACACGCATGGCTGCACCCAGAGTTTTTTCCTTGACCGCCACGCTGCCTGCAATACTGTCCATCTCAAGCTTACCTGGCACCTGTAAAAAGCCCAGATAATGGTCGTTCATCAAATTGCGCAGTACCAGAATCAGCCGCTGTAGCTCCTCGCCACTAAGTGGTACGGCTGTACTAGTATAATTTTCAAAGGGAATATCGGCGCTATCCAGAATACTCTTCGGGTCGTAGCCTTGGAGTACTGCACCCTGCATGAGGCCTTCGATATAACTCTTATCTTCCATGAGGGGGTTTTGTTCATCCTTAACGGTACTAGTGAACATAATAACCTCGCAATCGATGATTGTTTTCTGTTATGTACACTAAGACACTTTAAGAGCGCTTTTCCCCACCTCTATTTACATTTTTTTTTAACAAAATTGACATATTCTTCGCTGGAGGCCTTTAAATATCATATAGGTAAGGTTTATTGGGCCAGGAAAATAACATATTTACTCAGTGACTAATCTTCATAGTCAGGAATTTCACCTTTGGCAGCGGCCTCTGCTGTTAATAGCACATCGGACATGCTTAACATGCCTGCATTCCATGTGGCCATATAATTTAAGCTGTCCTGGACGCTGTGGTCGCGGCTGTATAACAGCATTTCTTTGCTGCCACGAATGGCCAGGGGAGACTTGGTAGCAATTTGCCTGGCAATTTCAGTAACCCCTTCCAGCATGGCTTCGCGATCCTGGTAAACTTTATTCACCAACCCAAGATTCAAAGCCTCATCAGCATGTACCGTGCGGCCGGTATAGGTCAGCTCACGCACCTGCCCATCACCAATAATATAAGGCAGGCGCTGCAGTGTACCGACATCGGCGGTCATACCGATATCAATTTCTTTGATGCAGAAATAAGCATCTGTCGTGCAGTAGCGCATATCGCAACAGGCGATCATATCAATGCCGCCACCCACACAGGTGTAATGAATGGCCGCCAATACTGGTTTTCTGCACTGCTCGATGGCAGTGAGATTGCCTTGCAGGCTGAGGATTTTTAGTCGCAGCAATTCTGCAGCTCGGGCTGGGTCAATGCCTTCGACACCGGCCATGCCACCAAACATGGCTAAATCAATCCCCGCGCAAAAGTGCTTGCCCTCTCCCGCCAGGATCACTACGCGAACCTCGGGGTTTGCATCCAGCCAGTTAAAACACAGTTCCAGCTGATCCCACATTTCAACACTCATGGCATTGGCTTTGCTGGGACGGTTGAGGGTTACGGTAGCAATATGATCGGTTATATCAAGCGATAAGGTGGTTAGTTCTGGCTGTATCATTACTGTTCCTTATTAGTATTCAGGTCATTATTTAGAGGGTTTCCAGGACTGCTTGTAATCATCAACCGTTAGCTCACGCAAAGTTTTGTAGTTACCATCCACAGTACCAAAGTATAAGAAACCAATAATTTCTTCATGGGGCTGTAAACCCAGCCCCTGCATAACGGTGGGATCAGCAACATTGCTGCCAGTGCGCCAAACACCGGCAAAACCTTGAGCGTGGGCTGCCAATAATAGCCCATGGGCGGCGCAACCGGCAGATATCACCTGCTCTACGGCGGGCACTTTGGGGTGTTCCTTGATGCTGGCTATCACTGTGATTATCAACGGCGCTCGCAATGGCTTGGCCGTTAATTTGGTAATTTCTTCTGCGGTCATTGCCGGTTCACCGGCTTGCTCCCGACGACGCTGGGTCGCTGTTACAAATAGCTGGCCCAATTCATGGCGGCTATCACCAGTGATGGTTAAAAATCGCCAGGGGCGCAGCCAGGCATGGTCTGGGGCCCTTAAGGCTGCTTTAAACATATTCTCCAATGCCTCGCCCTCTGGGGCGGGTTCACGGAGTCTTGGTGCTGAATTTCGGCTGTGAAGTAGGGTCAGGGCATCCATAGAGTCGGCGGATAACTTTGAGTGGCAGGGGCGCAAATAATAGTGACTATGCACCCCGCAATCAAGCTTTCAGGGGTAATTACTCCTGATGGTGGGTGTACCGTTCAGGAAGGACTTATTTCCCCAGTAATATATTCATAAACCCCTGATCTTGCGGGTTGGTTTCTACCATATCTACCCACTCCCTGAGTTGCTGTTCGGTGCAATGCAGTAAGTTACGGTCAAGATGGTCAATGATTCTTATTGGCAAATTTAAGCTGCTTAACATATCCACCAACTGGTGAGCACTGGAACCTGATTGACGTAAACCATAGGGCCAAAACTCTATTATTATGCTGAGTTTATCGCCGCTATTTTGCAACAGGGGCAACAAGCCGGCTATCACTGCGGACTCCGCCCCCTGGGTATCAATTTTTAGTAAATCGATATGTTGGATTTTTTGCTGTAAATAGTCGCTACCATTCAGTAAACGAATAGATCGTGAAGCCCTGCCCTCGCCTGCGTCATAAATTTGGTGGTCACCAAAATTGCTATCGCTTAAAAATAATTCGCCTTCGCTATCTTGCCCTGCCAAGCCTGCATGTACCGCATCAACCTTTCCTCCATCAATAGCATCAAAGTGATTATGCTGTAAGTTTTTTTGGAGTAGTTGATAGTTTTCCGGGTCGGGTTCAAAGGCGGCAATGTATCCACTACCGGCTAACTGGTCAGCGGCGATAACACTGTAGTAACCAATATTGGCACCCACATCAACCACGTTAATACCCGGCTTTAAACGCTGCATAAATAACTGGGTTTCGTAACTTTCCCAGATGCCCTGTTCAGCAATCCCCTTGGAGACATGTTGGTCACGCTGGTCGTGCACCCATAGGCTGACAGATTTGTTAAGGGAGGGAACATTTAACAGGTAGGGTCTGGTATTGCTCTGTTGACTCTGTGAAGCCACTGTTGGGTACACCTTTTTTATAATTAATAATCTGCCGCTAAAGCAGCTCAGCATAAGGTGATGTGAGGTCCAGATCAATATCAAACTCGTAGCCCGGGACGCTGATTTTACGACTAGAGAAGCTGAGATCCTCATCGCCCAGGACATTGTGGTCAAACTTATAGATAGGTAAAGCATCGCCACTCAGGGCAGATTCATCATAGGCTGCCGCTTGTTCCAGGGCAGCTTCATTACGGATTTTATAGGCTGTCATTGCCTCTGCACCGTGTTTATTGGCCAGCATGGTCGCCACAATATGGGGAGCGATAACGGTAGCTGAAGCATTGTTACCGCCAAAACCTTTGGCGTTGAGAATGGCGCTATCAATATTGCGGGCGCCGACATCAATATGGGAGCTGCCGATTTGCAGGTTGCTTTGGTAAACATCCTCAGCCACGTGATCAATGGTACTAATACCCGGAATAATGCCGTCAGACCAAACACCCAGGGTAGCCATTATCTGGTCACCTGGAGAAGCACCCAGTGAATGCCCAACATAGGCTTTAATCGCCGCTACTGGCCAATTTTCGATGCCAAACATCTTGGCGGTTTCATTAAGGATATGGGACTCGGAGACACGGTTTTGCGGTGTACTGGTACCGTGAGCTTGAACAAAAGAACGCTGCCTGATGGATTCATCACCCAACAAACCACGGGCGGAAGCTACTGCTTTGGCCATAGTGATGTAATTGCCAACACCCGGTGAAGAAATCGACTTTTTATGGCCATCGGCATTCACAAAAACATCGGTTACCGCGCCATGCACCGTAGCACCTAAATCCATCGCCAATGCATCATCCATCAATACGATATATTGCGAAGACTCGGCAATGGTAAAACCGCAGTTACTACTAAATGGTCTGGCGGCACGACGGTGGTCCGGGCTGTTCAAACCCTGTTTTGTATCAAGTTCCAATAGGGCCTGGTCTGTTGCCAGCGCCCCCATTACGGCATAGCCTTCCATAACATCCGATTCTACCGGGGCTTCACTACTGCCAACCACCACCACCCGGGCATTGCCGTTTTGGATATCACTAACGGCAGCGCGCAGGTTGTAGAGGAACGAGGCACAGGCACCCACATAAGTACCGGTATTACCCATACTGCCCAGTACATAAGCATTAATAAAATCCGCTGGCATTTCTGCCAGACCAAAAGGACAATGTTTTGAAGTAGTACGCTTATCGTTATAGCGAGCCCCCAACATACCACCGTGACCATGCTGATCTAATTGACCCATAGCACTGCCGGCGTAGACACTCACTTGATCCGGTGACACGTGCTGGCAAACCACATCCCAATCAATACCCATGGACCGCACCGCATCAGAGGCACCATAGACTGCCATTTCCAAACCGCGGGGGTGGCTGCGTGCGGGGTATAAACTGCCGGGATCAAAACCAGTGGGTAACTGCCCCGCCGCCTGAACCGCAATACTGCGTTTGGTGGGGTACATAAATTCTGTTTCACCGGTGATATCGACTTTAACCATTTTGTCTTCAATCGGGCTAACCTTCCAGTTTTCAGGAATCTGCTGAGGCAGGTTACGGGCTTTGGTGATAAAGCTGGCAGAGTCATCGCCAGAGACACTAACCGGTATACGTTTGTTAATACGAATGCCATCAACCTTAAAACGCTCATCTTCAATACGGCGAATCAAGGTATGGTCACGAATAAACTGTTTTTGCTGCTCGGTACCGTTTAATTCCAACTTCATTAAACTGGCGAGGCTTCGGTAGGTCTGGTCGGCCTGCTGCTGATTCAGTGCATCCAGAATCAAACGGCGGTAACCGTGGTGAAAGGAACTTCTACCGGCGGTATTAATGCCGCCAAAACCAGTAATTACGGGAATTTTAGCCATAGTGTGTCCTGCCTGGGCAATGCTTTATGTATAAGTAATGAAGCAATTTGAGAACATTCTACTCGCAAAAGCGCTATTAAAATGAAACCATAAAGACATACAATGTAACTTTTACGCCAACCGGACATTTAGGTCATCATTGATGCAACATATCACCCTACTGGCTCCCCAAACCTGCCTTGCCACCAGCATCAGCCTACCGCTGGAAATCCTCAACGCAGCTAATGAGCAGGTTCGGACACGTAACCGCAAACAACCCCGCTTACAGATTGAAATTGTTAGCCAGCAAACTGGGCCGGTAATGACAGCGGGCGGTTTAAGCATCGTGGCGACGGCAACCCCTGACATGATTGAACAAACGGACCTGGTGATTATTCCTTCGTTATGGCGTAACCCGGTAAATAATTTAAAAAAACACCGCTGGATTATTCCCTGGTTGCAACGCATGGCCAGACAACAGAGTTTGATTTGTGCGGTGGGTACCAGCAGTTATTTTTTGGCGGAGGCCGGTTTATTGAATGAACAGCCAGCCACTACGCACTGGTATTACTGTGATCAATTTGCTGAACGCTATCCGCAGGTAGAGCTAAAACGTCAGTACCTTATCACCCAGGCCGATAATATTTACTGCGTCGGTAGTGTTAACTCTATTGCGGATTTAATGGTGCATTTTATTCAACAGTGTTATGGGCAGGCCATTGCCCGGCAAGTTGAAGGCCAATTTTCCCCGGAAATTCGTCGCCCTTTTGCTGACCACGCTTATGCGGAACAAGTTAGCAGCCCCCATCAGGATGAAACAATTATTGAGGCACAGGAATGGTTGCAGCGTCATTACCGGGAGAGTATTCATTTATCAGAGTTAGCCGCTGAACTGGAGTTAAGTCCACGGACTTTTAATCGACGTTTTAAGCAAGCGGTAGGCACAACAGCCAGTGACTATTTACAACAACAACGGCTGGATAGTGCCCGGGAGTTATTGCGTACAAGTAACTTGAGTATTCAAGAAGTGGCTTGTGCTTCTGGCTATCAAGATAGTAGTTATTTTTGTGGGCGGTTTAAAAAGGCAATGGGGCAGACACCTTTGGCTTATCGGAAATCGGTACGGGGAAAATTATTTAAAGTGATTTAAAGCGACATAATACAATACCCGAAAATATCCCCCATCATTCCCGCGAAGGCGGGAATCCAGACTGTATGCTTATGCTGTTATTTCCGCCAGGGCGGAAATAACAGCACTGGATTCCCGCCTTCGCGGGAATGACGGTTAGCCGCGTTTCCAGCCGTCTCTGGTTAAGACTATGCCCTGCCCTTGCAGTTTATCCCTGATTTCATCTGCCAGACCATAATCTTTGTCCTGTCGGGCTTGCTGCATGGCTACCACTTCTTTATCAATATCCGCATCAGACATTTCGCCGTCGGCTGCCTCAACATAAAACCAAGCCTCAGGGTCTTGCTGTAATAAACCCATTAAACCAGCCGATTTGATAAAGAGTGATTTAAGCTGAGCCTGTTCGTCACCGGTTGCTGCTTTCATTTTTTTGCCTAAAGCGTGAAGCTCTCTAATAGCAATAGGCGTATTTAAATCATCCAATAAAGCCTGGTAAATATCCGTACCGGTAATATCCACCAAATCATCCACTGCCACATCATTCACTGACTGAAGATAGCTATAAAGATTATCCAGAGTCTTCTTCGCCGTATCCAGGGCATCAACACTAAAGTTTAATTCGGAGCGGTAATGGGCCGACAAAATAGTAAAACGCAGGACCTCACCGGAATAATGGTCTAGCAGATCTTTCACCATTCTAAAGTTGCCTAAAGATTTAGACATCTTCTCGCCATCAATATTGATATAGGCATTATGCATCCAGTAGCGCACAAACTGTTCACCATCATGGGCACAGGTGCTTTGGGCGATTTCGTTTTCGTGGTGCGGGAACTGTAGGTCGACACCACCGCCGTGTATATCGATGGTGTTACCTAGATGCTTTTCAATCATGGCGGAACATTCAATATGCCAACCTGGGCGGCCTCTACCCCATGGGCTATCCCAACCGGGTTCTTGTTCAGAAGAAGGCTTCCACAATACAAAGTCACCGGCATAGTTTTTATAGGCAGCGACTTCAACACGGGCGCCGGCTAACATATCTTCTAAGGAGCGCTTGGCCAACTTACCGTAATCATCCATGGATTTAACATCAAATAGCACATGACCTTCAGCGGCGTAGGCATGGCCCTTTTCAATCAGGGTGCTAACCATGGCAATCATTTCACCTACATGCTCGGTGGCGAAAGGAACCACATCCGGCTCCAGGTTATTCAGCTCAGCCATATCATCAAAATAGGCTTTGGTATAACGGGCAGACACATCGCTGATGGCCTCGTTATTATCGCTGGCCGCCTGCATGATTTTGTCATCGATATCGGTGATATTGCGGGCGTAGATAACGTTGCTATAGAGGGTTTTTAATAGTCGATATAAAGTATCAAATACCACAACCGGGCGAGCATTACCGATATGGACTCGGTTATAGACGGTGGGGCCACAAACATACATTTTTACTGTATTGGGTTCTATCGGGATAAAGACTTCTTTTTCGCCGCTATAGCTGTTGTAAACTTTTAAGGTCATAGTGTTATTTAAATTATTAATCAATTATGCCAATAATTGCATACTGGCCATTAAAACGCACCGCTTCTTTGCCTCGACACCAAATACTGGAGCTAACTTTGGCGCGGGCTTTGCCGCGGTTATGGAAGGATTCAAAAAAACCATCCCAATCCGCATCATCGGGCTCGTAGCAGGTGGCGATAATCACCTCATCATCCACCGGCGCCAGATAATCAATCTCAGCGTGGCTCACCACCATATTCGGGTTAATGCCCCGCTGACGACCTTGCAGATAAACCATGCCCCAGCAATTCATAACAGATACACAGTAGAGGCTACCGCCAAAGGCCGTCATCTTATCATTAACAGACGGGTTTAAATCAATCGCCAATGAACACTTATCGCCGGTGTACTCATGCAGACGCATATTGAGGTATTTGGTGATGGGCAGCGTTTCGGCAAAAAACTCATCCAGCAAAGGACCTGCCTGTTCAGGAGGTAATAATTCAGCCATGGTTATAGTAATTCGATTAGTGTTTTGGCGGCGATATACGGTGTGGTTTCGCCATTGACAACCTTTTTATACAGGTCGGGTAACTGTTGTTTTACTTCAGGGTTTTGCTTGAGCTTGAGCTCCAGCATCTCGAATAATAATTTCTCCATCCACTCCTGGTTTTGTCGGGAGCGTTTTTCATGGAAGGCGTTATTCTTTAATGCATCGACATGATAATTAGAAATCATGCCCCATATAGTGTCGATATTATTATTCTCATGGGCGGAGCATGTTAATACCTGTGGCGACCAGAAAGAGGCCTGCCGTAATAGGTGCAAGGCGTTTTCATAATGGCGCCTGGTTTGTTGCGCGAGGTTAATCGATTCGCCATCGGCCTTGTTCACCACCAAAGCATCCGCCAGTTCCATAATGCCTTTTTTAATCCCCTGCAATTCATCCCCGGCATTGGGCAGCATTAGTACCATAAAGAAATCGACCATACCGGCCACTTCGTATTCGCTTTGCCCCACTCCTACGGTTTCAACCAGTATCACATCGTAACCCGCCGCTTCGCACAGCAGCATGGTTTCACGGGTTTTTTGGGCTACACCACCCAAGGCACCTTCTGAGGGCGAAGGACGAATAAAGGCAGCGTCATTACGCGACAACTCTTCCATCCGGGTTTTATCGCCGAGGATGGAACCGCCCGCTAAAGGAGAGCTGGGATCTACCGCCAAAACCGCAACTTTTTTACCAAGGGAGATCAGGTATAAACCAAAGGTCTCAATAAAGGTGGATTTACCCACACCCGGAATACCGGTAATACCAATACGAATACTATTGCCGGCTTTAGGTAGAACTTGTTCGAGAATTTGCTGAGCTTCAGCACGATGAAGATCTAACTTACTTTCGACTAAAGTAATTGCCTTGGCGAGCGCCCGGCGATTACCCTGCTGTAATTGGTCCAGGTCGATCGTCATTTATAATTTATAAGCCGCATTAATGGAGTCCAGTACATCGCGGGCCGCTAGTGGAATTTTGGTACCGGGACCAAAGATACCTTTAACGCCTGCGTCATACAGGTAATCATAATCCTGTTTAGGAATAACGCCACCGGCCACTACGATAATATCGTCGGCGCCCTGCTTTTTCAGTTCTTCGATCAGTGTAGGTACCAGGGTTTTATGACCCGCTGCCTGCGAGGAAACGCCCACAACGTGAACGTCATTTTCTACTGCCTGCCTGGCAACTTCTTCCGGGGTTGAAAACATCGGAGATAAATCGATATCAAAACCTACATCAGCGAAGGCTGTGGCAATCACTTTGGCGCCACGGTCGTGACCGTCCTGCCCCATTTTACACACTAGCATACGAGGGCGACGACCATGCTTCTCAACAAAGTTATCGATATCACCCGAGATACCTTGCCAGTTTTCATCGTCCTGATAAGCGCTACCATAAACACCAGACACAGTCTGTGTGTTAGCGTTAAAGCGACCAAACTCACGTTCCATAGCGAATGAAATCTCCCCGACTGTCGCCCGTAAGCGAGTGGCTTTGACGGCCAAGTCTAGCAGATTGCCATTGCCAGTCACAGCGGCTTGGTAAATCGCCTCCAAAGCATCTTCTACAGCCTTTTCATCGCGGTTGCTGCGAATTTCGGCCAGGCGGGCAATTTGTGAGTCACGCACCGCATTGTTATCGATTTCCAGAATCTCAACATCGTCTTCTTCTTCAAGGGTGTATTTGTTAACACCGACGATAACGTCATCACCGCGGTCGATACGGGCTTGCTTTTTCGCTGCCGATTCTTCGATACGCAGTTTTGGAATCCCGGTTTCAATGGCTTTAGCCATACCGCCTTTATCTTCCACTTCCTGAATCAGTTCACGGGCTTTATCGGCGATCTCTTTAGTCAGGCTTTCCATCATATAAGAGCCGCCCCATGGATCAACCACCTTAGTAATACCGGTTTCTTCCTGAATAATTAACTGGGTATTACGGGCAATACGTGAAGAGAACTCTGTAGGTAGCGCAATCGCCTCATCTAAAGCGTTAGTGTGCAAAGACTGGGTACCGCCGAACACAGAGGCCATGGCTTCAATCGTGGTACGCACCACATTGTTATAGGGATCTTGCTCGGTTAAGGACCAACCTGAAGTCTGGCTATGGGTACGCAACATGGAAGACTTGGGGTTAGCAGGATTAAATTCACTCACAATTTCGGCCCACAATAGGCGGGCCGCGCGCATTTTGGCGATTTCCATATAGAAGTTCATACCAATGCCCCAGAAGAAAGACAGGCGTGGTGCAAACTGATCAATATCCAAACCGGCTGCAATCGCTGTGCGGATATATTCTTTACCGTCCGCCAAAGTGTAAGCTAATTCCAGTGCTGCATCGGCACCGGCTTCCTGAATATGGTAACCGGAAATAGAAATAGTGTTGAACTTGGGCATATTTTCAGTGGCATAGGAAATAATGTCCCCAATAATTTTTATTGAAGGCGCCGGTGGGTAGATGTAGGTATTACGCACCATAAATTCTTTCAGGATATCGTTCTGGATAGTACCCGCTAGTTGATCCTGGCTAACGCCCTGCTCTTCTGCGGCTACAATATAACCCGCCAGTACCGGCAGTACCGCACCGTTCATGGTCATAGACACCGAGACTTTATCCAATGGAATACCATCAAATAAAATTTTCATATCTTCGATAGAATCAATCGCCACACCCGCCTTACCCACATCACCAGTTACGCGAGGATGATCGGAATCATACCCACGGTGAGTGGCCAAATCGAAAGCTACAGAAACACCCTGACCACCTGCCGCTAAGGCTTTGCGGTAGAAAGCGTTAGATTCTTCAGCAGTTGAGAAACCCGCGTACTGACGAATCGTCCATGGGCGACCGGCATACATGGTTGCCTGCGGCCCACGAATATAGGGCGCAGTACCTGGCATAGTATTGGTATATTCCAGGCCGGCAATATCTTCAGCGGTATATAGGCATTTAACATCTATACCCTCTGCTGTATTCCAGGTCAGCTCATCGGGGCTTTTACCCTTCATTTGTTGAGTGGCAGCTTCTCTCCACTCTTCGACACTGGCTTGCTTGGGTTTGTAATCAGACATGATCAACCTTTATTGAATACTCAGTGCTCTTCACCGGGCTGATTGAGTTCAATCAACACACCGTCACAGGACTTGGGATGAATAAAAATAACTTTGGAGTTATGCGCGCCACTGGAGGGGCCATCGGATAAAAACTGATAGCCCTTCTCTTTTAAGCGAGCAATATCTTCTTCAATATTGTCGGTGCGAAAACACAGATGATGCATGCCGCCACCTTTCTTTTCCAGATATTTGGCAATAGGACCTTCACCACGTAAAGGGTGAACCAGCTCAATACTAGTAGGAGGCAATGGGAAAAAAGCCGTTGAGGTTTTAGCCGCCTCAACATCTTCAGTACCTTCAAAGGTTAACCCAAAGTCGTCCATAAAGCGCTTGATACTGGCCTCTAAATCGGGAACGGCGATAGCAATGTGATCTAATGCAACAATCATAATCTTTACTCTATTTTACGCATTGCAGAAATAAAGCAGTGCTTTTTTGTCGACGCGCTTTAATTTCCCCGGGGGTTTCCACCACTGCAATTTCATCTGGTGTAATCTTAAATAGCGGCTGGCCTTTTTTGATAATCACACCATCGCCCTCCACCAAAATCTTATCAATGGTTCCGGAGAACGGTGCATAGACTTTGTTAAACATTTTCATCACTTCAACGATATACAGCGGATCACCTTCGTTAAAGTGTGAGCCGACTTCTACAAACGGCTCCATACCCGGCGCTTCCCGCGGATAAAGCATACCACCACTGGCCGCCAGAATTTCATCGGACTTGGCTACAGGTGGTGGCACCAGAACTTTAGCCATTTTATCTTGCAAGTCTTCGTCGGTCAGTACATCAGGGATATTAATACTGAGGTCGTCATTAACAGACAAATCGAAATAACCGGTTTGTAAAGCGATATAAGGCAGTACTGAAATAATTTCAGTACCCGCCTGGAAACCAGCATGGGCGGCCTGCACTTCACTCCATTGCTCAGCGGTAAAGCTTTTAGGGGCTTTACCCGCCACCGCCTTATTAAGGTCGATAAAATTATCGATACCAAGACGTTCGTTTAGCGTGGCATAGAAAGCGACGGCCTGTTGCAGCAAATCATTATCGTGATCCCAAATCATATTAGCCGCAGGCTTGCCAGCCACATAATCCATATTCAAGTAGTGATAAAGATCAGCCACTAATTCCATCGGGTTTTTTAACCAGCTAATGGTTTCGCCATCAACGCTGTAGTTTTTGTGATTAAGGCTTAACCAACCAGATAAGATATGCGGCTCGGCAAATAGCATATCTAATGGACGCAGTAATAAACCGGCTTTGCGATCAAGAGCGTTGATAAAGGCGGCTTTATTATCGCCGGCATCGCTAAGGTATTTGCCACGAATCTGGTTATAGGCAAATTTTAAATCAATATTGTTAGCCACTTCTTTAAGCTGACCCACTGCCGTCAGGTAAGGCACGATAAAGCGAGTGCTTGGACGGGCATTGATATTCTGACCAATAAACCAGTTAAGCAAACCATAATGGAATTCAAGGTTTGTGGCTAAATCTTTACCGCGTAAGTTGGTGCGGCGAATCACTTCAGCCAAGCGCTCGTAGCTGCTTAGGCGGGTATCACCTACGGTTAGCAATAAGGCAATATTGGAATCGTATGCACCAGCTAAGTGGTACTTCATAAAGACATCAGTATCAGGGTTATGCATGCTAATACCCTGGTCATCACGGACTTCACCTTCGGCGCAATTTGACCAACGCTCAATAATACCGCCAGCGTGTGGCTGTAGCGCCTGGTTAGTGGCATTTAAACGCGCTTCAACTGAAGCCGCCTCACGAGGTAGACGGACAGGTGCAGGTAACCGTGTAGTGTGATGGGCAATTAATACCATGACTTCAACCAATGACTCGGCAATAAAGTAATCATTGCGGTTATCAGGGTTAACAAATTTGAGTTTGTAGCAAAGTTCAGTAACGCGGTGCTCAACCTGGATACGAGTGTTCATTTCCATAAAGTAGTGAGCTTCGCCGTCAACGATACACTCAAAGGTGCCTACGGAATCCAGCTTAACGGCTTTACCGAATACAGCGCCTTCGTGTTCCATTTTGGCCAGGATTTCCAAATCCTTTTTCAGCTGGTCAACTTCAGCTACATTACCAGCGGCTTCAGCGGCAGCAATGGCTGTATTTAATTCCTCTTCGGTAACCGAAACCTCTAACAGTTTTTGTTCGTGCATCTGTAGTGAACAGTCGCGACCACCCATGGTCATGCACCACTCACCATTACCCACCACCTGGATTTCCTGGTGACGGGTGGTATCGATATTCATTTCGATCAGAACGTTTTTATTATCGCCAACACCGTTGGTTTTTAATTCGATTAAACACTCCAATACCAAGGCAGGAACTTTCTCAGCTGCTTTCTCAACTTTTTCTTCCAGCGTGGCGCCTTGGTAAGAGTTGGCAGATTGCAGGATACGCTGGCCTTTACCACCACCACCGGCAATCGCTTTCAGACGAAAACGGTTATTGGGTTTTTCTGCCAGCATACGCCTGGCTTCAACCTGTAGGGCTAAACCGATATCGGCAGCAACAATAATATCGATGCCGGCGTTGTAGGAAGCAGCCAAAAGCGCTAAGGCTTTTTCTTCATCGTCTTTGCAGCTGGCAAAGTCGACGGTTAAGTTGTTGTCTTTGGCACACTGCTCTAAACCGTCTTTGCCGTACTTCGCAAATAGCGCCAGACTAGTGGCGTTATTAACACCGGGAGTTACCGATACACCGGTTTCCAGTGCGGTACGTTTTGCCTGGTCTTTCATACCCGCAGAGCGCTGGGTAAAAGAACAAGGCCCTATAAAGTTCAGGCCAGCATTTTCCATCGCCTCAACCATTTCGGCATCTTCTGACATAAAGCCGTAGCCAGCGAAGATGGCATTATATCCATTGGTATGGGCAATATTGATAATTTGTTGGATCCGCTCGGCACGCTCTTCTTTGGTGGCGCCAGTATAATCAGGCACACGGTGCACGCGGTCTGGGTCGGTTAATTTGCGCAGTTCCGGGGCCAGTGCATTGGTATAGGTAATTGAATCTTTTTCTGATAGAAGAATACCGTAACCATGGATACCCATTTCATCAAAAACATCCATGGCTTCTTTACGGATAGGACCGCGACAGATAATTAAAGGCTTTACATCTTCACAGCTAAAGCTGCGTACCCATTCTGATTGGGCATTACTCAGCTTGCGATTGCTGTGTATTAGTGCATTGTTAAGATAATAATCGTTGCTTGTTTTCACGCTGTTAATCCTGTTTAGAACTCTGTTGGCTTGGTTATTTCTAATACGCTTTATTAGAAGAACTCACGCTGAACGGCGTTCAATGGCTCTGGGTTATAGTGTTCCAAATGGAACGCCATATTTTCAGCCAATACCTTGCGCAAATCGCTTGGCATAACGATTTGCGAGATAGACCCAAGGCTTAGTGCTTCGTTGGGGTTCATCAACTCTTTTTCATAACGGGCAACCAGTAGCGCTTCTTCCTGCTTCTGCCATTCCGCTACCTGTGCTTCAGCGGCTTCTTTGGCTTCGGCTTCAGACAGGCCGTTATTCACTTGTTCTTGTGTCGCAGCCGCTACTCGCTTGGCCACTGAGCCGCGAATTTCACGCAGTTCCTTTTTGTAAACAAACTCAACACCGGCAGGCCCCATTACCGCTGCACGGGTAGTCGGCAATGCAACCACAAGGTCCGCGCCTGTTGGGTAGTTATTATAGGAAGCGTATGCACCACCGAAGGCATTACGGACTAGCAATAGGAAACGTGGAGTACGCAGATCGACAATTGCATCCAGCATAGCGCGACCGGCTTGTACGATACCGTTACCTTCTTGCTCACGACCGGGTAAGAAACCGGTGGTGTCTTCCATAAAGATGATGGGGATATTGTAGAGATTACAGAAGCGGATAAAGCGGGCATTTTTATAAGCTGCGTCGATATCAATTTGACCGGAACCCACAGCAGAGTTGTTAGCGACAAAACCGATAACGTTGCCGCCCATACGCCCTAACGCACAAATAGTGTTGCGAGCACGCTCTGGTTGAATTTCAAAATAGTCACCGTGGTCACACAACTGTTGAATCAGAATGCTGATATCTAGCGGGGTGTTAAAACCTGTGGGTGAATTAAAGGCTTTGCGCAATAGAATATCGATATCCCATGTTTGGCGATCGATAGGGTCAGAGGTTGGCTGGAATGGCGCTAACTCTGCATTATTGGCGGGTAAGTAGTTCAGTAGCTGTTTTACTTTTTGCAGTGCAGCGACTTCATCAGGTACCACAAAGTCGGTTACACCGGTTTGGCTATGAACACCGGGACCACCTAGCTCATCAGGTGTTACGTCTTCACCGAGTACTGACTTAACAACACCGGGGCCGGTTAGACCGAAGAAGGTGTCATTAGGCTGGATAACAAAACTGCCCTGACGCGGCAGATAAGAGCCACCACCGGCGTTAAAACCAAACATACACATAACCGATGGCACTACGCCGCTGATTTTGCGCAGGCCAGTAAAGGCTTCTGCATAACCGTCCAGGCCGCCAACACCGGCGGGGACATAAGCACCGGCACTGTCGTTCATACCGACTAGTGGAATTTTTCGTTTGCCTGCTAATTCAAATAAGCGCGCCAGCTTTTTACCGTTAGTGGCATCCATTGAACCTGCACGGACGGTAAAGTCGTGACCGTATACCGCTACATCGCGACCATTGATTTTTACTATGGCTGTAACCAGTGAAGCGCCATCGAGGTTGGGCCCCCAGTTTTGAAACAGTACGGTTGGCTCTGTACCCCTATCTGAAAGAACTTCCAGACGCTCCCAGACGGTCATACGGTTTTTTAAGTGTTGCTTCTCGATGCTTACCACACCCGCCGCTGTTTTAGGGCGATCCAGCAAGTCCTGACCGGCCTGCAGGGTTTGCTCATACAAACCGGGCTCATAGTTTATTTGGCCAGGGACGGTAAATTCCTGGTATTTGGCTTCTTCAAAAGGGTTGTCCAGTGTTGGGGCTAGCTTGGCGTCATTAGTCATAGAGTTATTATCCAGAGATAAAGTATCTCAACGTTTCCAATTACATGATGTACTGATATAAGTTTGGCTCACGCTTGAACTGCATAGCACGTTTGCCATTATTTTGGAGGCTCGGATCTGGGTTGGCATTATAGCTCTGACTTACAGGGCCTGTTTTTCAGCTATGGGATCCCCGTTAAAATCGGCAAATAATGTAATTGCACGAGCGGCCTATGTCAATGACAAAACCGGCCACTATCACCGGTTTAAAGACCTCTAAGTCATTGATCAAAGGCAGATAATACTGGCTTTTGGGCTCTCAATAACCTTACAATCGGCGCCCTTGACCAAGCTGTTATTCGGCGCCACGTATACACTACATCGGCGCTACAAACGAGACCGAACTTTGACAAACCAACTCACCATTGAGGAACTTCCCTATCGGGTGGATACAGCGCCTTTGTTCGCGCGATTTCTCGATATGGATCAAGCGGTTTATCTGGACAGCTCGGCGGCCTTCTCGTCCCGTGGGCGCTACGATATTTTTAGCGCCCAGCCGCTATCAATTATCAAATCCGAAAATAAAAAGCTATATAATACAGCAAGTTATAAACCAAACCTAAACTACTTTGACAATATAAGGCAGGCGCTCCAGGAGCTGACTCCCAGTGTTAATAATGACTACCACCTGCCTTTTGTGGGTGGCGCTATGGGCTATTTTGGTTACGATCTGGGCAGGCAGTTGGAAGAACTGCCCAGTCATGCCTGTAAAGATCTGGCCCTGGCCGATGCCTGTGTCGGTATATATAGCTGGGCCGTAGTTGTTGACCATCGTCAGCAGCGCTCAATGCTGGTGGCTCACCCAAGCACTGAGCAGGCTTTATTAGCCGAGGTGAAAACCCGGCTACAAGCGGACGCCCCTGTTATTGACGCTTTTCAACTGAGCTCTGATTTTCAGGCGAATATGAGCAAGTCCGAGTATGCCAAAGCTTACCAGCAGGTCCAACGCTATATTCAGGCTGGGGATTGCTACCAAATCAATTTGGCGCAACGTTTTAGTGCCAGCTATAGCGGCCATCCATGGGGCGCCTATTTAGCGCTGCGGAAAACCGCCGCCGCGCCCTTCTCCGGGTATATCCAACAGCAAGACAGCGCTATATTGAGCCTGTCGCCAGAACGCCTGTTGCACAGTGCCAACCAACGGGTCACCACTTCTCCGATTAAGGGCACTATTGAGCGGGGCATAAGCCAGGCTGAGGATGAGCGACTGTCCCAACAATTACTCAATAGCGCCAAAGACAGAGCTGAAAACCTGATGATTGTGGATCTGTTGCGCAATGATTTAGGCAAGTCCTGTGAGCCGGGTAGTATTCAGGTGGATGAGCTGTTTCAGTTGCAGAGTTTTGAAACAGTGCATCATTTGGTCAGCACGATTAGAGGACAGCTATCTGCGGATAAAGATGCCTTGGATTTATTGGCGGGCTGTTTCCCTGGTGGCTCTATTACCGGAGCCCCTAAAGTCCGAGCCATGGAGATTATTGACGAGCTGGAACCCCACCGCCGCTCGGTGTATTGCGGCTCTATTGGTTATATCAGCTGCGATGGGCAAATGGATACCAATATTGCGATACGCAGTATGGTGTGTGCACAGAATACTATTCACTGCTGGGCAGGAGGTGGTGTGGTGGCTGACTCTGAATGTGAGAGCGAGTATCAGGAGTGCCTGACAAAAGTGGAGCGATTGCTAGACACCCTGAGAAAACTATAAACCCCGTCATTCCCCCCCCGCCCGTCATTCCCGCCCCACCCGTCATTCCCGCGAAGGCGGGAATCCAGTGCTGTAGATTTCCGCTTTAGCGGAAATAACAGCATCAGCATGCAGGCTGGATTCCCGCCTTCGCGGGAATGACGGGCGAGCGGGGCGGGGGGGGAATGACGGGGATGCTTCGGGAATGACAGCAGGTTATAAGGTCAGGTTGCGCTCGCTGGCCTTGATAAACTCTTTCTTTAAGTCTTCGTAGCTATGCACCGCAGGAAACTGCGGGAATTCAGCAATCACGTTGTCCGGCGCTTTGAACAAAATACCCGCATGGGCTTCAGCCAGCATCGTGGTATCGTTATAGGAATCACCGGTTGCAATGGTGCGGTAATACATGGAATGAAATCCAATCACGGCTTGACGCTTGGGGTTGGCCTGGCGCAACTTATAGTCCACTACTTTGCCGTTTTCATCCACTTCCAGTTTATGACATAGCAAGGTGGGGTAACCCAACTGCTTCATAAACGGCATGCCAAATTCATAGAAAGTGTCTGACAAAATCACTACCTGGAAACGCTCACGCAGCCAATTTAAAAATTCCAGGGCACCTTCCATAGGCTCAAGGGTGGCAATCACAGCCTGAATATCATCAATGCCATAGCCATGCTTGTTAAGAATATCGAGTCGATATTTCATTAACACATCATAATCAGGCTCATCGCGGGTAGTGCGCTTCAGTTCTTCTATGCCGGTTTTCTCGGCAAAGTTAATCCAGACTTCGGGTATTAAAACCCCTTCCAAATCCAGGCAAGCTAATTCCACGATGAACTCCAGCATTAGTTATTTTGATATAGATCTTGAGGCGGCACAATTTACAGGGAAAAACCGCGTTTAGCAACGAGCGCCGACTCGCTAGTGATGGGCTTGGCTATGACCTTGGCTATGAGTATGGCTATGAGCATCGTGGTTCTGGTGGGCGTGTTCTGGCCCTAACAAGCCAATACCGTAAGCGGTGATAATCCCTGCCAACAAAGCTACAGTGAGCATGGCACGGTCATGGGAATGAAATTGCACTTCAGGCAATAAATCATTCAGGGAGACACAGATAAATACCCCGGCAGAAAAGGCCAGCGCAATACCCACTACCGATGTACCAGCATCAAACTGTTCCATGCCAATAAAAAATAACAATGCACCCAGCGGACACATAATAGAAAACAGTACACTGACTATAAAGCGGGATCTGGCATTCCAGCCACCCGCCATCATCAGTGAGGTAATAGACATAGCATCTAAAGGTTTATGCAGGGCTATAGCAACGAACACCCCCAAGCCCAAAAGCCCTAACGGCGCATCGCCCATAACACCTGTCTGGATAGCAGCCCCCAGGGCAACACCATCAATCAAGGTATGTACCGCCAACCCAAGCGCCACGCCCACCCAACTGATAGGAGTGGCACTATGATGCGAATGATCAGGTCCATGGTGGTCATCATCCTGGGGACCATGGTTATGGAAGTGGAAAGTACGCAGCAAAACAAACATAAAAAGCAGGCCGATCATTAACCACCAGACAGCGGTATCTACCCCACCCTCTTCCGGCAAAGTGAAAATGGCATGGGGCAGCAAATGGTAAAAGGCGATACCCAGCATTAAGCCAGCAACAAAACTCATCATCACCTGGGTGCCGGTATGGGTCAGTTTGATCTTTGAGGGCAGCCAGCCTCCCAACAGGGAGACCAGAATGATAATGGCGGAATATAGCGCTAATAGGGTGTATGCAGTCATGGGCGCGGATTGTACGCGAGAAACAGGGGGGACAGAAATAAAAGTTTTTATTTTGCTATTCACCCTGTTCCGTCATTCCCGCGAAGGCGGGAATCTACAACACTGGATTACCGCCTTCGCGGGAATGACGGAGGGGGGAGATTAATAAACCGGCAGCTCAATATTCTGGAATAGTTCATCCAATTCTAACTTGGTATGGCGCTGGTAGGCCTCTTCCACCACTTCTTTGGTTAAGTGCGGTGCAAACTGCTGGATAAAGTCGAACATAAAGCCACGCAGGAAAGTACCGCGACGGAAACCAATTTTGGTCACACTACTTTCAAACAAGTGACTGGCATCCAGGGCCACCAAATCACTATCCAACTCCTGGTCATAAGCCATTTTTGCGACGATACCAATACCCAAACCTAAACGGACATAGGTTTTGATAACGTCGGCATCAGCGGCAGTAAAGACTACTTTTGGTGCCAAGCCTTTCTCGATAAAAGCTTCATCGAGTTTTGAACGGCCAGTGAAACCAAAGACATAGGTCACGATTGGGTGAGCCGCTATATCTTCAAGAGTTAATTCTGACTTTTGCGCCAGGGCATGATCTTTAGGAACGATAATCGCCCGGTCCCATTTGTAACAGGGCATCATTATCAAGTCGCTAAACAATTCAAGAGCCTCGGTGGCAATGGCGAAATCCACTGTGCCATCTGCAGCCAGCTCAGAAATCTGCATCGGTGTGCCCTGATGCATATGCAGCGATACATCCGGATACTGTTCAATAAAATTATGGATGGTATTTGGTAGCGCATAACGCGCCTGAGTATGGGTGGTAGCAATAGACAGACTGCCCTTTTTTTCATTACTAAATTCCTGGGCAACCTGCTTGATGCTTTCCACTTTACGCAGAATCTCACCGGCAGTTTTTAAAATGGCCTCACCGGCCGGCGTTACACGGGTAAGATGCTTACCACTGCGGGAAAATATCTCTACGCCCAACTCGTCTTCCAGCAGGCGGATTTGCTTGCTGATGCCAGGTTGAGAGGTATATAAACTTTGGGCTGTTGCAGACACATTGAGATCGTGGTGGGCAACTTCCCAGATATAACGCAATTGCTGAAGCTTCATACAGCCCTCCGGATGGCGCGTTTCTCTATATATATCAATAAGTTATTAAAATAACTTAAAGTAAAGGTAAACCTTGGTTTTACAGGCTTTTTGTCTTCTATAAAAACAATAGCCCATATAACCAATTTCGCCTAGTTTAAGTTGAAATCAGCCTAAAGGTTTTAAAACAATGGGGGGTATTTTAGCTGGCTTTGTTTTAGCTGGCTTTGGCGTGTTCCATCAGGTTGCGAACCAGCGGCACCATATAAACGGGAACGCGGGACATTTGCAGGATTCTGGATGTCACTGAACCTAACATGTTGGCGCTGGTTGTCCCATCACCATGACTGCCTAATATCAACATATCAGCACTGCAATCTATAGCTTGAGCCATAATCACATCAACTGGCTTACCAGGAATCACACGGACATCGCGAATACTGGAAAGGCCTTGCTGACCGTCAATAAACTCATCTTCCAGTACATCCACAATACGGGACTTTACGCCATCGATGATACGGCTAATACCCTCTTGCTTGAATTCTTCCCGGGTTTCGTCACAAAGGTAGCTTTCAACCACCGCATCACCCAGGTGGCCCGGCGGTTCCATCGCATGCACGACAATCACTTTGGCGTCATACTGGCTGGCAAGGTTATTAACATGGTGCAATAGATAGTGGGTATGCAGGCCCATGTCAGTAGCAAAGAGGATAGTTTGAATCATAAAAGGCATCACCTGAAATTATTATAATAACGCTCTACAACAACGGCGTGATTTCAATATAGCAACAAATACGGACTTGGCCGGTGGGAATTAGGGGAATTGTGAGGTGGTTCTAAAATAAACTATATACCGTCGCCCCACTCTGAAAACAACGTCATTCCCGCGAAGGCGGGAATCCAGACTGCATGCTTATGCTGTTATTTCCGCCAGGGCGGAAATCTACAGCGCTGGATTCCCGCCTTCGCGGGAATGCCGTTGCTTTTTTTTGGGGGGGGGGTGAGGGGCTGAGGGAATGCTAGTTATTAGCTACCCCATGGGGAACGTGACCAGTTGCTACGTGCTGGCCGGCGGAGTCACAATGCAGCTTTTGGTCATCAAAGAAGACATCCGCACCATAGGCTTTAAGGAATTCACCTTTCTCCAAACCTCCCAAAAACAACGACTCATCAATGCGGATATTCCACGCACGCAAGGTTCTAATCACTCGCTCATGCGCGGGCGCTGAACGAGCAGTAACCAGAGCTGTTCGAATAGGTGACGCAGTCGCTTCAAACTCTGTTTGCAAACCATGTAGAGCGGAAAGGAAGGCTTTAAAAGGGCCCCCTGTCAGTGGCTGCTTGGCAGAGGACTTTTCATTCTCGGTAAAAGCTTCAAGACCACGGGATTTATAGATTTGCTCAGACTCATCGGAAAACAGTACAGCATCGCCATCAAAGGCAAATTTTAACGGTGTGCCATCATCACCCTGGGGTGAAGAAGAGGACATCAAGGTAGCAGCGGCTACGCCATTCTCCAGTGCTGAGCGCACATCTTCAGCATCCGTTGATAGAAACAGATGACAACCAAAGGCCGATACATAACGATAGGGGCTATCTCCCCCACTAAAAGCAGCGCGGGTGATATTTAGACCGTAGTGCTCAATGGAATTAAAAACCCTCAGACCAGTATCAGCACTATTGCGCGAAAGCAACAGTACTTCTACTCTCGACTCCCCTTCAAGACGGTCGTTTATGCGCAGCAACTTTTGCACCATGGGAAAAGCTTCGCCCGGTTTAAGCACTTCATCTTCCCGGTCGATTTGATATTGCGCATAAGCGGCCAAGCCCTCATCCTGGTATACCTGGTGGCTGTCATCCAGGTCAAACAGGGCGCGAGATGAAATGGCAATAACCAGTTTGTTTCCAAAACCTGAGGGCATAGCAAATCCAATCGGTGCAAAGTCAAAGGCCACTATACATAGCCGCCACTGACCAGTCATTACTAAATTTCTTATAAATCACTGGTAAAGAGCCTTCAGCTAGTAGGTAAAGAGCCTTCAGCTGGTAGATAAAGAACCTTCAGCTGGTAGGTAAAAAGTCCTCAGCAAATTGATCCTCACCCTTCCAGACAATTTCCGTAGCCCGTCGGTAGCCTTTCAATCCCTTAATCGCTTTCATCCAGTCCTCTACAGCTGGATAGCCTTTGGTGATTTCACTAAACCCCATATCGAGAACACCTTGCTGTAAGTTACCGATAAACCGAAGGAACGGCGCGACAATAGTATACAGCGTAATATCTGCAGCACTGACTCGGCCACCGACCAGCCAGGTTTTATCTTGTAACAAATGCTCAAGCCACATCAAATCACGATGCGCCTGATCGATAGCTGATTGAATTGAGCTGTTATGAGTCACACCCAAAATAATCGGTGTCATAATCCTGTAAGCCAGATTAGCAACCACATTGAGGTCAAACTCAAGAATCACATCCAGAATTTCTTCCTTATCCTGCCTGGTTGCGCCGAGTACCGGCGGTAGCGGATGATGCTTCTCCAGATAACCAATCATCGACATGGACTCAACCAGCAATATTTCATTTTCCTTGCCGGAAGCTTGCATCTGTTGTGGGGAAAGAGAGAAATAATCTTCAAAGTTTATTTCTTGATGATTGGAACAAGCTTGTCTCTTTGAGTTTTCGTTGTAGGTAATACCTTTAACTTCCGAAACCAACAAGATACGCCAAAGATAACTTTTACCGGTAAATAAATGAACATCCATAAATACTCCATGTGCCCTGTAAGATAGTACCTGTCAAATGGTACCTGTCAAATAGTAACCTTAGGTAACTATTAATAATAAATAACTCTTGGCAATTTTCGATTACTGACCAAAAAATTCTATTAAATGATTCATAGAACAGCACACTGTAATACAACTACTTGTATCGTAACTATTCAGTTGAACGAATAATGATAACTAGTTCAATCAGTCACCATAAAAAACCTACAAAGGTTTAACGATGTAAACCTTACAACTCATTGGGAGCGTGCCTCTTTGGTGAGTTTAAATATGATGGGGCTTAATAATAATAAGGCCATCAGGTTGGGCAAGGCCATCAACGCATTTAAGGTGTCCGCCAGTAGCCAAATAAAGTTGAGCTGTGCCATAGCGCCTAAAGGAATAGCTGCCACCCATAACACACGGAAAGGCACAAGAGCCCCGGTGCCAAACAGGTATACAGCGCAACGCTCACCGTAATAGCTCCAGCCGAGAATCGTGGTAAAGGCAAAAAAGCATAAACTGACAGACACGAGTACATCGCCTTTGGGGATTACTGCAGAAAATGCCGCTGCGGTAAGAGACGCCCCACCCTCACCGGTTGTCCACATACCGGTGAGTACAATCGCCAGGCCCGTGATACTACAAACAATTAAGGTATCAATAAAAGTACCTAACATTGCAATGGTACCCTGCTTCACAGGATTATCTGTTTGCGCCGCCGCATGAGCAATGGGCGCACTACCTAAACCCGCCTCATTGGAAAATACACCTCGAGCCACACCGAATTGAATGGCCAACATAATACCTGCGCCAGCAAAACCACCCTGGGCCGCAGTACCGGTAAAGGCACTTTCAACAATAAGTGCGATAGCTGCCGGGATATCAGCAATATTGAGCACCAATATCACCAGACCCAGCAGTATATAGCTCACAGCCATGATGGGTACTAAAAACCCGGCAACTGAAGCAATACGCTTCACACCGCCCAATAGCACTAAACCAACCAGCACCACCATCACCACACTGGTAATGGTCGGTGAAATGGAAAAAGTACTTTCCATCACATCTGCTACAGAATTGGCCTGCACGGTATTGCCCATACCAAAACCGGCAATGGCGGCAAAAAAGGCAAAGGCTACGGCCAGCCATTTCCACTTTTCGCCCAGCCCATTTTTGATGTAGTACATGGGGCCGCCGCAGTAGTTACCATCTTCGTCTACTTCGCGGTAATGGACAGCACAAACGGCTTCGGCATATTTAGTGGCCATACCGACTAAAGCAGTACACCACATCCAGAATAAAGCGCCGGGGCCGCCGATAGTAATGGCGGTGGCAACTCCGGCGATATTACCGGTACCAATGGTGGCTGACAGAGAAGTCATTAAGGCATTAAAGGGGGTAATCTGGCCTCGATCTTCATCGTGGGTATCTTCCGGGTGACGACCGCGAAGCAACAGGCGAAAGGCATTGGCTATATTGCGCACCGGATAGAGTTTAAGACCAACCATCAGGTAAAAGCCGGTACCCAAAATCAGGGTTAGCATCAACGGGCCCCAAACAATGCCGTTAAGGGTTTGTACTGTGCTGGTTAGAAATTCCATAGTGGGTCTCTTATATACGTCATTACCGCGAAGGCGGGAGTGACATCAGTTTTAGTTATAGATGCAACTGCTCTCTTTGTGGGAACAAACCAAAAATACCGCCGGTGTGAATAAAAATAATATCCTCGGTATCATCAAACAGGCCCAGTTTGATCTGATCAAGCATACCGTAAAATGCCTTGCCGGTATAAACCGGGTCGAGAATCAAGCCCTCGAGTGTTGCCACTTTTTTTATAGTATTAAAGATATCTTCTGAGGCCTTAGCGTAGCCTGCCCCTACATAGCCATCAATGACATTGATCCCAAGCTGCTTAGGGTTAAAACCCGCATCGATATTTTCGGGGTACCATTGCTGCCACTGCCGGATATCTTCAGAGACTTTATTAAGGAAGTAGGCCTCGTCATCACAAACATTAATGCCCCAGACGGTGGCGCCCAAATCATAGAGAGTATTACCCACGGTTAGACCGCCCTGGGTACCACCGGAACCGGTGGCACAAATAATATGTTTGGGCTCGATATTTTCACGGGCGAAATCAGTTTTAAGCTCTTCACAGGCAGCGATATAACCCCAGAGACCAATACCATCGCTGGCACCTACGGGGATAACCATGGCTTTGCTGCCCTTAGCCGCGTAGTGATCAACCCACTGTTGGTAAATTTCGTCGCCCCGTTGTTGAAATTCGGTATTGGTATAGAAGTTGATTTCTGCGCCGACTAAACGGTCGAGTAACAGATTGCCATCGGTCTCGCTATTCTCGCTACCGCGAAGAATTAGATGACAACGTAAACCCAGCTGGGCGCATAACAGCGCTGTGGTTCGACAGTGATTGGATTGCACACCGCCACAGGTGATCACCGTATCGCAACCATCTTGCAAGGCTTTGGCCAGGCTAAATTCCAACTTGCGGATTTTATTGCCGCTGACACCACTACCGGTCATATCATCGCGCTTCACCCAAATACGGGGGCCGCCAATTTCAGCCGAAAAACGGGATAAAAGCTCTAACGGAGTTGGAGTTTGAGCGAGCTTTAAACGGGGCGGATAAGAAAATATCATCAGCTAAGCCTGTTGGATGTCAAAACAATAACAGCAGTCTAGCGGAAGATGGGGGTGAATCAATACCGGCTTTCGTAGGGCGGATTGCAATCCACCAAAAAACCGGCATCAAAAAAGGTGGATTATAATCCACCCTACCGTTTAGATAGACTTTAATGTGCCCTTGGGCAGAACGGCGTGAATGGATGACTTCTGAAACTTTAGCTCAACATTATCAGCCACTTGAAGTATCAGGTAGTTGTCATCCAATTTTGAGATCTTACCGAGAATACCGCTGGTAGTAATGACTTCATCGCCCTTGGCCAGGTTAGTCACTAATTCGGCATGTTCTTTTTGGCGCTTACGCTGGGGACGGATAGCGATGAAGTAGAACATGACAAACAGGCCGACCATCAGGACCAGCTGCATAATGCCCGCTTCTTGTGGGGCTTGACCGGCTGCTTGAGCATGGGCTGAAGAGATAAAATTCATGGGGATAACCTTTTATTAATTGCTGACTAAAATCGCCGCGTACTTTAACTGGATTGGTGGAAAGTGGCAACAATATCGCCAGGGAACCACGTTGCTGTTAATACTTTATATCGTATTCCATGATAAAGGGGGCGTGATCGGAAAAGCGCTCCTCTTTGTAAATGGAGGCTGACTGAATCTTATCCACCAAGCCCGGTGTTACTACATGGTAATCCAAACGCCACCCCGTATTATTGGCCCAGGCCTGGCCTCGGTTTGACCACCAGGTATATTGCTCCTCCTGCTGATTGATCTCGCGAAAGGCATCGACATAGCCTACGTCGTCAAACAAAGTTGTTAACCATTCCCGTTCATGGGGCAGGAAGCCGGAATTTTTCTGGTTAGGTTTCCAGTTTTTCAGGTCGATTTCTTTGTGACAGATATTCCAGTCGGCACAAAAAATAAACTCACGGCGTTTACGGCGCATAGCCTTAAAGTGATGCATGATTTTGTCGAGAAACACATCTTTGCGGGCCTGGGCTTCATCACCACTGGAGCCGGAGGGTAAATAGATTGAGGCCACACTCACACCGTCAAAATCCGCTTGGATATAGCGGCCCTGGGTATCGGCAATATCAAAACCCAACCCTCGTATAACCTTCTTGGGTTTTTTCTTGCAGTACAGGGCCGTTCCACTATAACCCTTCTTTTCCGCGTCGTAGTAATAGCAATGATAACCCTCGGGGTGAAACATAGGGTCAGTCAGTTGATCTATCTGGGCTTTGGTTTCCTGGATGCAAACCACATCCGCATCTTGCTTTTTTAACCAGTCGAAAAAGCCTTTGCGGGCGGCGGCGCGTATACCATTGGTATTGACGGTTATAACTTTCATTAATGGGGTCCGAAGTAAGACATAAATCAGCGCCGCATGGTACAGGCTTATTGTCTGTTTGGCACGAGGCGGTCAATATCCGGGCACATCACCTGCCAACGGCTTTTTGCCTGCTATCAACGTTCATCCTATATCACTTACAGATAAGATACCCTAATTAAAACCAACAATATCAATAGCTTATATGAAAAAAGCCAATGTTAATAATAACATTTTGGAGAGTAGACATTGAGTTGATCCATATATATGGTGTAGCCGTACATGCATCACTAGGTAGATTTACGTACTTAGACATAACAGAACTATTTAACCTGTTAACCAACTATTAGAGTAGTGCATTATGAATTCAATCCCTAAAATCGATGCCGCCTTAAAACTCTCCAATAACCTCAGCAAACTACTGTTAGATTTAGCCAAGGATTTCAATCATCGGTCACTAAAGAAGTGTCATGAGCGTGGCCACACTAAGATACGCCGTTCACATTCATCCTTGTTCTCTAATTTAGGGTTTGAAGCCGTCAGATTAACCGAACTGGCAGAACGCGCCGGTATTACCCAACAAGCCATGGGTAAGCTGGTTAAAGAAATGGAACGGGTTGGCTATGTTAAACGCCATATTGATGAAAGCGATAAGCGCGCCAAAATCATCGAACTGACTGAACAGGGCGTGGTCCTTGTGAATGATAGTATGGAAATTGTTGATGAAGTCATTGCCGAATACACCTCCGCTATGGGGCAAGAAGGCATTCTGGATTTAGAAGGTGTTTTGCGTAAATCCGTTTCTTCTTTAGGCATCAGTAAGGTGCCTGATAACTGGCAAGAAACCAAAGGCCAGATAAACGCCGCTTAACTCTCAGCCCCATTATTGTATAGCGGCTTTTAACTGCTCAGCCATTGCTGCCAATTGTTCAGGGTCACCCGCCTGCTTTGAATGGATGCCAATATCTTTGCCTTCAAACTGCGGGATTAAATGCATATGGTAATGGAAAACCGTTTGCCCCGCGCAGGCTCGGTTAAATTGATAGATCCCAAGCCCATCAGGCGCAATAACTTTTTCCAGAGCCTTGGTCATAAGCACAGAGTTACTGGCCACCCGCGCCAGGGCTTCAGGCCTGGCTTCAAAAATATCAGTAAAATGCTCTTTGGTGATAATAAGTAGATGCCCAGCCGTGGCGGGAAAGATATCTAAAAAAGTGAGGGTCAGTTCATCTTCATGGATTTTATAAGCCGGGGCATTGCCCTGGGCAATCTGGCAAAAAATACAATCGTCGAGTTGATGCATAATAGTCCCCCTGATGGTGAATAGTCTCTCGCTACAAGAGCTCAGCTAGTTCAGCCAATACATCATCGTGATGAGTTTTGGTTTTGAATTTATCCATAACCTTCAATAAACGGCCATCTTTGCCGATAATAAAGGTGGTACGGATCAAGCCCATAAACTCCCTACCCATAAATTTCTTCATACCCCAGCAGCCGTATTTATCGGCAATGGCATGATCTTCATCCGACAATAAGGTGAAGTTAAGTTCTTTTTTCTCGATAAACCGGGCGAGCTTTTTCACGGGGTCAGGACTAACACCTAATACGACGGTATCGAGCTTGGCAAAGGTTTTTTTGCTATCGCGAATACCACAGGCCTGGGTAATACAACCCGGGGTCATAGCTTTGGGGTAAAAATAAAGTACAACATTCTTTTTATCCTTAAAGTCTTTTAAGCTGACCTTGTTACCGTCCTGATCTTGTAATGAAAATGCAGGGGCCATATTGCCAATTTTTGGATGCGCCACGAAACTAACTCCTCTTTGTACTCTTTATAATAAATAGATGGTTTAAATTTTTTTACGTTGTTTAATTATTCTGGATCACTATCTATATCACTATCTATATCACTATCTGCTTCCAATTCGACCAAGCTTACCGAGTCAGGTAGGGATTTTTTCACTTTTGCGCCCAGCTTTTCCAACCGTTGGGTACTTCCTACCAGGTTGCCCTTGCCGGTTTTTAATTTATTCATTGCGCTTTGGTGGGCCTGGCCTGCTCTATCGAGGTGGTCCGCTATTTTATCGAGATCAGTGATAAAACCTGCAAACTTGTCATGCATCGCCCCCGCCTGCCTGGCAATCTCCTCGGCGTTTTTATTCTGGCGCTCATAGCGCCAAATGCTTTGAATCGTTCTTAAGGTGGCTAGCAAGGTTGTTGGTCCTACAACGATAATATTCTTTTCATAGGCATCCCGAAACATGGCCTGGTCGTGTTCAAAAGCGGCCATAAAAGCCGACTCTATAGGGATAAAGATTAATACAAAATCCAGCGTGCGCAGGCCTTCCAGACCCTCATAGTTTTTTATACTCAGTCCTTTGATATGGGAGCGTACTGAGCTGATATGCTCCTTGAGTGACTGCTCCCGTTCAAGGTCATCTTCGCTATTACAGTAACGCTCGTAATGTACCAATGACACTTTGGAATCAATAATCAGGTCTTTGTTTTCTGGCAACCGAATAATCACATCCGGTTGTTGGTTGCGACCCTCATCGGCCTTCAAGCTGACCTGAGTTTCATATTCCCTGCCCTTGTGCAGGCCGGATTCCTCCAGCACCCGCTCCAGGATAACCTCACCCCAGTTACCCTGGGCTTTATTATCACCTTTTAAGGCATTGGTCAGGTTGAGGGCATCGGCACTCATTTGCTGGTTAAGCTGCTTTAACTGCCCCAACTCAGCAGCCAGGGAGATTCGCTCCTTGCTGTCTTTGTCGTAGACATCTTCAACTTTCTGTTTAAAGTCCTTGAGCTGCTCCTTAAGGGGGCTAAGGGCTGTATCCAGGGTAGATTTACTGTTCTTATTAAAACGCTCGGTTTTTTCTTCAAAGATACGATTGGCAAGCAACTCGAACTCACGGCCCAATTGCTGGCGGGTTTCTTCCAGGGTTTTAATTTTGTCTTCAGCGGACTCCCGCTGCTGCTCCAACTCGGTACCTAAGGCAGCTACTTGAGCCGCCTGCTCAGTAGCACGATGTTGAGATGCTGTAAGGGATTGATCCCTGACACTTAGCTCAGCCTCAAGTTTGGCCAGCTGCTCAGCTTTATTCTGGTTCTGGTTTTCCAATACAAGCTGCTGGGCCTGAAGCTCGGCTATTTGCTGCCGCAACTGCTGCAAGGCCTGTTGATGTACCGCCTGTTGCACAGCAAGGGAGTGCTGCTGTCGGTTTTTGCTAACTAGCAGGCTTACAACGACACCGAGCACCAAACTGGCAACGGCAATAATCGACATCATGATGGGCGGTGACATTTCCACTAACAGTTCCTCTATTTATGCCGAACAGGTTCGGTACTGGAAATTCTGATAGGGAAAACACCCTTCTTTCTATCCTCAAAATACTCTCTCAAAGTATCTGCAACAACAGCGAAGGCAATTTCATCCCATGGGATATCCGCTTCATCATAGAGTTTTACATCCAGGCTTTCGGGGCCTGCGGAGAAGCTCCCGTCCACCAAATCAGCCAAATAAAACATATAGACCTGATTAATATAGGGTAGATCGAATAAGCGGTAGAGGTTTTCATGAGTGAGTGTGGCACGGGCTTCTTCCCAGCTTTCTCTCGCTGCACCCTCCAATGTGGTTTCGCCATTTTCCATAAAACCCGCCGGTAAGGTCCAGAAACCTTTGCGGGGTTCTATGGCTCGTTTGCAGAGCAAAACCTGCTCGCCATAGACAGGCAATGTGCCAACAATAACACGGGGATTTTGATAATGAATGGTATCGCAGCTAGTACAGATATAACGCAGCCGGTCATCCCCTTCGGGAATTTTTTTGCTGACGGCCTGCCCACATTCACTGCAATATTTCATTGTAGCCCTTAGCGCAGTTCGCGGTATTGGCCGGCATTAAATAACAGAGGCTCTTTATTGCTGTTATTTTCCATCTCGGTGACTTCACCCACCAAAATAACGTGATCGCCACCCGGGTAGCGGGCCCAGACATTACATTCAAAGCTAGTCACAACACCACGCACAACTGGCAAACCGGACTTGCCAATACGGAAGTGCTTAGGCGCCAGTACATGATTATTTTTTTGGGCATATAGATTGGATAGATCTATCTGGTCGGATGCCAAAATATTTACAGCAAACTTGTCGGCCTTTTCGAAAACAGAAAAGCACTCGGAATTATTCTGCAAACTCCAAAGCACCAGTGCAGGATCTAAAGAGACAGAGGCAAAAGAATTTACCGTCATGCCAAAAGGCTCATACCCTTCAGGGTTGGCTGTAACCACACAAACCCCTGTGGCAAATGTTCCCAGGGCATTGCGAAATTCGAGGCTATCAAAACTGCTAACACTACCAAGACTCATAAAACGACCTTGTTTGTTATAAACGTTGTGACTCATTATAGAAAGGTACAAGCGGCGCATTATACACTTGAACCGCTTAAAAAGAATAATTCCACCGCTCCGCCGCTGAGTGATCTGAATCGCGGGCATCCACCCAACGCTCCCCATCCGGGGTTAGCTCTTTTTTCCAGAACGGGGCGCGAGTTTTGAGATAGTCCATAATAAACTCACAGGCGGCAAAAGCTTCACCACGATGTAGACTGCTTACCGCGACCAGTACAATCTGGTCCCCGGGGGATAGCTTGCCGATACGGTGAATAACTCTTCCACCCAGTAGCTGCCAGCGTTCAGCAGCCTGGGCCATAATATCGCTGATGCTCTTCTCGGTCATACCCGGATAGTGTTCCAGCTCTAATGTGGCGACGTTTTGTTGATCGTTAATATCCCGCACCACACCAACAAAATTGGCTATAGCCCCCACTTGCGAGCTTTGCTCTCGTAGCAATGTCAATTCAGCGCTGACATCAAAGTCTTGCTGCTGGACACTGACTGAGAAATTTGCGGTCATCTCAACCACCGGTAACCGGAGGGAAAAAAGCAATCTCATCCCCCTCTTTTAGGCTGTGGTTATCATCAACCACTTCCTGGTTAACGGCTTTTATCACATTGTCAGCCATTAGAATATCTGACCAATCGGGGTTATGGATATCCACTATGTGCTGCTTAAGCCGGCTTACGGTCATTGGTTCTTGAGGTAAAATAAGAGACAGGCGATCAATGCCTAGCTGCTCTCGAATTCGGGCAAAGAATAATACGGTAACCATCGCTTTATTCTGCCTCACTCACAGATTGCGCCTGCCAGTGGCCAGACTTACCGCCGGTTTTTTCCAGCAAGCGAATATCGCCAATAGTCATACCTTTGTCCACGGCCTTACACATATCGTAAATGGTCAGGGCAGCAACTGAAGCGGCGGTTAACGCTTCCATTTCTACACCAGTCTGGCCGGCCAGTTTGCACGTGGCGCGGATAATGACTCGGCTTTTGGCTTCATCGGCTTCTAAGTCCAGCTTTATAGACGTCAGCATCAATGGATGGCATAGCGGGATAAGGTCGGAGCATTTTTTAGCCGCTTGCACGCCTGCCAATCTGGCCACGGCAAAGACATCACCCTTTTTATGGCCGCCATCAACAATCAACCGTAAAGTTTCCGGCAGCATGGTAATAGTGGATTCAGCGGTGGCTTCACGCTGGGTTACCGATTTTTCCGTAACATCCACCATCTCGGCCTGGCCGGATTGATTGATATGGGTTAATTGGGACATTCCTGCTCCTTAAGCTTATAACGCGTAGGGGGGGATTATAATCCACCTTTGGGCATGATAGATGGAAAGGTGGATTATAATCCACCCTACTCGGTTACCCAGTATGAAATAATTGTTGCCAGCACGCAGGCCAGAGCTGCAGCTACAAAGGTAATGGTTGGATTTATCTCCCACACCCAACCGCTTAACACCGCCCCTACAGCACCTCCGGCACCAAAACTAAGGCTGCTGTACATCGCCATACCCTGCCCTTCAAGACCGCCGTTAAAAAAGCGTCTTACCATTTCAACGGCAAAGGCATGATAACTGCCAAATGAAGCCGCATGCAGAATTTGGGCGATAACCACAATTAACCAGTCGTCTACATAGAAACCCAATAACAACCAGCGAATAACGGAAAAAATTAAACTGGTAAACATAATCTGCCGCAAACTAAATCGCTGCAGCAATTTATACATAACAATAAAAACGAAAACCTCAGCGACAACACCTAAGGACCACAGTAAACCGGTAACTGTTCGGCTATAACCATAATCTTCAAGGTAAACACTAAAGAATGTGTAATAAGGGCCATGGGAAACTTGTAATAAAAAGCAGGCAACAAAAAAGGCGATAACAGCAGGTTGTTTGATAACACCCTTTAAAGAGCGACGTTCACGCTGATGAGTTTGCCAATCATGTTTTTCATTAACCGTTAAGCTACTCAACCAAATACCCAGCAATAAAAACACAACTACCCAGGGTAACCAGACGATAGAAATAACATCAAAACTATAGCCAAGCAGGGTCACAGCAATAATAAAACCTATCGAGCCCCAAACTCTTATTTGGCCATAACGCTGATAACGAGCGCCTAAATGAGACAGGGTCACCACTTCAAACTGCGCCAGCACAGCATTCCAGAAAAAACTATAGCCCGCAACAATGATAGCCATCCACCAGAAGCTATCCAGATTCCAGAATAAACCTAAGAAAATCACTAAGGCGATCAGGCAGCCCGAGCGAATAATAGTCATTCGCTGCCCGGTTTTATCGGCCAACCAACTCCAGATATTCGGTGCCACAATTTTTGTGGCCATCAAAATACCGGCAAGGTAACCAATATCCGCGGGATTAAAACCGCTGTCCTGTAAATACAAGGGCCAGAACGGCATCCATGCACCGACTAAGGCAAAGTAGAAAAAGTAGAAACTGGAAAGGCGCCAGTAAGGGACTGACGCGCTACTGCTAAACATCACTAACGATGACGCTAAGGTGCGCTAGCTGGAATGACCGGGGTAGAACACTGTACATCGGCATTTTGGCCACGGTTGCGTAATAGGTGGTCCATTAAGGTAATGGCCAACATAGCTTCAGCAATCGGTGTTGCACGAATTCCGACACAAGGATCGTGACGCCCCGTGGTAATCACTTCCGTTGAGTTACCCTCAACATCAATGGTTTCTCCCGGGATCAACACACTGGAGGTTGGCTTAAGCGCCATATGCGCCACAATATCCTGGCCGCTGGAAATGCCACCTAGTACACCGCCCGCATTATTAGAGCTAAAGCCCTGGGGGGTTAGCGCATCACGATGTTCACTTCCCAGTGCATCAACACAGTCAAAACCTGCACCGACCTCTACGCCTTTAACAGCATTAATTCCCATTAAGGCATGAGCAATATCCGCATCCAGGCGATCAAACACTGGCTCACCTAAACCCGGTGGCATACCGGTTGCGACTACCGTAATTTTGGCCCCTACCGAATCACCACTTTTACGCAGTGCATTCATATAGGTTTCCATTTCCGGGATTTTGTCGGCATCGGGGCAGAAGAATGGATTGGTTTCTACCACACTCCAATCAAAGTTTTCAGCTTTGATTGGGCCAAGTTGAGATAAGTAGCCCCGCACTTCTATGCCCTGTTGTTTTAAATATTTCTTGGCAATAGCACCGGCAGCAACGCGCATAGCCGTTTCACGGGCCGAAGAGCGACCGCCGCCGCGATAATCGCGATCACCGTATTTTTGGGCATAGGTGTAGTCCGCATGCATGGGTCGAAAACGGTCTTTAATTTTGGAGTAGTCTTTGGAACGCTGGTCGGTATTTTCAATCAACAAACCGATTGAGGTACCCGTCGTTTTACCTTCAAACACACCCGATAGAATTTTAACTTCATCCCCTTCACGACGCTGGGTAGTATATCTTGAGGTCCCGGGCTTACGCCGATCCAGATCAACTTGTAAGTCTTCCTCAGAGATAGCCAACCCCGGAGGGCAGCCATCAACGATAGCGCCCAGGGCTTTACCGTGGCTTTCGCCAAAGCTGGTGACTGTGAAAAGCTTGCCGATGGTATTTCCTGACATGGAGGGTCCCAATAATGATTATCTGTGTTAATAGCCGGTGATTATACGTCATTCCCGCGAAGGCGGGAATCTAGTTTCCCGCCTTCGCGGGAATGACGTCTGTTCTGAAGTACTCTAACAACTCTGCTTTTGAGAATATAAAGACACCATGGCCACCCTGTTCAAACTCTATCCAGGTAAAAGGCACATCGGGGTAGGCTTGCTCAAGGGCGATACCGCTATTGCCCACCTCCACCACAAGAAGACCTTTATCCGTTAAGTAATTAGCAGCTTGCTTGAGGATACGGCGAGTAATATCCAAGCCATCATCGCCGGAACCCAGCGCCATTGCAGGCTCATGCTGATACTCTGCTGGCATCGCGGCCAGGTCTTCACTATCGACATAGGGAGGATTGCTGACAATCAGCTGATATTGCTGCCCTGCCAAACCGTTAAACAGGTCGGACTGAACTGTCTTGACCCTATGGTTTAATTCGTAGCTAGTAATATTCTCATTGGCAACCTCTAACGCTCCTTCCGAGAGATCAGCTAAATCGACGCTGGCCTCTGCAAAATAATGAGCACAGGCAATACCAATACAACCACCACCAGTGCATAGATCTAATATACGGCCGACCGCCTGATAAGGTAACCAGGGTTCAAAACCCTGTTGAATAAGCTCCGCAACCGGTGAACGCGGGATAAGCACTCTACTATCAACCTTAAAGGACAGACCCGCAAACCAGGCTTCGCCAAGCAAATAAGGCAATGGCATACGTTGCTCAACACGCTGGTCAATTAGCGCTAATACCGCTAAACGTTCTTGCCCAGTCAGTTTTGCATCGAGAAAATCAGCCTGGCTGCCTAAAGGGATACCGACAGCAAATAACACCAGGCGCAAGGCCTCATCCATAGCGTTATCAGTACCATGGCCAAAGTAGATATCCGCCTTATTAAAACGTGTTACCGCCCAGCGAATATAATCCCTGATGGTCGTTAATTGTTGTGCGACTGATTCCCCGGATTCCATAACAAACCTGTAGATCATAATCTCTGGAGATAGAGCATCTCCCTGTAAGCAATAAGGTTATTAACACTAACCTTCTGAAAACAAACATGTTACCTGTTATCAGCAAAAATTAAATCACCGCCGTACACTTTCTTTTAAACGAGGTGATTGATAACATGCAAGCAACTATAGCGTCCTATAAACAACCGCCTGGAGCCATTGTGGGCCAACCTATTAAAAAAGCGACAACCACCAACCCTGAAGACACTCTTGAAACTATGAAAACTGCCTTTGCGCAGATTATTGATGGTGTAGGAGAAGATCTAAGCCGGGACGGTTTGTTGGATACCCCTAAACGTGCAGCGAAAGCCATGCAGTTTTTGACCAAAGGCTATGACCAAACCGTTGAAGGGATTGTTAACGGTGCGCTGTTTGAGTCAGATGCCAGTGAAATGGTATTGGTTTCTGATATTGAGCTTTATTCCATGTGTGAGCATCATATGTTGCCATTTATTGGCAAGTGCCATGTAGCTTACATTCCTAACGGTAAAGTTGTGGGACTATCTAAAATCGCGCGTATTGTGGATATGTTTGCCCGTCGCTTACAAATACAGGAAAGCCTGACCACTCAAATTGGCCAGGCTATTATGGACGTGACCGGTGCTGCCGGGGTGGGTGTAATTATTGAAGCCAAGCATATGTGCATGATGATGCGTGGTGTTGAAAAACAAAACTCCGTGATGAGAACATCGTCTTTGATGGGATCGTTTAGGGATAATGATAAAACCCGTGCGGAATTTTTATCTTTGGTTAATCCCAGATAACTCTGTCATTCCCGCCCCCGACTAAAACACTCTAACTATCGTCATTCCCGCGAAGGCGGGAATGACGATAGTTATTTTCTAAAAAACCTCTCTACAATTTTTGCAATGTCCCCTGCCTGTTCTTCCATATGAAAATGATGACTGCCCGGCAGCATTTGGCAATTTAGTGTCGAATGGTTTTCTGCGAAATTAAGAAACTCCTTTCTCTCCCCCATACCACCTTCTGCTAATAATAAAAGACTCGGCATGGTTATCGACTCTATAATCGCCTTATTATGCTCCGCCGATAACTTAAAGGCAGAAGCTGTTGTTAGACGGACATCGCTTGTCCAATGATAGCTATCGCCCTTAGTATATAAACCACGCTCAACAATCGGGCGGGCACTGTCCTCATTCATCGAAGCAGCCTTGCAACGAGCCTCTACTGCCTCATCAACCGAGGAATATCTGGGCAGTCTTTTGTGCAAAGCTCTACGCCGCTCCACTAAAAACCTATTCAGTTGTTTTGGCGTCTCAGAAATATCGACTGGCATGGGCAATACCGCATCCAGCATAACTAAGGCATTAATACGCTCTGGCATTGAAGCGGATAATATCAAGCTGATGATAGCACCACGGGAGTGACCCAGGAGATTAAACGATTGCCAAGCCATTTCATCAGCTACCGCTAACAGGTCTAATAAGTCGTCCCAGATATTGTAACTGGCTTGCGGAGATTTATGGTCGCTTAAACCATGACCGGGCATATCGAGAGCAATAATATGGCAGTGGCCAAGCAGCGGTGCCAACACATCAAAACTGGCGGCGTTATCCAACCAGCCATGACAGGCAATCACTTTTATGGGAGCGTCTTGATTCCATTCTTTAGCCGCCAACTGATAGCCGTTAACAAAAAATGTGCGTTCCTGCATTAGACTGTCGCCTCAAAGGTTGGCGCATGGCGCAACCAACGCAGCTGACAGCAGCCGGCTAATAAAGTATCTGCACTCAGCATTGCCATGCTTGCCGGTGACATAGGAGGGCCAGCACGGTGATCGGCATTGGCTAACAAACCAACTAAGGCGCTTACCAGGGGTTGGTGGCTAACCAGTAATAAATCGCCACCACGATAAGTTGCCAATGCCTCCGCTAACTGGCTTGGCGAGCTTTCCGGGGTTAGGCCATCCAGTGTTTCCCGGGGTATATCGCCCAGTTCAGAGAGCACCCCATCGGCGGTTTGTTGTGCGCGTAAATAAGGGCTCACCCATACCTGCTCGAACTCTATAGCAAGGTTCTTAAGGCATAAACCCGCTGACTTCGCTTGCTCATGACCATAATCGCTAAGGTTTCTCTGCGCATCACTATCTGCATAAATCTCTGCTTCACCATGGCGTAGAATTACAATCTTCATAGCGGCCTATTTAACCGCAAACTCAACATCACGGCTTTGTTCCGCAAACATCAAAGTACCCACAACATCGTTAATGCTTTTAGGGGTATAGATAATATCGTAAAGACCGTTAACCAAAGGCATATAAATGCCCAGCTCTTCAGCCTGTTGTTTAAGTAGTTTTAAGGTATTTACTCCTTCTGCCACCTGCCCCAACTCGGTAACGATTTCATCCAGATTTTTACCATGACCTAATTCATAGCCAACACGATAGTTACGGCTTAAGGGTGAGGAACAGGTCGCAATTAAGTCACCTACTCCCGACAAACCTAAAAAAGTCATCGGGTCTGCGCCTTTTTGCACGGCGAAACGACTCATTTCTGCCAGACTCCGAGTCATTAACATACTAATGGTATTTTGGCCGATACCCAGGGCGGCAGCCATACCCGCTATAATCGCATAGACATTTTTTAAGGCCCCGCCTAACTCAACCCCTAGCACATCGGAGCTGGCATAAACCCGGAAATTACCGCAGTGCAACAAAGCCTGCACAATTTCATTAAGGTCTTCGTCTTTGCTGGCAACAACGGTAGCGGTAATTTGTTTGGCGGCAATTTCCTTGGCGAGATTAGGCCCACTTAAAACACCAATACGTGCCTGTGGCATTTCTTCAGCGAGCACTTCACTCATTAACTTAAAGCCGTCGTGCTCAATTCCCTTGGTAGTACTAACCACAATGACATTATTGTTGATATGTTGCGAGACCTCCGCCGCCACTTCGCGAGAAGAAGAGCTGGGAACAGCCATAAAGACTATATCGCAACCAGTCACGGATTCGACTAAATCAGTGCTGGCTCTTAGTGCCGGATTTAAGGGGTAATCGGGAAGATAGGCGCTATTTATATGGTCGCGGTTTATTTCATCCGCACGTTGCTGGTTGCGAAGCCACAGGCAAACCTCATGGTTATTATCCGCCATAATATTTGCGATGGCAGTACCAAAACTACCTCCGCCTAATACTGCTATTTGGTGGCGCTGAGTCATAGAGACCGCCTTATAATTATAGAAGTAAAACTGGCCGAAATTGTAGCATACTGTAGGGTGGATTAGCTTAGCGTAATCCACCTTTGCAGTATGGGATGGTGGATTTTAATCCACCCTACGTTTACTTGCTTAGTTCTAATAGCAACTTGTTTAAGCGGTGAACATAAGCAGCGGGGTCTTCTAGCTGACCACCTTCTGCCAATGTTGACTGATCAAACAAGATTTCAACTAAATCAGAGAAACGATCTTCATCACTTTCCTGGTCAAGCTTCTGCACTAGAGAATGCTCTGGGTTAAGCTCCAGAATCGGCTTGCTTTCTGGCATGGCTTGACCAGCCTGCTCCAGAATACGACGCATCTGGGCACCCATATCGCCATCACCTACCACCAAACACGCTGGTGAATCGGTTAAGCGGTTAGTCACACGCACTTCTTCCACTTTGGCTTCCAGTACTGTTTTAACACGCTCAACCAAGTCTTTGTTTTCGGTTTCCAGCTTTTCTTTCTCTTGTTTGTCGGCTTCGTCTTCCAGGTCGCCAAGGTCGAGCTCTCCTTTACCAACATCCTGGAAACCTTTGCCGTCGAAGTCCATCATATGGCCCATTAGCCACTCGTCAACGCGATCAAATAATACTAGTACTTCGATACCTTTCTTACGGAAAACTTCTAAGTGCGGGCTATTGCTACCAGTGGTGTAGTTTTCTGCAGCCACATAGTAGATTTTTTCCTGACCTTCTTTCATCCGGCTAATATAGTCTTCTAGCGATTGGTCTTGCACTTCACTATTGCTATGGGTAGAAGCAAAACGGAACAGCTTGGCGATTTTTTCTTTGTTCGAAAAATCTTCGGCGGGACCTTCTTTTAATACCTGACCAAATTCATCCCAGAAGGCTTGATACTGCTCGGCATCTTTCTTCGCCATTTTTGACAACATATCTAATACACGCTTGGTTAAGGCACTTTTCATGGAATCAACAGCGGGGTCTTGCTGAAGGATTTCACGGGATACGTTGAGTGATAAATCGTTGGAATCAACTACACCTTTTATAAAGCGTAGATACAATGGCAAGAACTGTTCAGCATCATCCATAATAAAGGTGCTCTGTACGTAGAGTTTTAAACCTCTTGTGGCATCGCGATTCCACATATCGAAAGGCGCCTTAGCCGGTACATACAATAAACTATTGTATTCCAACTTGCCTTCAACCTTGTTATGGCTCCAGGTTAGTGGATCCTGAAAATCGTGGGAGACGTGTTTGTAGAATTCTTTGTACTCGTCATCTTCTACTTCGCTACGCGAACGGGTCCAAAGAGCTGTGGCGTCATTGACGGCCTCAAACTCTGGCTCAAGGTTTTCTTCTATTGGCTTCTCTTTACCTTCTTCGTCATATTCTGGAGTGATTTGCTTTTCCATCATCACAGGTAGAGAGATATGGTCTGAGTATTTTTTAACAACTGAACGAATTCGAAAATCATCGGCAAAATCGGCACTATCTTCTCTCAGGTGCAAGATAATGGTGGTACCACGACCTTCTTTTTCAATCGACTCAACACTGAATTCTGCTTCGCCTTCTGACTCCCAGTGAACACCTTCAGAGGCATCAAGACCAGCACGACGAGTTTTAACTTCGACGCGATCAGCGACGATAAAGGCGGAGTAGAAACCTACACCGAACTGACCGATAAGTTGTGAATCTTTTTGTTGGTCACCACTTAACTTACTCATAAACTCCGCGGTGCCAGACTTGGCGATGGTGCCCAAGTGGTTAATCACGTCTTCTTTCGACATACCAATACCGTTATCGGCGATGGTGATGGTTTTGGCATCCTTATCAAAATCGATAGCGATTCTGAGCTCAGGGTCATCTTCATACAAAGTCCCATCTGACAGAGCCTCAAAGCGCAGCTTATCGGCGGCATCCGAGGCGTTTGAAATCAGCTCACGCAGGAAGATCTCTTTATTACTATAAAGAGAGTGGATCATCAGTTGCAGCAGTTGCTTGGCCTCTGTCTGAAAGCCTAGAGTTTCTTTATCCGTTGCTGTGGTCATCGTGTACAAGCTCCTGAATTTGGACGTTGAATGGCCTATTTTATGGATAGGTCTAAAAGATATACGGGATATGGGGGCTGGTAATGACATTTCAAGGGCTTTTTCTTCACCCTCTGGGTACAATTGCCGCCTTCTTCTTATGGCGACAAGGCCCCACGCAGCCCCCTGAACAAAATTTAATCAAAGGTATAGCAATGGGTGTATTACTGGCATTACCATCCTTGGTATTTTGCTGGTAGTTAGCGGCGGCCTATTAGTTTTACGACAAAACCAATCAACTTAATATTTAAGAGTGAAACAATGAACATCGAACATTTTACTGAGCAAGTTAAACAACACCCTAACAGCATTGAGTTTGATCAAACTATGAATGTGATTGGGCAGTATTTTGATTACACACCCAGTGCTTTTACTAATGGGCCTAATGTTCGTAATGAAGCTGGGACTAATGAAGGGTCTTGTAAGATCTTTGCCTTTGCGAAGTTAATGGGACTGGATGAAGCTACGACACTGGCTTGCTTTGGTAAATTTTATCGTGAAGAAGTCTTGGGGCAGCCGGATGCCGATAATCATGGGAATATTCGGGCGTTTATGGAATTTGGTTGGGGTGGGATTGAGTTTGAGGGGGAGGTTTTAACAGCCAAGTAGTATGGGTGCGGGGTAAGCGAGGGGTTGGTTTTTAGGGGACGCTGCAAGTTTTCGCAGTCATTCAAGGACTAAAACCTAACAAGCCCCCATAAAACAATAGAAAAACAGCTTAAACGTGATGCCAAGAGCAGAGGTGGGGTGGTCTTTCCGGGGCCGTCAAAATGCAGACAAAAAAAGGAGATGCAAAAAGCATCTCCTTTTTAACAAACTCACTTAAACCTACCAACCAGTAAGCTCAGCCAAAGCTTCACCAATATCAGCCAGGGAGCGAACCGTCTTAACACCTGCATCCTGCAGCGCAGCGAACTTCTCATCAGCCGTACCTTTACCACCAGAGATAATCGCACCAGCGTGACCCATACGCTTACCTGGAGGTGCAGTCACACCCGCAATATAAGAGACAACCGGCTTGGTAACATTCGCTTTGATAAAGGCAGCCGCCTCTTCTTCCGCAGTACCACCAATCTCACCGATCATTACAATTGCTTCAGTAGCAGGATCATTTTGGAACATTTCCAAAACGTCGATAAAGTTAGAACCGGGAATTGGGTCACCACCGATACCTACACAAGTAGACTGACCAAAACCGGAATCAGTAGTCTGCTTAACCGCTTCATAAGTCAAAGTACCAGAACGAGAAACGATACCGACTTTACCTGGCAAGTGAATGTGACCCGGCATAATACCGATCTTACATTCACCCGGAGTGATAACACCTGGACAGTTAGGGCCAATTAAACGAACACCCAACTCATCACAGCGAACCTTACACTCCAGCATATCCAAGGTAGGAATACCTTCAGTAATACAAACAATCAGCTTAATGCCACCGTTAGCTGCTTCAAGAATAGAGTCTTTACAGAAAGGCGCGGGGACATAAATAACAGAAGCTTCAGCATTCGTCGCTTCAACAGCGTCAGCAACCGTATTAAATACCGGTAAACCTAAATGCTCTTGACCGCCTTTACCCGGAGTAACACCACCTACCATCTTAGTGCCGTAAGCAATCGCCTGCTCAGAGTGAAAAGTACCTTGAGAACCGGTAAAACCCTGACAGATTACCTTAGTATCTTTATTGATTAAAATACTCATTATTTGCCCTCCGCTGCTTTAACCACTGCATCGGCAGCTTCTTTCAAACTGGTGGCGGCAATAATGTTTAAGCCACTCTCGGCTAGAATCTTGGAACCCAGCTCAGCGTTGTTGCCTTCAAGACGAACAACAACAGGGACTTCAACGCCGACTTCTTCAACCGCGCCGATAATACCTTCCGCGATCAAGTCACAACGTACGATACCACCGAAGATATTGACCAATACGGCCTGTACGGTGTCGTCTGACAAAATAATTTTAAACGCTTCAGATACACGCTCTTTAGTCGCACCACCACCAACATCAAGGAAGTTAGCCGGAGAGCCGCCGTGTAGCTTAACGATATCCATAGTACCCATCGCCAGACCAGCACCGTTAACCATACAGCCGATGTTGCCATCCAGTGCTACATAGTTTAATTCCCACTGGGCAGCTTGTGCTTCGCGAGCATCTTCCTGTGAAGGATCGTGCATTTCTTTTAGCTTAGGCTGACGGTACATTGCATTGCTATCAACACCTAACTTGGCATCCAGACAGTGAAGGTTGCCTTCATCAGTGATTACCAGAGGGTTAATTTCGATTAACGCCAAATCCAGGTCCTGGAATAATTTAGCCAAACCTAAAAAGATATTTACAAACTGCTTGATCTGAACACCTTCCAGACCCAGTTTGAAAGCCAACTCACGACCCTGGTAAGGCTGTGCACCTGCCATAGGATCAATTTCAGCTTTAAGAATTTTTTCAGGCGTCTCTTCAGCCACCTTCTCGATTTCAACACCACCTTCAGTTGAAGCCATAAACACGATGCGGCGAGTTGAACGATCGACGACAGCACCCAGGTAAAGTTCCTGATCAATATCAGTACAGGACTCAACCAGGATCTTGGCAACAGGCTGACCGTTTTCGTCAGTCTGGTAAGTCACCAGGTTTTTACCTAGCCAGTTTTGGGCAAAGGCTTTGATATCTTCTTTGTTCTCTACCAGCTTAACACCGCCCGCTTTACCCCGGCCGCCAGCGTGTACTTGAGCTTTAACGACCCACTTGTCGCCGCCGATACGATCAGCAGCTTGCGCTGCTTCTTCGGGTGTATCACAGGCATAGCCTTTTGACACAGGTAACCCGTATTCAGCAAACAGCTGTTTGCCCTGATACTCGTGAAGGTTCATGTTGTATACCGTCTTGGTCTGTGAAGGTCATGGTAATCAGTTTGGAAGAGGTTGATTACCGTTTCGATTTGGCCGTTGCTAGCTGTCAGGCTTGAAAACATTGGAAACCTGTTTATGGCTAAATTCGGTGGCGTATTTTCCCGAATTTCGGGCAGAACCGCAAATATAAATGGGCCAAATAGCGGAAATTATTCGATTAAATAGCGGGTGGCCCAAATTGCCTCACCAGGATGTTACACGCCGCACCAAATAGAGACTTGAAGGCTATAGGGTGCTTATAATTTATACAAAAAACGGGTTACTCCCGCGAGGGCGGGAGTCTGGATTCCCGCCCTCGCGGGAATGACAAGCCGGGCGGGAATGCCAATCCGGGCTGGTGTAGCGTGGGGGATTTTATTTACGCTTTTTCTTGTTGGCGATATGGATTGCATGACCTTCAACCGCCAGTGCTGCTTCATGCACCGCTTCTGACAAGGTTGGATGACCAAATACGGTCAAACCAATATCTTCGGCGCTGGAACCAAACTCCATAGCTATAACCACCTGTTGCACTAAATCCGCAGCGCTTGGGCCGATAATATGGCAGCCCAGAATACGGTCGGTTTCCGCATCGGCAATCATCTTCACCATACCGGCGGTATCATTAGCAGCCATGGCACGGCCACTGGCCGCAAAAGGGAACACCCCTACTTTGTAATCAACACCATCTGCCTTAAGCTGCTCTTCGGTTTGACCGACTGCTGCAATTTCAGGGTGGGTATAAATAATATTGGGGATTGTGTCGTAATTCATTGCGGCTTTTTGGCCAACAATACGCTCAGCTACCATCACCCCTTCTTCAGAGCCTTTATGGGCTAACATAGGACCACGAACAATATCGCCCACCGCATAAATACCCGGCGCATCGGTTTCACAATAATCATTAACGTAAACAAAACCACGTTCATCCATAGTGACGCCACAATCACCGGCCAATAAGCCTTCGCTCTGCGGACGACGACCAACGGCGACAATCAACTTATCAAACACTTCCTGCTTTTCACCATCGCTATCGGCATAGGTTACGGTTACCTGACCATCTTTGACTTCAGAGCCAGTAACTCTCGCACCGAGGCGAATATCCATACCCTGCTTTTTAGTAAAGATTTTTTTCGCTTCTTTGGCAATTTGCTTATCCACATTGGGAAGAAAATCTTCCATAGCTTCAAGCACAACCACTTCAGCACCCAAACGACCCCAGACACTACCTAACTCAAGACCAATAACACCGGCACCGATAACACCTAAGCGCTTGGGAGTTTCTAAAAACTCTAATGCACCGGTTGAATCAACAATCACATCCTGATCAATAGGTGCAGGGGGAATATTAATCGGCAACGAACCGGCCGCAATAATAATATTATCGGCATCAAGCGTTTCAACACTGCCATCATCGGCAGTCACTTCGACTTTTTTACCCGCCAATACTTTACCGGAGCCTTTAATCGCCGTAACACCATTAGCCTTAAATAGCTGACCAATACCGCCGGTTAACTGGCCAACAATTTGGTCTTTACGGGCAATCATCTGTGGAATATCAATCGAAAGCTCTTTGGCAGAAATACCATGAATAGAAAAATCATCCCGCGCTTCAGCAAACTTGTGCGTACTATCCAATAAAGCCTTTGAAGGAATACAACCTACGTTCAGGCAGGTACCACCAAAACCGGTTTTACCCAGCTTATTCGTGCTTCTTTCCAAACAGGCAACATTTAAACCTAACTGGGCCGCACGAATAGCTGCAACATAACCAGCGGGGCCAGAACCAATAACTACGACGTCATACTTAGACATAAAAATTTCCTAATCAATCTCTTATATTTCAAGAAGAATACGTGCGGGATCTTCTAATAACTCTTTAATACAGACCAAAAACTGCACTGCTTCTTTGCCATCAATTAAACGGTGATCATAAGATAGCGCCAGATACATCATTGGCAGAATCTTCACTTCACCATTCACCGCCATGGGGCGTTCCTGAATCTTATGCATACCTAAAATAGCGGTTTGTGGTGGATTTAAAATTGGCGTTGAAAGCAAAGAACCAAATACTCCACCATTGGTAATAGTGAAAGTACCGCCCTGCATTTCTTCCAAACCTAATTTGCCATCACGGGCGCGTGAGCCATAGCTGCGAATAGTATCTTCAACTGTTGCCAAGCCCATATTTTCGACATCGCGTAACACCGGTACCACCAAACCTTTATCTGACGATACGGCAACGCCGATATCCTGGTAGCCGTGATAAACAATATCGTCACCATCAATAGAAGCGTTGACCGCCGGGTAACGCTTTAAGGCTTCACAGGCAGCTTTAACAAAGAAACCCATAAAACCAAGACGTACGCCGTTATGGGTTTTCTCGAAAAGGTCTTTATACTGCTTACGCAGCGTCATTACCGGTTCCATATTCACTTCGTTAAAGGTGGTTAACATGGCGGTAGTTGATGTGGCTTCCAGCAAACGCTCAGCAATGCGCTTACGTAAACGCGTCATAGGCACACGCTTTTCAATCTTGTCACCGGTATCCATTTCCATAATAGGCGCTGGGGCAGCAGGTGCGGCTGCAGCCGGAGCTGCTGGTGCTGCATGACTTAAATGTTTGACCACATCTTCTTTTGTTACCAACCCACCTTTACCCGTAGCGACAATGGCAACACCGGTCAGATTATTTTCATCAACCATTTTACGGGCCGCTGGGCTTAGTTTTATCTCAGCACTCGCAGCAGCGGGTTCTGCCGCAGCGGCAGGTGCAGCTTCTGGAGCAGGTGCAGCACCGGCACCCTCTTCAAAATGACCGATTAGCTCATCACTTAAAACGGTATCTCCTTCCGCTTTAATAATTTCACTAATAGCACCATCGGCAGGCGCTACAATTTCCAGCACGACTTTATCGGTTTCTATATCTACCAATAATTCATCGCGAGAAACCGCTTCACCGGGCTGTTTATGCCAGGTGGCAACGGTGCCGTCGGCAACAGATTCGGGAAAAGTCGGTGCTTTTATTTCGATGGTCATAGTTTTTCCTTTCATTCAAATTCAAACAGAACGAACAATTAATTCTTAGTAAAGTCTTATTCCAAACCCAATGCTTCGGCAATCAGTTTTTGTTGCTGCGCAACATGCAGAGCCATATAACCCGCCGCAGGTGAAGCCGAAGCATCACGCCCCGCATACTCAAGATACAAGGCACTCTTATGTTTATGAATTACACGACGCATATGGTGCTGACTGGAGTACCAGGCGCCCTGGTTCATTGGCTCTTCCTGACACCAGACGATTTCTTGTAACTCGGTGAAAGGAGCTAATGCCTCTTCCAGCCCTTGCTCAGGGAATGGATAGAGTTGCTCCAAACGAATAATAACAACATTGTCTATTGCTTTTTCGCGGCGAGTTTCACGTAAATCGTAATAGACCTTACCGCTACAAACTACAGCGCGCGTTACTTTTTTCGGATCGAGCTGATCGGTTTCACCAAGTACATTTTGGAACTGGCCATCCGCCAATTCCTCAAGAGTTGAAACCGCTTCTTTATGACGCAGTAAGCTTTTCGGTGACATAACAATCAATGGTTTACGCAAGGGGCGCAAAGACTGCCTGCGCAACATATGGAAGACCTGTGCCGGAGTGGTTGGCACACAAACCTGGATATTATGTTCAGCCGATAGCTGTAAAAAGCGCTCAAGACGAGCCGAGGAGTGTTCTGGCCCCTGCCCTTCATAACCATGGGGCAGCAACATCGTTAAACCACATAAACGCTGCCACTTATGTTCACCGCTGGTAATAAACTGATCGATAACCACTTGGGCACCGTTAGCAAAATCACCAAATTGCGCCTCCCAAATCACCATCACATTCGGCATGGTAGTGGCATAACCATATTCAAAAGCCAATACCGCTTCCTCTGATAATAGGGAATCGTGGATAGTAAAGGTTGGCTGATCTTCTGCAATATGCTGTAAAGGCACATGAATAGAAGCATCGTTTTGACTATGCAAAACCGCATGGCGGTGGGAAAAGGTTCCGCGACCAACATCCTGGCCAGTTAAACGAATCGGGTTGCCTGCATCTAACAAAGTGCCGTAGGCGAGAGTTTCAGCAAACCCCCAGTTAATCGGCGTCGCACCGGCGGCCATTTTATGACGGTCTTCATAGATTTTCCCAACTTGACGCTGGATAGGAAAGCCTTCAGGGATAGCATTAATTTTTGCCGCCACTTCCTGTAATTTTTTCAGGTCGATACGGGTATCACAGGGGCAATCCCAATCGTGACCCAGGTAAGGATTCCAATCGACAAACAGCTTTTCGTTGGGCTCATGGACTAAACTCTTGGCCACATGCTCGCCGCTCTCTAAAGCGCGACGATAACTTTCAATCACTTCAGTGTCGTAATCTTTAGTGATTAAAGACTGGGCAATCAGCTTATCCGCATATAAATCACGGGTAGTCCGCTGCTTTTTGATTTGTTGATACATTAATGGCTGGGTACCAGAGGGTTCATCCGCTTCATTGTGACCACGGCGACGGTAACATACCAAATCAATAACAATATCTTTATTAAATTGCTGGCGATAATCGACGGCCATTTGGCTAACAAATAAAACCGCTTCAGGATCATCAGCATTAACATGGAAGATAGGGGCCTGTACCATTTTGGCCACATCGGTACAGTATTCTGTTGAACGAGAATCTTCTCGCTTACTAGTGGTAAAACCAACCTGGTTGTTAATAACAAGATGAATGGTACCGCCGGTTTTATAGGCGCGGGTCTGTGACATCTGGAAGGTTTCCATCACCACACCCTGTCCTGCAAATGCCGCATCACCATGTAGAATCAAAGGTACAACCTTTTTACCCACAGGATCTTCACGGCGATCCTGGCGGGCACGTACTGAGCCCTCTACAACCGGCGCACCAATTTCGAGGTGGGACGGATTAAAGGCTAAGGCCAAGTGCATTTCGCCACCTGGAGTTTCAACAGTAGAAGAAAAGCCCTGATGGTATTTCACATCAGCGGAGCCTTGATATTCGGCTCGGCCTTCAAACTCATCAAATAATTCCGAGGGATTTTTACCCAATACATTGACCAGTACATTTAACCGGCCACGGTGGGCCATACTGATAACCACTTCTTTGGCAGAGTATGAACCGATGCGTTGAATCATCGCATCCATCATCGGAATCAGGCTTTCCCCCCCTTCCAGACCAAAGCGTTTCACACCGGGGTATTTTGAAGCCAGTACTTTACCCAAGCCTTCTGCGGCTGTAAGACGCTCATGCAAATGCAATAACACATCATCGCCATAAGAGGGTTTAGAGCGAACACTTTCCATCCGCTGCTGAATCCACTGTCGCTCTTCGGTGGCAACAATATGCATAAACTCAGCACCGATAGTGTTGCAGTAGGTTTGCTCTAACGAATCAACAATTTCTTTTAAGGTGGCCTGGTCTTTACCAATAAACAGACTGCCGGTTTGAAAGACGGTATCGAGATCAGCAGCGGATAATTTATGGTAGTGAAGGTCGAGATCGGGAACAGGCGCGCGAACCTCCAGGCCTAACGGATCCAGTTTGGTTTGCTGGTGGCCACGTTGACGATAGGCACTACAAAGCTGGATAACCCGAACCTGTTTTCTTTCATGCTCGGTAATACCACTATCACTTTCAACAGATAGCGGTTTAATTTTAGCTTTGGCTAATTGGGTAAAGTGGTCGCGAATCGTAGAGTGCGGAATATCCTGCCGCACATTGCCATTGACCTGGGGTAGTTTTTCAAAGTAGGTGCGCCACTCTTCCGGCACATTATTAGGGTCCTGTAGATAGGTTTCGTAGAGGTCTTCTACATAGGTGGCATTGCCACCTGAAATATGGGAGCTACCCCATAACAACTCCATTGAGTCTTTTTGCATGTCTTTGGGCCTCTGCAACAAGCGCGTTAACATTACGCAAGGCTTTGCTTAAACCCTGAGATAACGAAGACCTGCCATGGTAGTGACAGAGCTTATACTTGTTGGATATAGCAGTTAATAAGATGCACTGGTAAGTGCCATCACCATATCCCGCATCACGATAATTGAATATAAAAAATGTAATGCCTGGAACACTGTGTAAGTGTAGACGAATCTGACACTTACACCGTATTCAAACAACAAAAAAAACAAGCTTTTGGCTTATTTTTGCTGCTATGCCTAACGCTTATGTTGCGCTAGTTAAAAGCATATTGCGAATATGCCCGATAGCTTTGGTAGGGTTCAAGCCCTTAGGACAAACACTGACACAGTTTTGGATACCGTGGCAACGGAAAACACTGAATGGATCATCCAGATCAGCCAAGCGCTGTTCAGTTGATGTATCACGACTGTCCGCCAGGAAACGGTAAGCCTGTAACAGACCCGAAGGACCGATAAAGCGATCCGGGTTCCACCAGAATGAAGGACAAGCGGTAGAACAACAAGCACACAGGATACACTCATAAAGACCGTCTAACTTCTCACGCTCTTCAGGTGACTGTAGACGTTCAATGGCTGGCGCCGGGGTATCATTAATGAGGAATGGCTTAACCTTTTCATACTGCTTGTAGAATAAGCTCATATCCACAACCAGGTCACGGATAACAGGCAGGCCCGGTAACGGGCGCAGAACCAGCTTATTGCCGCCTTTCATGGCTTCAGATAATGGCATAATACAGGCCAGGCCGTTTTTACCATTGATATTCATACCATCAGAACCACACACACCTTCACGGCATGAACGACGGTAAGAAGTAGTTGTGTCTTCGGCCTTAATCAGCTCAAGGACATCCAGTACCATTAAGTCTTTACCAGCGGTATCAACTTCCAGGTCCTGCATATACGGCTCGGCGTCTGTTTCCGGGTTGTAACGATAAATACTAACATTCAACATATTTTTCTAGCCTCTTAATCTTTGGCTCAACTGGCTGTTTTTGATTTTGCTGTTACTTCATTTCACTGTTAATAGGTACGTATTTTCGGCTGGAAAGTATCAACGGTTTTCGGGGTAAAGTTTACACCGCGCTTACCGACACTCTTGTCGCCAGGGAAGTACATGGAGTGACACAGCCAATTCTCATCGTCACGATCTTCAAAATCTTCACGGGCGTGAGCGCCGCGGCTTTCTTTGCGCTCTTCAGCGGCAATCGCTGTGGCTTCTGCAACCTCAAACAAGTTATGAAGTTCCAAAATTTCGATGCGAGCCGTGTTATAAGCATTACTCTTATCTGCAAGATGCGCATTTTCAATACGAGGACGTAATTCAGCCAGCTTTTTAATACCTTCCTTCATATAGTCACCGCGACGGAATACACCGAAGTAGTTCTGCATAATGGTTTGTAGCTCTTTACGCAAGGCGGCAACGCCTTCGCCGCCAGTCGTATTGTTCAGGCTGGTTAAGCGTGAAGCTGCTTTGGCAATTTCTGCTTCGGTAGCATCTTTCATATCGATACCTTCGCGAAGCGACTTCTCAATATGCAGACCCGAAGATCGGCCAAATACAACCAGGTCAAGCAGTGAGTTACCACCCAAACGGTTAGCACCGTGCACCGATACACAAGCAACCTCACCACAGGCATACAGACCTGGAATAATTTGGTCGTTGCCATCAGCATCAACGGTAATCGCCTGACCATCAACGTTAGTTGGAATACCACCCATCATATAGTGGCAGGTTGGTATTACTGGCACCGGCTCTTTAACCGGGTCAGCGTGTGCGAAGGTACGTGATAATTCACAGATACCAGGCAGACGACTTTCAAGTACTTCTTCACCCAAGTGATCAAGCTTCAGGTAAACGTGATCGCCATCAGGACCACAACCGCGGCCTTCAAGGATTTCTAAAGTCATAGAACGGGCAACAACATCACGGCCCGCCAGGTCTTTTGCGTTAGGTGCATAACGCTCCATAAAGCGCTCGCCGTCTTTATTGACCAGATAGCCACCTTCACCGCGACAACCTTCAGTCACAAGCACACCCGCGCCGGCAATACCGGTTGGGTGGAACTGCCACATTTCAATATCCTGAACCGGCACACCGGCACGCAATGCCATACCAATACCGTCACCAGTATTAATGTGCGCATTAGTCGTAGAAGCATAAATACGACCGGCACCACCTGTGGCTAATACGGTCGCTTTTGATTTGATATGAACAACTTCGCCAGTCTCGATGCAGATAGCGATAACACCGGTTACAGCGCCATCTTCATTTTTAACCAGGTCGGTTGCGTACCACTCGTTAAAGAACACCGTTTCGTTCTTCATATTGCCCTGGTAAAGGGTGTGCAATAGCGCGTGACCAGTACGGTCAGCCGCAGCACAAGTACGAGCAGCCTGAGTTGGATTGTCAGGTCCTTTAGATTGACCACCAAAAGGACGCTGGTAGATACGGCCTTCTTCAGTACGAGAGAACGGCATACCCATATGGTCTAATTCGTAAACCGCTTCCGGGCCCACGCTACACATATATTCGATAGCGTCCTGGTCACCAATATAGTCTGACCCTTTTACGGTGTCATACATATGCCAGCGCCAATCATCATTGGGATCGTTAGACGCAATTGCACAGGTAATACCGCCTTGGGCGGACACTGTGTGTGAGCGAGTAGGAAATACTTTAGAGATAACCGCAGTCTTGTAACCAGACTGGGAAAGTTGCAATGCGGCGCGCATACCTGCACCGCCACCACCGACGATTACACCGTCAAATGAAATAGTTCTAATAGTCATTATTGATTAACCCCAAAGGATCTGGATGCCCCAGACAACATAAGTGAACAGGACAACCGCACTGGCAGCCTGAAAGGCCCAACGCAATAGGTTAGCTTGAGCACCAACGGCGGGCCCTAATTTAATAGTCAGTACATGTCTTACGAGATAATCGGTAGAAACAGACCACAATCCAATCCAGGCATGAGAAGCAATAGAGAGAATTGCCGCCAGGGTAAAGGTCTTCATCCAGGTCTCATCGAACAAAGCCTTCCACTGAGCGTAGTCAGGGGAGCACAGCAATAAAACACCAGCGATTACGACGGTATAAGCTAACAGAATCACACCGGTGACACGCTGCATTAACCAGTCTGAGAGGCCGCTGCGACCAAAATTCGTTACTGAAGTTACCATACCATCGCTCCCGCCAGAATAATTAACACAGCAGAGACGATTAAAACCAGTTTGGCTCCAGTCTGGCCGCCCTCAAGGGTCTCACCAATGCCCAGATCCATAATCAGGTGTTTGATACCCGCTACAGAGTGATAAATCAGTGCAGACAAAACGCCCCACACAATCAGTTTTACTAAAAAGGAATCAGCCAGGGTTTTAACGGTGTTAAAGCCCTCTTCACTGGCCAGGGATTCATCCAATAGCCAAAGCAGAACGGCGGCACCAGCTACGAGAATCACACCGGTAATACGGTGGGTAATCGACGCCAATGCAGGTAACGGCAGGTCTATGGTGCCGATATCAAGATTTACAGGTCGTTTATCAGTCACGGTTTTATCACACTTGTCAGGCCCCTTATCTATTCGGCGACTATAATCGGCGACCAGGTAAGCAGGCGGTTAAAGGTTAGCGAAGCGCTTGGGATCAAGAGAGCAATTTGAGAAAAAAACTAAGCCAGCGTTAGACTTAGCCCCACAGACAGCCCTTGGAATCCGCGGCGAATTATAGGCATATCGATATAAGATTACAAACGCTAACACCCCCCCTCAAGAATAAATCCACTTTATTACGCTATTTAAAAGAAGAAAAATTGTAATACCGTCCGATCGGCTGCTAAAAATCTCGAAAAGCTTTGATTTAACAGCATATTATAAGATCAGGAGCTAAATTCCCCATTGACAAAAACCACCAAAACTCTATGATTGTCCACCCTCTATACAGCAAAATGCAAAACGGCGGCCAGCATAACGCAATGCCGGCGACCAGTACTGGAATCACTCAGAAAATCAAAACGTTAGGAGTTTTACATGTCTGATAAAAAAGCGACTCTGGCCATCCCAGGCAAAGACGCCATTGACCTCCCTATCTATTCCGGCAGTATCGGCCCCGACGTAGTCGATGTTGGCGCACTGACAGGGCAAGGCATGTTTACGTATGACCCGGGTTTTGTTTCTACTGCAGCCTGTGAATCCAAGATCACTTATATAGATGGTGGTAAAGGGGTATTACTACACGGCGGCTACCCTATTGAGCAACTGGCCAACGAATCTGACTTTTTAGAAACCTGCTGGCTATTGTGGAATGGCGAATTACCAACCCCAGCTGAAAAAGCAGATTTTGTAGAAAAGATCACCATGCACACCATGGTTCACGACCAGATGACCTCGTTCTTTAAAGGTTTTCGCCGCGACGCACACCCAATGGCTATTCTCTGTGGTGTTGTTGGCGCGCTGTCAGCTTTCTACCATGACTCACTGGATATCACTAACGAAAAGCACCGCAATATCTCTGCTATTCGCCTGATCGCCAAAATGCCAACCCTGGCAGCAATGGCCTATAAATTCTCTATCGGTCAACCTTTTGTTTACCCTCGCAACGACCTGAACTATTCAGAAAACTTCCTGAGCATGATGTTCAGCACCCCTTGTGAAGAGTACAAAATCAGCCCGACCCTGGCCAAGGCCATGGATAAGATCTTTATCCTTCACGCTGATCACGAGCAAAATGCTTCTACTTCTACTGTTCGTTTGGCCGGCTCAACAGGCACTAACCCATTTGCCGCTATTGCCGCTGGTATTTCTGCCCTTTGGGGGCCATCACACGGTGGTGCTAATGAAGCGGTATTGGATATGCTCAACGAAATCGGCGATGAAAGTCGTATTGATGAGTTTGTTGCTAAAGCCAAGGACAAGAACGATCCTTTCCGTTTAATGGGCTTTGGTCACCGTGTTTATAAAAACTTTGATCCTCGCGCCAAAGTTATGAAACAAACCGCTGATGAAGTACTGAGTGAACTAGGTCTGGATAATGACCCTCTACTTAAGATTGCCAAGCGTTTAGAGCAGATTGCCCTGGAAGATGATTACTTTATCTCCAAGAAGCTTTACCCGAATGTTGATTTCTACTCAGGTATTATCCTCAAAGCTATGGGCATTCCCACCAGCATGTTTACTGTGATTTTTGCCCTTGGTAGAACACCAGGCTGGATTGCACACTGGAATGAAATGATTGCCGATAACTCTCGTATCGGTCGACCTCGCCAGCTTTACACTGGGCCTACGCAGCGTGATTTCACTGAACTCAGCAAGCGCTAGCAACCAAATGGCTGACAAAAACCGCATTGAAATATGCGGTTTTTTTTTGCCTTTAAACTTATCATGAACAGACCGCTGGCTTTATGGCGGTTAGCAGTGATTAAAGGCTGGCGCCTTCATCGGTATAATCGATACGGGGGTAACTGACCCACTGAAAAGTTTGCTGGTGGCCGCAGATCACACACTTATGTGGAATATCACCGGTGCTTTCATCCATCTCGCCTACTTTATGCATCATGCCGTGCTCGCACTGGTCGCAAATATAGTTGACTTCAATTGGTTGCACGACACGTCTGATTTCACCCATATCACTCTCCCTTATTCAGCTATTTACAGCAAGATTTTGCAACAAAGGTAGCAAGGCAGCGCTACATTACTACTGCCCCGAGCCTCTATAGAAGCGTTAAAGTTGTTATTTAGAAAATAGTGACTTAAGAGCATCAACGGTATCCTTGTCGCCTATTTTTTCCTCCAGCTTCTTATCTATTTTTGCTTTTAGCTCGTCTTCCTTTTCTTTCAGCTTTTCTTTCGCTTTAGCTTTGGCTTCATCTTCCAGTAATTCCTGCAGCCGATCCTTAAGTGCTTTATTTAATTGCTTCAGCAAGGGTTTGATAATGGCATTGGCCAGACCCTCAGGAGGTACACCGGATTCGCCACCAATATTGCTTAACTTAATAGCCGGTATCGATACGTCTTTCGCTCCCCACTTCTCCGTCACCAATTCAGTGGCGCTATTAACAAAGTCAAATTGCCCTACCTTGATCAGCACATCAACTGGAGCTGAAGGTTCTTCGGCAGGCTGTTCCGGTACGGGTGTCGAGGGAGAAGCCCCACTCTCAAGGCTTTTCAGTAAGGCTTGTACATTGGTTGTTGCGCCCTTTTGCTCCGCCGTTACCCTGGCGCCATCGATGCTTATTTCCTGGATATCAATCACTCTATCCAGCAGTGACATCACATCCAGGTCGACCACTATATTATCCATTTCAAATAATGACGGTGCGCTAAAGCCAGCAGGGTTGGCAATCACCAAACCGGAAAGCCGAGCCCGGCTACTTAATAATAGAATATCTACACTGTCCAGGGTCACCGTTGTTTTTAACGTATCAGAACCCACCTGTACGATGGCATCCTTAACTACGGTGTTAATATTACTCACGACATAAAAAACACCCACCGCAATCACGATTAGTAGAACCGATAAGACTTTCATTAATTTCATTGCTATAAACCCCTGGTTAAATAATATCTCATTCCCGAACCCCTCTCGTCATTCCCGCCCCCCTCACCGTCAATTCCCGCCCCCCCCCGTCATTCCCGCGAAGGCGGGAATCCAGCCTGCACGCTTATGCTGTTATTTCCGCTAAAGCGGAAATCTACAGCATTGGATTCCCGCCTTCGCGGGAATGACGGGGGGGGGCGGGAATGACGGTGGGGGGCGGGAATGACATCTTCTCCGTAAACCATCGCTTTTAATACTGACTCCCATCGTATAGACAGGTCCGCATCACCTAACACAGCCGGTATAGGTCCACCCCTTATCAACCCTTGCCATTCAGAGTCATCAAGCTCAACCACTGTTTCAGCCTCGGTGCCAGCCACTATCGCAATAGTGTCAGGCTGGGGCTGTAAGGTATAAGCATTATCGGTGTCTTTAATTCGGAAACAAATAGCAGGGAGTTCGCGGGCAGCCACAGCTGCTAACTGACCATGGCCTGCCGCCAGCCGGCGTGGCAATTCCTGAAGGTGGAAATCATGGAAATCCAGCTCGGAAATATCAGTCATAAGCTATCCTGTTTATGGTGTATTATCGGCAATCAGTGGCGATGCTCAATAAGACACTAGATTAACAACGCTGCAAACAGACAACAACTAAAATTCCAGAAGTCTCTTATGAAAATACAATTACTCCTCACCGGCAATGAACTAATGTCAGGCCATACAGTTGACTCTAACTCGGCCATGATTGCCCAACAATTAGCCGCCAAAGGCTATGGCATTGCCAGAAAGGTTACCGTTGGCGATGACAGCGCTGAATTATTGGCAGAAATGAAGCAACAATCTCAAGCCAGCGATGTGCTTATTGTAAATGGCGGTTTAGGGCCCACCATTGATGATCTTACGGCACAAATCCTCAGTGAACTGACAGGGCAGGTGATAGAAGAAAATATTATTGCCAAAGAGCACCTGATTAACTGGTGCCAGCGGCACAGGCTGGCACTCAATGATGCCAACCTTAAACAAGCCCTGTTGCCCGCTGGCGTTGAAGTCATCCCCAACCCTGTTGGCAGTGCGGTTGGTTTTTCAATTAACCACAACGACTGCTTAATTATTTGCACCCCCGGCGTACCCAACGAACTAAAGCCTATGATGGAGCAGACCATAGTCGATATGATCTGCCAGCGCTTCCCTAACAATAAAGAGCCATCTACCATCCGTTTCCAGACCTTCGGTCTTGGTGAGTCTACTTTGCAGCAACTGGTTAATAATCAATTGAGTGATTGGCCCGAAGAAGTGGAACTGGGCTTTAGGTCCGGTATGCCTTTACTGGAAATCAAATTAACTATTCACGATGCCAACCACTCACAACTGCAACAGCAATGCTATCTACGCTTAAGCGCACTGATAGGCGATTATATTATCGGGCCGCAAAGCACCACTCTGGCTGAGGCTGTTATTCTGCTGTTAAAAGAGAAAAACGCTCAAATAACTACAGCAGAGTCCTGCACCGGTGGCTTAATCGCTGCGTCGATTACGGAAATTGCAGGCGCATCGTCAGTATTTGAAGCCGGCTTTGTTACCTACTCCAACTCCATGAAAGCCGTTATGGTCGGCGTTGATAACGCAGTATTGCTTGAGCAAGGCGCTGTCAGTGAGCCGGTAGTAGTTGCCATGGCGAATGGCGCGATGGTAAACAGCGGCGCTGATTATGCAATTGCCGTATCCGGTATAGCAGGCCCCGATGGCGGCAGCGAAGAAAAACCCGTAGGCACCGTATGGATCGCATGGGGCAACAGGTACAAACTTAATACCCGCAGACTGCGCTTTAACGCCTCCCGGCAATGGTTTCAAAAAATGGTGATGGCGACAACGCTGGATTTAATCCGCCGCGACCTATTGGGCATCGAAGAAGAGCCTCATTACTTAAGGCATTATTCAAGATAACCAACTATTTCGTCATTCCCGCGAAGACGGGAATCCACTTCATCAAAACACACCACTGAGCCCTACCCATGCTACTTAACTCTTTGCTGCAGCGTGTTGAACAGGCAGGTAATAAACTGCCCAACCCCACCATTTTATTTATGGCTTTATGCGCGATCATTCTAGTGATCTCCGCCATCAGTAGCTGGCTGGACCTATCGGCCGTACACCCAATTAGCGGTGACACGATCAATAGCGTGAACTTGCTGAGCAAAGAAGGCTTGCACCTTATCCTCACTAAAACCGTCACCAACTTTACCCATTTTGCCCCGGTAGGCAGTGTGTTAGTCGCTATTATGGGTATTGGCGTTGCTGAACATTCCGGGTTAATTGGGGCCGTGTTAAAAGCTACGGTATTAAAAGCTCCCAGACAGTTGCTCAGTTTATTTGTGGTGTTAACCAGCGTGCTTTCCAGTTTGGCGATGGATACTGGCTATGTCGTAATAATACCTTTAGCAGCTTTGGTGTTTGTCTCAGCAGGACGTCATCCCCTGGCCGGTATTGCTGCCGCTTTTGCCGGGGTATCCGGGGGCTTCAGTGCCAATATTCTTATCGGCCCTGTCGATGCCATATTAGCTGGCATATCCACCGAGGCGGCGGCCTTAATTCAAAGTGATTACGAAGTAAACGCGGCAGGTAATTATTATTTTCTTATTATCTCAACCGTTGTCATTAGTCTGGTCGGCACCTGGGTTACAGAAAAAATTGTTGAACCCCGTCTTGGCAGTTACACAACAAACCATGACTCATCTGTTAGTACTACCCTACTCCCGCAAGAAAAGGCCGCCTTGCGTGCAACCGGCTGGTTTAGCCTGATTGTTATCGGCTTATTACTTTGGGGCTTATTACCCGACCACGGTTTGCTACGAGACGCGGACAATACCATCCTACGCTCACCCTTTATCACAGGTATCGTCATTATTATTGCCAGTTACGCAGCTATTGCCGGTTATATCTACGGCAAGGTCAGCGGCAGCTTTAGCCATAAGAATGATGTTATTAAAGGCATGGAATCGAGCATGGTGACCATGGCTAGCTATTTAGTGTTAATGTTTTTTGCCGCACAGTTTGTCAGTTATTTTAGCTGGAGCCAGCTAGGGGCTATTGCCGCTATTAACGGCGCAGGCTTTTTAAAATCATTAAGCTTAGGCGCGCCCACCTTATTGGTGAGTTTTATTGTGATGGCGGCAATGATTAATCTGCTGATTGGTAGCGCATCCGCTAAATGGGCACTGTTTGCGCCTATTTTTGTACCGATGTTTTTATTACTGGGGATTAGCCCGGAAGCAACGCAAATGGCTTTTAGAATTGGCGATAGCACCACCAATATTATTACGCCGTTAATGCCTTACTTTGGGGTGGTCGTTGCCTTTGTGCAACGCTATGACAAGGAGGCTGGGATTGGAACGATTATAGCGACCATGCTGCCCTACTCGCTGGCGTTTTTACTAAGCTGGTCGCTATTACTACTAGTCTGGATTGTGATGGACTGGCCGCTAGGGCCGGGGGCAGGAATCTTTATTCCTCAATAGCTACTATTGATTATCCTGCACTTCTGCGGTCATTTCCTTAATACCGAAATGACGAACATCCCTACCCTTCACCAAATAAATCACATGCTCGGCAATATTGCGGGCATGATCACCCACTCGTTCCAGTGAGCGCAGTGCCCAAATCACATTCATCATTTGGCTGATGGTACGGGGGTCTTCCATCATAAAGGTAATAATACTTCTTACCGCTGTACCGTACTCTTCATCAACCAACTTATCTTCTTTGGCTACGGCCAAGGCCATATCCACATCAAAGCGGGCAAACGCATCCAGGGCATCGCGCACCATAAAGCCTACATGGTTACCAATATGGCGAATTTCTTTATAGCCCCGTGGGGATTCACCACTCTCTGATAACTGAATGGCCTGGGTAGCAATTTTACCGGCCTCATCACCAATACGCTCAAGATCGATAACCGCTTTACTGATAGCAATAACCAGACGTAAATCACTGGCAGCCGGCTGCCGTCTGGCAAGAATACGGGTGCACTCTTCATCAATCGACACTTCCATGGAATTGATTTGCTTATCGTTCACCTTAACCGTTTCCGCCGACTGGCTATCACCTTCGATCAGGGCGGTAATCGCATCGCGAACCTGCTGCTCTACCAGCCCACCCATTTCCAGCATATGGGTTTTGACGGTATCCAGCTCGGCATTAAACTGCTGCGAGATATGATGGCTATGTACGTCTTTATCGATCATGGTTTTATCCTTAGTCGTTAACCGTAACGGCCGGTTATATAGTCTTCGGTTTGTTTCTGGGCTGGGTTAGTAAATAATGTATCCGTACTATCAAACTCAATCAGCTTGCCCATATATAAAAAGGCAGTGTAATCGGAAACCCGTGCCGCCTGCTGCATATTGTGGGTGACAATCACAATGGTGTATTTCGATTTTAGCTCATTGATCAGCTCTTCGATTTTTAATGTCGAAATGGGGTCCAGTGCTGATGCAGGCTCATCTAATAATAGCACTTCCGGTTCAATAGCCACGGTACGGGCAATCACCAAACGCTGCTGCTGACCGCCTGACATACCTAATGCACTGTCGTGCAGGCGATCTTTAACCTCATCCCATAACGCTGCCTGACGCAGAGACTTCTCTACCGCTTCATCTAATACACGCTTTTTATTAATGCCCTGAATACGTAAACCGTAGGCCACATTTTCATAAATAGTTTTTGGAAAAGGGTTTGGCTTTTGAAACACCATACCAATGCGACGACGCAATGACGCAGCATCGACACCGCGCTGATAAATATCTTCACGGTCCAACAGGATCTTTCCATCGATCTCACAACCATCAACCAAATCGTTCATGCGGTTAAAGCAACGCAATAGCGTAGATTTACCACAACCACTAGGGCCGATAAATGCAGTTACACGCTGCTTGGGAATATCCAGGCTGATATCGTGAAGTGCCTGCTTGCCACCTTCATAAAACAGGTTCAGGTTTTCTACTGATAGGCTGATTTCTTCATTGGCAATATCCAGCGCCTGGCCAGAACGTCCCATGGTCTCTAAATCTATTGCATGCGTTTTCACGGTAGTCTTATCTCTTGTCATCAATCGTTTAAATTCTATTATATTTCCAGCGGCTACATTTCCAGGCTACATTTCCAGTGATTTGTACTTTTCACGCAGATGGTTACGTAAGGCTACCGCGCTAAAGTTCAATAAGGCAATAATAACCACTAACAATAAGGCTGTGGCGTAAACCAGTGGCCTGGCCGCTTCAACATTGGGGCTTTGGAAACCCACATCGTAAATATGGAAGCCCAGATGCATAAATTTCTGGTCTAAGTGTAAATAAGGGTAATTGGCATCAACGGGTAATGACGGGGCGAGTTTTACAACACCCACTAACATTAACGGCGCTACTTCACCGGCGGCGCGGGCTACAGCCAAAATCAAACCGGTCATCATCGCGGGGCTGGCCATTGGTAAAACCACTCGCCAAAGTGTTTCAGCTTTTGTGGCACCCAGTGCCAGGCTGCCTTCACGTAGTGCGCGGGGAATACGGGCCAAACCTTCTTCTGTTGCCACAATAACAACAGGTAGGGTTAGTAAGGCCAAAGTTAATGAAGCCCACAATAAACCGGGAGTACCAAAGGTAGGGGCCGGTAAAGCCGCTTCAAATAAGACCCGGTCAATCTCTGCACCAAGAAAGTAAATAAAGAAACCCAAACCAAATACACCGTAAACAATCGAGGGAACACCAGCGAGGTTATTGACTGCGATTCTTACAGTACGGGTCAGTACACCTTGTTTGGCGTACTCTCTTAAATAGACCGCCGCGACGACACCAAAGGGCGTCACCATTACCGACATTAACAACACCATCATCACGGTACCGAAAATTGCCGGGAAGATACCCCCTTCGGTATTAGCTTCACGGGGTTCGTCGGTTAGGAATTCCCAAAACTTGAGAAGATAGGCAAACGCTTTTTCACCCAAGCCCATCCCATTCGGTTGGTTCGCGTGAACCACCATAGCTAATTGGATTTCTACCTCGGCACCATTTATAGCTTTGGCAGTAATGCTATCGCGGTTAATTTGCTGGTATAACTCAGCCAATTGCTTTTGCAGCACACTGTATTCTTGATCCAGTACCGCGCGATCAGCATTAATGTCCGCCATACGGGTGGCCCGCTCAGCTGAGCTTAAACCTTTATTCAGGTCCAGGCCCCGCTCACTTAAACGCAAGCGCTCTAACTCGTAGTTAATCGCGCCAATAGCGCCTTTTTCAATCCCTTCTATTTGTCCATGTAAATCTAAAGCGCGCTCAATGCGGCGCTGAAATTCAGCCCAATTATCATCGGTCTGAACAGGCTGCCCTTGTTCTTTAACACCGAGTAAATAACCGTAAAAGTTACCCCACTCACGGCGCTCAATGGTCATAATGGCTTCAGGGTATTTTCTATCGCCAATAAAATCTTCGATCACCCAAACAAAATCTGTACCGGTTACGTCGCGATTACCTTGCTTTATCAGGGTGCGGTCAACAAAAGCTTTATCGGTTTCGATTTTTACACCGGCCGATAGTAATTGCTCAAGGGGGATACTTTCGGTTTCAACAATTTCACCCATAATTCTTTGGGCAGCCAAGCCCGGCTGGGCATAGTTGGCTTCCAATACATTGGAGGGCCAAAAGTGACCAAAGCCACGTACCGCCAATAGCACCAGAATACCGATAACAGCAACAACACTAATACTGACTGCGGCGGCATTAATCCAGATAAAGGGGTCGCCATTGCGAACCCAATCTCTAACGGACAATTTTTTATCTTTATCTAAAGTCATTTATAAAGAACCATACTTCTTGCGTAAACTTTGACGCACAATTTCTGCAATGGTGTTTACAACAAAGGTAAACAGGAATAAGACAAACGCGGCCAGGAATAGAACCCGATAATGGGAGCTATCTACTTCTGTTTCACCAATTTCAACCGCAATATTGGCCGCCAGGGTACGCATACCCTCAAAGATATTGGCATCCATTACCGGTGTATTACCCGTGGCCATTAATACAATCATGGTTTCACCTACGGCTCGGCCCATACCAATCATTAAGGCGGAAAAGATACCGGGACTGGCGGTAGGAATAACCACACCTACCAGTGTTTGCCAAGGGGTTGCGCCTAATGCCAATGAGCCATAGCTCAATGATTTGGGCACAGAGAAAATAGCGTCTTCTGCAATAGAGAAGATAGTTGGCACTACGGCAAAGCCCATCGCTACACCGACTACCATCGCATTACGCTGGTCATAGGAAACGCCCAGGTCATAGGTTAGCCAGGCACGCATATCGCCACCAAAAAACAACAGTTCCAGATTGCCACTGGCGGCCACGCAGGCCCAGGCGATAAACATTACCACAGGAATCAGTAACACGGCATGCCAGCCATCGGGAACTCGCAACCTTAAGCTGTCCGGCAGCCGGCTCCAGCAAAAACCAAACAACAAAACACCAACGGGCATGAGTAAAAAGATACTAAACACACCGGGAAGATTTTTTTCAATAAACGGCGCCAACCATAAACCCGCAAGGAAACCTAAAATAACGGTGGGTAGTGCTTCCATTAATTCAATCAGCGGTTTAACTTTGCGGCGAACCACTGGAGTCATAAAGTAAGCCGTGTAGATAGCACCACATAAGGCCAACGGTGTTGCAATTAACATTGCATAAAAAGCAGCTTTTAAGGTACCAAAGGCTAAGGGCGTAAAACTGTACTTGGCTTCAAAGTCGTTATTGGATGCGGAGGACTGCCAAATATAATCTGGCTCAGGATAGCTTTCGTACCAGACTTTTTCCCATAGGGCTTGCCAGGAAACTTCAGGGTGCTCGTTATCCAGTTTCCAGTAGCTAAACTCGCCTTTTTCATTTTGTGTTAGCAAGGCTTTGGCACGAGGGGAAATAGCTAGCTGAGTAATATTGGATGAGGCATCGGCAATAGATTGTGAAAGTAACTGGCGGCCAGAAGTCGTATGGTAAACGGCTAAGGTATTGTCGCTATCAACCGCTAAAAAGCCTTTGCGACGGTGTTCAGGAGCGGTTAACTTAATCGCACTGTCACTACCCTGGAAGCTGCGAATATTTTGCAAGCGTGGTGGCTCACCATCAGCGCGCACCATAAACCACTGTTGGATTTCACCCTGGTCGCTGGAAATCATTAGGGAGATTTCACCTAGTAGAAAACGTACATTGGTGACTTGGCCTTTAGCAATTAAACGGCCGCTATCAACAATCTCTTCGCTATTCAGGTTGATAACCCGATAGTCGCCCCGCTTGCTAACAACATAACCCCAGCGCTGGTCCGGGCCTACTAACAGCCATTCAATATTGATATCAATTTCAGGCAGATTAAGAATCTCTTCTTCCAGCAGGATTTCTTCGGTAAGAAAATCTTCTTCTTTAACTAAACGTATACCTTCCAGCTGGCCATCCACTTCTGCCAGCAACAATAGCTGCTCTTCGGTATCGCGAACGGCGATTTTATTAATGGTGCCCTCACTGACTGAAATCCCTTCTTCGCCATAGGGGTACTCAATCTGCGGGGTGATCAAACGCTTATCATTGGGGTAGCTGATTTTGTAGACTGGCTTGGCCAGCAGGACATCGCCGCCGGTGGCCATCGCTAATAGGGGTTGTTGTTCAGAATGGAGGCTAAAAGCGGTTAATTCAGCGGTCAATGGCAGCTGAAATTGTTTGACTGTTTTACCGCTATTGGCAGCAAAGAAGTCTATCTGGCCATTAGACCTAAGCTGAACCGCTACTTCGGCCTGCTCTTCCATCGCCAGATAGAGGGGCTCTGAACCTGCTCCCCTACTGTCTTCCAGACTATAACTGCTCACCGGCTTCAGGCTGGCGCTCTTGAATAGCGGTATAATCTCATACAATAAGTAGAAGAAAATCAATAAGATAGCGAGCAAAACCGCCATTCCACCTGCTGTAATGGTGAAGTTGGCCAGTCTATCTTTGGCTTTACGCCAGCCACCAAGGCTGTCGTCAAAGATGCTGCTCTTGGCTGCGGATTGGGGCTGTAGGGTATCTGTATTTGGCATGGAGCGTATTGTATGTAAGAAATATTACAGTTATGTGACAACCCCCTATTTACTACAAATGTCATACGGACTTCTGGAGTTAAGTATTAGGGAGGGCAGTTTATTTGTCGGGGGCGGGAATGACGTATAGGAGGGCAAAAAAAACCACGGTAAATACCGTGGTTAATACAAGCCTGGAGGGGTTAGAACAAGAGACCTGCTTAAAGACCTAACTTAGCCGATTGCTTTGCAACAACCTTTGCTGGAAGCGGGATATAACCATCTTTTACCACAACTTCCTGACCGGCTTTAGACAATACCAGCTTGATAAACTCGCGATCTAAAGGCGATAAAGGCTTATTAGGCGCTTTGTTGATATAAACGTACAGGTAACGAGATAGAGGGTACTCACCGGTAACGGCGTTCTCTGGAGTCGCGGCAATAGGTGTCTGGCCAGGCTTTTTACTTAATGGCACAGCGCGAACACTTGAAGTTTTGTAGCCAATACCCGAGTAACCGATACCGTTAATAGAAGTCGCTACAGACTGAACTACAGAAGCAGAACCTGGCTGCTCGTTTACAGTGTTTTTGAAGTCGCCTTTACATAAAGCTTTCTTCTTAAAGTAACCGTAAGTACCCGATACAGAGTTACGACCAAATAACTGAACGTCGCGGTTAGTCCAGGCACCGGTTAGGCCAGCCTTGCCCCAAGTGTCGATATCGGTAGCGCCGCCACACTTGCGAGTTGAAGAGAAAACCGCATCAACGTCCTGGATAGACATACCTTTTACTGGATTATCTTTGTGTACATAAACCGCCAAAGCATCAATCGCTACTGGAACCGCTGTTGGCTTATAACCGTATCTGGTTTCAAAAGCAGCCAGCTCTTTATCTTTCATCTTACGGCTCATAGGGCCGATATTTGAAGTACCCTCAGTCAATGCTGGTGGCGCTGTTGAAGAACCGGCAGCCTGAATCTGAATGTTAACGTTTGGGTAAAAACGCTTAAAACCTTCCGCCCATAACGTCATCAGGTTAGCCAGAGTATCTGAACCAACGCTAGACAGGTTGCCTGATACACCGCTGGCCTTTTCATAAACCGGCAAGTCAGCATCGACTTTGGCAGCCGCTGTCGCATTAACGGATAAAAGGCTTGCACCGGCCATAGCCACTGCAAGTGCTGTAGTTCTTAGTTGTTTATTTAATTTCATCAGTCTCTCCCATGATTTAAAAGTAATAGCTCGTCATCGATGGGGTGACTATATAAATGAATTGTTACATTTGTATGACATTTTTTTGGAAGGAAGTGAAATATTCGGGCTTATGCCGTATGGGGCTGCGCAAGTGCACGCATGCTGGGAAATTCACAAGTAAAGGTACTACCTTCACCTAAAGTACTTCTTATCTTAAGTTCAGCCTGATGACGCAGTAAAATATGTTTTACGATGGCCAGGCCAAGACCGGTGCCGCCGGTTTCAATGGAACGACTTTTATCAACCCGGTAAAAACGCTCGGTTAAGCGCGGTAAATGGATATCATCAATCCCTTCCCCGTTATCTTCAACCTCTAAATAACAGTGTCGGGTATCGCCATACCAGCGTATGGTTATGACACCACCACCATAGCTGTATTTGGCAGCATTCATCACCAAATTGGCAAAAGCACTGCGCAACTCATCGCTATTGCCTACCAAGCGCAGGCTAGAGTCACATTCGAGATTAATCTCTCGCTTGCCTTTAAAGGCCGTAAGCACTTCCTCTCTAATAGCCTGCAGCATGGGCTCAACCTCTAGCGGCATATCTTTGCTATCTTCCGGTATAGACTCCAGTTTTGATAGCGCTATTAAATCTTTAATCAGGCCCTCCATTCGGCGGGACTGGTTAAGCATCTGGTCTACCGCCCGCCGCCAACGCAATTCATTGGGGGTAATATCGATACTTTGTACATTGCCCTGGTTGCCGATATTCTCCGACAGGGTTTCAAGATAACCATTTATCACCGTCAATGGTGTACGCAACTCATGAGAAACATTGGCCACAAAATCCTTACGCATTTGTTGCAGGCGATTATTTTCAGTCACATCACGGGCAAACAATAGCCGGCTGCCACGGCCAAAGTAAGAAATACTGATCTGCAATTGATAGTGGCTATTGTGGGGAGAGTCGATCAATAACGAGTTGCTGTATTCATCCCCTTCAAAATAACGAATAAACTCAGGGGAGCGAATTAAATTTACTAATTGCTGGGATTGGTCATCGGGGTAACGCAGGCCTAATAATTTCTCCGCCGCTACATTGCTCCATTCAATATTACCGCGCTTATCAATCATCACGGCACCATCATCCAGCGAGGCGAAAGAATCCTGTAAATAGTCTACTGCGGCCTGTAAGCGTAAGCGCTCTTCCTGGCCCTGCCGTTGCAGTCGATAAATACCATCTAATACATCGCCCCAAAGGCCTTTGCTTTCGGGGGGGTAAGTATCCGCTTTTTGGGACAGCCAGGATTGAATACGCTGTAATTGAAACAGTGTCCAGCCAATATAGGCAAGGGAAGAAAAGAACAACAACCACGGCAGTAAACCAACAGCCCAACCTACGAGCCCTGCCAGCAGCAGTATAAGACCCAAATTACGGCATTCGATTTTCCAATCGACATTGTGCATGCGTTAGTTTACTCAGCGGTTTCAAGATGTTGCTGGTCAAAGACCAGGGATCAAGGGTTAGTTGCCGCCTCAGCAGAATAACCATCTGCAGAAAAGCGATAACCCGTACCGCGTACAGTTTGCACTAAATTGCCGTAGTCCGCAGCCTCTGTTTCCAAAGCTTTACGCAAACGACGAATATGGACATCGACCGTACGCTCTTCAACATACACATTACCGCCCCAGACCTGGTCAAGCAACTGCCCACGGCTATAGGCTCGCTCTTGGTGGGTCATAAAAAAGCGCAGCAATTTAAATTCAGTTGGCCCCATATTAACAGGCTGTTGATTAACATAAACACGGTGGCTGGATGGGTCCAGTTTTAAGCCCAGCACTTCAATCGGCTTTTCCTGCTCGCTGTGGCCTGCCCTGCGCATCACCGCTTTAATTCTTGAAAGCAGCTCCCTGGGGGCAAAAGGTTTGGTGACATAGTCATCAGCGCCTACGTCCAGGCCCTGGATTTTATTGTCTTCTTCGGTTTTGGCGGTCAGCATAATAACTGGTAGGTCGGCAGTCATTTCATGTTTACGCAGGCGACGCAGTAGCTCAACACCACTGCCTCCCGGAAGCATCCAATCCAGCAGTACCAAATCGGGAATATCATCAACAATAGCGCTATAGGCCTGCTGGATATCCCCTGCCTCACTGCAGTCGTAACCAGCCATTTCCAGCGACATACGGATCATCTCGCGAATCGCCGCCTCATCATCAACTATGAGTATCGTTTTATCTTGCATTGTACTGCTGACCTTCTTTAACAATTTCTACTTATTAGAAACAGGTTTTATGACAACAATATGACAAAGTTGGACTAAAGGCGCAAATAATGCACAAATCGCGTATACTGCGCCGCAATCGATCATTTAGCCCTACCTGCCAATGAAGCAAAACCAGCAAACCGCCAAACCCCTTTTCTCCTACCGCAAATACTGGGCGGAATGCTATGGGCCCGCGCCCTTTTTACCCATGTCACGGGCGGAGATGGACGAACTGGGCTGGGATAGCTGCGATATTATCATTGTGACCGGCGATGCCTATGTGGACCATCCCAGCTTTGGCATGGCAGTTATAGGTAGAACGTTAGAAGCGCAAGGCTTTCGGGTGGGTATTATCTCCCAGCCAGACTGGCGCTCTAAAGATGCCTTTCAAAGCCTCGGTAAACCCAATCTCTTCTTTGGTGTAGCCGCCGGTAATATGGATTCTATGATCAACCGCTATACGGCTGACCGTAAACTGCGCCATGACGATGCCTACTCTCCCAATGATGAAGGTGGCAGGCGCCCTGACCGCGCTGTGGCGGTTTACTCCCAACGCTGTAAGGAAGCTTTTAAAGGCGTACCGGTAATTATCGGTTCGATAGAAGCCAGCTTGCGCCGTATTGCCCATTACGATTACTGGAGCGATAAAGTCCGTCGCTCGGTATTAATGGACTCCAAAGCCGATCTGTTAGTTTATGGCAATGCCGAGCGTGCAATTATTGACATTGCTCACCGTATTGCCAATGGCGAAGACGCCCATCAAATTAGAGATATTCGTGGCACCGCTTTTGTCCGCAAACGCGTACCGGATGGCTGGACAGTTATTGACTCCTCCACCATAGATAGTCCGGGTAAAGTCACCCCCCACTTAAACCCCTACGAGGTTAGCGACAGTGGCGGCAGCAAAGACTGTGACAAAGACAAGCAAAGTGATGTACAAACCGTCACCATTATTGACCCGCTAAGCGCCCGTAAAAATAAACTAAACCGCGATACCAGTGTTATTCGTTTACCGGCTTATGAGAAAGTTAAAAGCGACCCCGTGTTATACGCGCATGCTTCACGGGTGTTACATTTGGAAACCAACCCCGGTAATGCCCGCGCCTTAGTCCAACAACATGGTGAACGTGAAGTCTGGTTAAACCCCCCACCCATTCCGTTAGAAACCGATGAAATGGATGGCGTGTTCGGCCTGCCCTATCAGCGTGTGCCTCACCCCAGCTATGGCGATGCCAAAATTCCCGCCTTTGATATGATCAAAAACTCCGTCAATATTATGCGCGGCTGTTTTGGTGGTTGTACGTTCTGCTCTATTACCGAACATGAAGGTCGTATTATTCAGAGCCGCTCTAAAGAATCTATTCTGCAAGAGATAGAAAACATCCGCGATAAAACCCCGGGCTTTACCGGCGTTATCTCGGACCTTGGCGGCCCTACCGCCAATATGTGGCGTTTAAATTGTAAGAGCAAAAAAATCGAGCAAAACTGTCGACGCCTCTCCTGTGTCTATCCGAATATTTGCAAAAGCCTCGATACCGATCAAATGCCACTAGTGGATTTATATCGAGATGCCCGCGAATTACCCGGCATTAAAAAAATTCTAATTGCCTCCGGCTTGCGCTATGACCTGGCTGTAGAAACACCGGAGTATGTTCAAGAACTGGTTACTCACCATGTTGGCGGCTATTTAAAAATTGCCCCGGAGCATACCGAGGGCGGCCCTTTATCTAAAATGATGAAGCCGGGCATGGGCACCTATGACCGCTTTAAAAAGATGTTTGAAAAATACTCCAAACTGGCGGGTAAAAAGCAGTATTTAATCCCCTACTTTATCGCTGCCCACCCAGGCACCACCGATGAAGATATGATGAACCTGGCACTGTGGCTAAAACGCAATGAATTTAGAGCAGACCAGGTACAGGCGTTTTACCCATCGCCTATGGCCAGTGCCACAGCGATGTATTATTCCGAGCGCAACCCGCTGAAGAAAGTAGGCCGTAATACCGAGCGCGTTATCACCCCCAGGGGCCACCGCCACCGCCGCTTGCATAAAGCCTTTTTGCGTTACCACGATGCGGATAACTGGCCAATGCTGCGTGAAGCCCTGAAAGAGATGGGGCGAGCCGATTTAATTGGCACCGGTAAAAAGCATTTGATCCCGCCCTACCAACCCAAAAGCTGGGTCCCCCCCAAGGGCCAACTCATGCAAACCCAGCATACGGGTCTGCCGCCAAGAGCCGATGGCAGCCGCGTTAAGCGCAACAAGCCCGGTACTAGCCGCCCCAAGTCACGGAAAAATACCTCTTCTACTTCGCGCCGGCGTAGGTAACAGTCAGCTATTATGCCGAATAAACCAACACTGATGAATTTTCTTTGAACGCTGAAAATCCTTATCCAAAGACCAATCCGTTTTATCCTCAACGGTAAATTCGCTTAAGGCGTCATTATCCAAACTAAACTTGCGCTGGTTATTGGAAAAGATTAGCAAGCCATCCGCGGATAACAGCTTCATCGTATCTTGAATAATTTCAATATGATCCCGCTGTATATCCAACGTGGAATCCATTTTCTTGGAATTGGAAAAGGTGGGGGGGTCTAATAAAATTAAATCATAGCGGTTTTCACAGGTTTTTAACCACTCCAGTACATCGGCACGAATCATCCGATGCTGGGTCTCGCTGAAACCATTGAGCGCCATATTCTTTTTTGACCATTCCAGATAGGTACTGGAAAGATCAACGCTGTCGGTAAAGGTGGCACCACCAATAGCGGCATGCACACTGGCAGTGGATGTATAAGAAAACAAATTTAAAAAACGATTACCCTTGGCCAGCTCAGCAATTTTTAAACGCACAGGGCGGTGATCCAGGAACAAACCGGTATCCAGATAATCTTTCATATTAACCAGTAGTTTGGCCTGCCCTTCCCTGACTTCAAATAACTCACCACTTTCTTCTTGCTTGCGGTACTGGCTACTTCCCTTTTGACGATTGCGTTGTTTTAACACCACATATTTCGCATCTACCTCTAACGCAATGGGTATGGCTTGCATCACATCATTTAGACGCTGCTCTGCAGCGGCGGCATCCACTTTAGCAGGGGCAGCATACTCAGCCACATGCACCCAGCCCTCGTAATAATCGACGGCAACCGCATATTCCGGCATATCGGCGTCATAGAGGCGATAACAACTGATATCATTTTTCTTTAACCACTTGCCCAGGTTCTTTTTATTTTTACGCAGGCGGTTGGCAAACATTCTGGCACCATCCCCTAAATCATCCAGTGTTTTCTTTTGAATTGGCGCGCCGACTTTACGGCTGCTATCGTGTACAAAAGAGGCTTCGCCGATATCAAAATTTAATAATTTACTGGGAATGGCACCGTTAAACATTTGGTATTGTTTGATACTGCGAATACCCATCTGCTTACCGAGGTCAGGGTTGCCGGTAAAAACGCTGGCTTTCCAGCCACTAAATTCCTCTTTAAGGCGTGTGCCCAAGTGGCGATATAGGTGGATTAGTGAAGACTCATCACCCAAACGCTCACCATAGGGAGGATTGGTGACCACTAAACCTCTATCAATATCCGAGTGAGTCGGTTTAACAAACTTCGACAACTCTTTACGTAGCACCCTCACTTTGCCATTAAGACCGGCACGGTCGATATTTTCCTGGGCACTCTCTAACGCTTTGGGGCTGGCGTCATAACCGCGTATCTCAGGCCATTGGCGACTTTTGGCTTGTAGCTCTAACGCTTCCGCTTCATCGACTAATTGCAGCCAACTTTTAGCATCATGTTGTAACCAACCATCAAAGCCCCAACGTTCGCGAAATAGGCCCGGAGCGATATTGGCCATCATTAACGCCCCCTCAATCAGCAAGGTGCCCGAACCACACATAGGGTCTAATAAGGCACCACCCTGGGCAGCAATGCCCGGCCAGTCGGCGCGCAATAAGATAGCCGCAGCCAGGTTCTCTTTCAGGGGGGCGCTGCCACCGCTAAGGCGGTAACCGCGCCTGTGCAGGCTTTCACCGGATAAATCGATGCTGACTACGACTTTGCCTTTGGCAACACGGACATTGACCCTGACGTCCGGGGTATCGGTATCTACATTGGGACGACGCTCATGCCGCTGCATAAAGTAGTCAGCAATGGCATCTTTGGCTTTTAAAGCACCGAAATGACTGTGGTTGATATCACGCAACTTGCCTGAAAAATCGATAGCAAAGGTGCCATCCAGGCTTAGGTGCTGGCTCCAGTCAATGGCTTTAACCGCCTTATACAGATCATCAGCGCTATGACACTCCTCTGTAGCGACCGGCATAAGCACCCTGTTCGCCAAACGAGACCATAAACAGGCGCGATAGGCTAATGGCAGACCACCCTCAAAATGCACCCCGGCTACGGTTTCCTTTACTTTTGAGGCGCCCATAGTCCGGATTTCATCCAACAATAAAGATTCCAATCCCTTGGGACAGGTAGCAAAAAAACTGAGCGGTTGAGACATGAAGTAGAAAACCCGATAATTAAAGAGACAATACAGCCAGCCCACTGCGCTTAGACTATATGGAGATAAACAAACCCAAAGGAGCTATCAGCAAGGAATAGTTCACATTTTACACAAAATAAGCCATTGATTTAACAACACTAAATCTATGTGTTAGTGTCATTATCAAGTCTTAGCAAAACGCCAAAAATTCAACAGTCGACATCATTCGGTAGTTTTGCTTAGATTAGGTTGTGAGTTGCGCGGGATTCTATCAATTCCAGCCCCTCACCACTACTAACAATAAACAAAGAATATTCACAGGCTTTACCTAACCAGAAGGAAAACAAAAGGAACAAGAAAATCGGCTCAACCTTTCAACCACCCAACATCGACCAATAGCTCAGCCTAAGGGCGGAACTAATGGGCTTTATGGGTGCTCAATATGCTGTGTTAAAAATACTAAATAGAACGAGGCTTATTCTATGAGAAGACAAAAACGCGATATGACTGAAAGAGCATTTTCCAAAGGCTACCAGGCAGGATCCACTGGCCGCAACAAAGAAACCTGCCCCCACGAAAACGGCGATATACGCCAACAATGGTTAACCGGCTGGCGCGAAGGGCGCACCGACCAATGGGATGGCTATACCGGCGTCTCAGGCATACACAAAATGGAAATGCATTAACGTCTTTCCGCAATAATTATTACCAACAAAAAAGGCCCGCTGAGCGGGCCTTTTTTGTTTCAACTGTCATTCCCGCGAAGGCGGGAACCCAGCACTGTAGATTTCCACTTTAGTGGAAATAACAGCATAGACATGCAGGCTGGATTCCCGCCTTCGCGGGAATGACAGTAGGTGTTAAATTTTTATTGAAGACATCAAACGCTCTAACGCATTACTATTACCCGACCTATAAGCCGCACCATCACTAGCACGACGAGATTGCAGCATACCCTGTAAACGCTCAGGCAATTCTTCATGGACCGACATACCCGCATCACGGGCCAGGGAGACTAAGGTTTCTAAACTTACTTCGGCAGTATTGCGTTGCATAGCAGACTTATCTCTTGTTATTTTTTATTACAATACGAGTAGCTGGCCATAGAGACTAGTGACTTTTACAGCTAGTAAAATGGTAAAAATACAGCTTTCCCTGCTAAAAAGTCTGGGGAGTATCAGCTCTTACTCTCCTTGAAAAACTTAAAAACTATTTAGATTGCATTTTAAATTTTTTTTGATATATTCAACTTGCCTAATGATTAGGCACTAATGGATTAACCACACATAAGGAATATGACTATGCAGTTATCAGCACTTCAACGCTTATCCAAGCGCATCTTAACTATTTGTTCACTCGCTCTTTTCTCTCACTTTTCACCGGCTGCAATTTTTCCCGGCAATGTGCTTATCACTGAAATGATGGCCAACCCGGCCGCCGTCAGTGACAGCAATGGAGAATGGTTTGAGATTTTTAATACCACCTCCAACCCCATTGACCTCAATGGCCTGCATATAAGAGACAATGGCTCCAATCAACACACTATTAACACAGCAATGCCCTTATGGATCCCTCCCCGGGACTATTTTGTATTAGGGCGAAATGGCGATAGCAGTAGTAATGGCGGCTATACCGCAGATTATGTTTATAGCGATTTCACGCTGGGTAATAGTAGTGATGCCATTATCCTGGAATTTAATGGCAGCTTGATTGATAGCCTTATCTACAACAGCTCGATGTTTGGTACTCCCGGCAATAGCATTGAGATCATTAGTGGAGGCTATGCCCTAACACCAGCCAACTTAAGCTATGGCGCAGGAGATATAGGCACTCCCGGCAGTGCTGGAAGTTACACACCGGTTGCCGAAGTACCCATTCCTGCTGCGGGATGGTTGTTTATTACCGCCTTGTCCGGGGTAGTTATGGCCCGTAAGCGATCACAGAACGGATAGTTTTTTATTAAATGTATCAATATTCACCAAGCTGCTGGCCCGCTAGCGGGTCAGCCCGATGATAAGGAAATCATATTATGCAAAACAGCCACACAAACTCTGAAGATCATGTTTTCCGCCAGGCCGTAGCCCACAAGGGAGAGCTTTATTTTATCTGTAGTAAAAAAGGCAAGCACCGGCAAAACAAAAGGAACTCCAAAAAGCATACCAGCCGCTATCCTAAAAACCATAGGAGACACCGTACTTAAAACACCTTACATACCACTCCCGCGAAAGCGGGAGTGCAGGTAGTGCGTTATCCCCCAGATATCTGTAAAATACCGCCTCCCAAACCATCAGCACTGGAACTTCATCTCTTGAAAACAGAATTCCTCGGTAAAAGCCTATCTGCGCCCTTTACTATCCCATCGGGCATTGTGACCTGCTCCGCCCCAATTATTCAGGCCTTTTTTGATCAAATCCCAGAAGTGGGCGTTTTGACCACCAAAAGTATTGGCCCTACTCCAAGGGCTGGCTACCGCGAGCCGATTCTAAGCCAGTATTCACCGGGTAACTTCGTCAATGCCGTAGGCCTAACCAACCCGGGAGCTGAGCGCTCTGCCGAACTTATGGCTGAGCTGAATATTCCCGAAGACCGCTTTTTACTGGTCTCTATCTTTGGTGGCAGCGTGGAAGAGTATGTTGAAGTGGCCAGGATTATGGCGCCCCATGCTGACGGACTGGAGCTCAACCTCTCCTGCCCACATGCCAAGGGCTACGGTATGGCCATGGGACAAGACCCTGACTTGGTCAGGGAAATCACGGCGGCGGTTAAAGCGGCGGTTGATGTGCCGGTTGTACCCAAATTAACCCCCAATGTGCCTAATATCGCTGAAATTGCCAAAGCTGCGGAACAAGGTGGCGCCGATGCCATCTGTGCCATTAATACCCTGGGGCCTGGTAGCCATTATAGTCATGGCGCGCCGGTATTAAGTAATGGCTTGGGCGGTATGTCCGGTAAAGGTGTACTACCCATTGCCCTTAAATGCGCCAGTGAAATTGCCGAGGCTGTTAGCATCCCCGTTATTGGCTGCGGCGGCATTAGCAGTGCTGATAATGTGCGCTCCTTTAAAGGCGCCGGCGCCAGCATCTTTGGTATAGGCTCTGCTTTAGTCGGCATGACTACCCAGCAGATAGCTGACTACTTCACCACTCTAACAGCTGACCTTGAGCGCGGTACGGATAACGCAGAATCATTAATTCGTTATGATATTGATATGGGCTTTGACCCTGTCACTTTGGTTAAGAATGAAAAAGTCAGTGAAGATATTTCTATTTTGACCTTTGATAAAAAGGTGGGAGTACAAGCCGGTGAATTTATCTTTTTATGGATTCCCGGTTTAGGGGAAAAACCGTTTTCTGCTTTAATCGATGACCCTTTCTCATTAGTGGTGATTAACCTTGGTGAATTTACTGACCGGTTAATTAAACTGGAAGTAGGCACCGAAGCCTATGTCCGTGGCCCACATGGTATTCCTGTGCAACCCCCTGAAGGCGCTAAAATTATGGCCGTTAGTGGCGGCACCGGTTTGGCGGCGGTTTACCAGATTGCCCGCGATCTGGGCGGTGAGGGTGAAAACAAAGCTGAAATTTTTGTCGGTGCCCGTAGTGCTGACCGCCTGTACTTTACCCAAGAATGTGAAGATATTAGTACCTTGCATATTGCCACCGATGATGGCAGCCGAGGTCATCACGGCTTAGTCACTGAGATGCTACGCAAGCGCTTGCAAGAATTATCACCAGAGCAGTTAGATAATTTGTATTTCTATAATTGCGGCCCGGAGCCCATGGTACATGCTGCGGTTGCTGTGCAGAAAGAGTTTTGTCGCGATGAACAAATTCATAGTGCTATCGACTATATGACGAAATGTGGCGTGGGTATTTGTGGAGCCTGTAATGCACCGGATGGTAGAAGGCTTTGTGTTGATGGGCCGTTTTTGTCAGGTAGAGTGGATTAAAATCTACTGCTTTCTCATAAATTCTCTTCTAAAAAAAGACGTCATTCCCGCGGGGGCGCATTGCTGTGCGGGATAATTCTTCTTATGTAATGCTGGTGGTTTTTGTGGTTAGCGGCGCCAAGGTATTAGGTGGGGGTTGCGGCCTTTGGTGCAATGAGGCCATATTTATCCCGGACAGCGTAAGCATGCAGGCTGGATTCCCGCCTTCGCGGGAATGACGAATAGAAAGAAAACGTAAACGAGATGCAAGAGCTGAGGTGGATTCTAATCCATCCTACAGTTTTTCGATTCCGCTAAATTTTCCGTTGTTATCAAACTGAATACGAAAGCTGCCTTTCACACCAGCGTGAGTAATAAAACGCTGCAAAATATTAGCGGGGAAACGTACACTGCGGCCATCTCGGCTATGGGTTGAAACCACCGCACTGGAAAACTGGTACTGTTTGATAAACTCATCCGCCGAGATTGAAATATCAACTATTACTGTACGCATAAGCTAAATTGTTAACTACCATCTTGCTAAGCCACTTCGCCATACTTACTACTCTGCGCCATATCTAACAGTTCTCGTATAGCAACAGAGTACATGGCAAATTCATGAACATCTGTGGCATGCAATTTTGCCAGCATAATGCGCCAACGATCAACCAATAAATGCTGCTGTTCCATCCAGCGTTCGATACAGGCTTCAACATCACCCTTCTGGCAAATATGGCGCATAGCTCCTTCGGTTAACGTCCGTAACTGCCACTCCAGGTCATCGCGATAGGTCTCCCTGGCCATCGCTTGCCAGTAGTTATCAATTTTTAAATCCGAGATTTGTTTGGCAAACCAATCAAGTTCCAGCCTATCTGCCAGACAGAAAAATAAGTCGGCTACTTTTGCAGGTGCCACATCCATAGACTGGGATGCTTCTATAATGCCGAGGAAAGGATACAGCTCACGCACGCTGGCAATAGCGCTGGCCAATTCCTGGGGGACTCCCTGTGAAATATACTGTTGGCAAATATTGTAACGTATTTCCTTGAGGTCACCCCGCAAAATAGTTGGCAGGACTTCATGCAAATCACCAACAGCCTGCTTAAAGTTCGCCACCTCAACCGCAGGCTCAATCAAACCACGGCGATTGCGAATAAACCAGCGACTGGCTCGGCGCACCAAACGCATTAACTCAGACATTAATTCCGTTTGCACCTCAGAGCTGACCTTATAATCCAACGCCTCAATCTGTGCCCACAAATTAGGCATATCAAAAACATCCCTGGCGGTAACATAAGCGCGAACAATATCGCTGCTGTTAGCACCCGTAGATTGAACCAAACGTTCAACAAAGGTAATGCCCATATGATTAACCATATCGTTGGCTAACTGGGTAGCAATAATTTCTTTGCGTAGGCGGTGGTTATGCACCAAGCCATTAAAATCATCCCGCAAACGCTGCGGGAAAGCGGTCTCAACTGCAGCTAACATATACTGGTCATCAGGCACATCGGTATTTGCCAGCTCCTCTTTTAACTCCGATTTTACATAGGAAATCAGCACCGATAATTCCGGGCGAGTTAAGCCCTTGCCCATAGCCTTTCGTTCCTGCAAAACATCTTCTTCGGGAATAAACTCAAGCGCGCGATTCAGTTTTCCACTGGATTCCAGAGTCTGGATCAGGCGGCGATATTCACCACCGCGCATAACGGCATCGCTCTCAGCCATACTGAGTGCACCAGTTTGGCGGTAGTTATTTTCCAATACCAAATCAGCAACACTGTCGGTCATTTCTTCCAATAGAATATTGCGTTGCTTCTCAGTCATTTCATCATTGGCAACCACTTCATTCAGTAGAATTTTGATATTCACTTCATGGTCAGAGCAATCAACACCTGCCGCATTGTCAATAAAGTCGGTATTGGAGCGGCCACCCTGCAAGGCAAACTCTACCCGGGATAATTGGGTGACACCCAGGTTACCGCCCTCACCGATGACCTTGCAGCGAAGCTCTTTAGCATCGACCCTTAGTACATCATTCGCCTTATCACCAACATCCGCATGGGATTCGCTACTGGCTTTAACATAGGTACCGATGCCACCATTCCAAAGCAGATCAACCGGTGCTTTTAATACTGCTGTCAGCAATGCTGTGGGGGTTAATTTGCTTTCGGCAATATCGAAACGCTGCTGCATTTGCGGGGAGATATCAATGGACTTGGCTGCCCGTTTAAAAATACCGCCGCCTTTGGAAATTAGCGACGCTTCATAATCCTCCCAACTGGAACGCGGCATTTCAAACAAACGCTTACGCTCTTTAAAACTCGCTGCAGAATCCGGATTGGGGTCAATAAAGATATGCATATGGTTAAAGGCGCACACTAACTGGATATGTTCAGATAACAGCATACCGTTGCCAAAGACATCGCCACCCATATCGCCAATACCGACAACGGTAAAGTCAGTATCCTGAACATTAATACCCAACTCCCGGAAGTGACGCTGCACCGAGACCCAGGCACCTTTTGCGGTAATGCCCATTTTTTTATGGTCATAACCAGCACTGCCACCGGAGGCAAAAGCATCCCCCAGCCAGAAGCCGGCATGGGTTGATAGCTCATTGGCGATATCAGAAAAGGTAGCTGTACCCTTGTCAGCCGCAACCACCAGATAGGTATCATCTTCATCTTTACGTACAACCTGTTTTGGAGGGACGACATTACCCTCGACCAGATTATCAGTAACATCCAGCAGGCCCTGAATAAAGGTTTTATAGCAAGCAATACCCTCTTGCTGAAAGGCCTCACGCCCACCTTCAGTGGGTGGCTGTTTAGCCACAAAACCACCCTTGGCCCCCATCGGTACAATAACCGCGTTTTTAACCTGCTGGGCTTTGACCAGACCCAACACTTCAGTGCGAAAATCTTCTAAACGATCCGACCAACGCAAGCCACCACGGGCCACTTTACCGCCGCGCAAATGCACACCTTCTACCCGCGATGAATAGACGAAAATCTCAAACATAGGCACCGGCAACGGCACATCGGGAATTAAACCGGGTGATAATTTAAACGAGAAGTAGTTATGACGTTTGCCTTCAGCGCACTCCTGAAAGTAATTGGTTCTTAGGGTAGCCTTAATCAAGGCTAAATACTGACGAATGATTCGGTCTTCGCTGAGGTTTTCCACACCATCCAATGCAGTAATAATGGACCGCTCCATATCCTGTTCAGCCTCTAGCCTTTCTGCTTTAGTGCCGGTCCAATCGCAGGAAAAGCGAATATTAAATAACTCGACGATACTGTTGCTAAGCACCAGGTGATTGCACAATGTCTCGGCAATATAATCCCCACTAAAATTAAACTGAATCTGCTTCATATAGCGAGAGTAAGCCCGCAGCATAGCAATGGCACGCCAATCCAAACGAGTGCCTAAAATCAGTTTATTAAAGGCATCACTCTCAGCGTCCCCTGACCAAATACGGAGAAAAGCTTGCTGAAAGGTCTCGGTAACATTCTGTAAATCAATATGAGTATCCAGGCCATAGGTCAACCTAAACTCGTGCACCCAGATACTTTGTCCGTCTTTGCGCTTAATGCCATAGGGGTGCTCACTCTCAACCCGCAGGCCCAGATTTTCTAAAATCGGCATCACATCCGATAAAGACAAGGGGCTGGTTAAATGGATTAATCGAAAGTACACTGCCTCCTGCGCATCCCCCAGACGACGATAAAAACTCATCGCTATATCACCGTCGCCATTAAGTCCGTTAATTTTTCTAATATCATTAATGGCAGCACGGGGCTCAAAATCATCCATATAACCTGGGCTAAAGGCATCTCCGTAGTTATCAATCAGCAGCGAACCCTGCTCATCGCCAAATTCTTCTGTCAGGTGATTTTTTAAATGTTCTTTCCACGACATAGTCACTTTAACGACTTCCTCTTCCAGTGATTTAGAATGCACAGTAATTTCATGCTTGGGGTCAACCCGCAACACAAAATGAGTACGCGATAAAATCGATTCAGAAAAATAGGTAGTAAACTCACATTCTTTGGCACCAAAGGCATCACGGAGTAGAGCCTCCAGCTTCATTCTCAGCTGGGTATGGTAAATATCCCTGGGCATATACACCAGGCAGTTAACAAACTTCCGGTAAACGTCATAGCGAATAAATAAGCGCACCTGACGCCGCTCCTGAATCTTATTCACCGCCATTGTGGTGGACAGCAATTCATCAACGCTAGCCTGGAATAATTCATCTCGGGGAAAAACATCTAACAACCTGATTAAATCTTTGCCCTCATGGGTATTTAAATCCAGACCTGAGCGATCCAATACCGCTTGAACCTTGCCACGAATCAATGGAATCAGTGTTGGTGTGAGGTTATATACATCAGCGGTATACATCCCCAAAAAACGATGCTTGGCAATCAGTCGTCCCTGTTCATCAAAACAGCGCAGCATCATATAATCAGGGTAAACCAAACGATGAACGCGGGAGCGAACCGATGATTTAGCAAACATAATGGAGCGTTCCATCAGTGCCTCAGGTGTGGCTGCCGCTTTAATAGAATTGTAGACATCGGTACCACCAAGAGATTGCCTCTGTCTTAATAGACCTAAGGCAGAACCTTCCACACGGGAAACACTGGGTTCACTACCACTGTAATCCACCTGTAATTTTTCATAACCCAAAAAGGTGAAATGATCATCGATCATCCATTGAATAAACTCAGGCACATCATCATTAATAGCACTTTGCTTTGAAGGGAGGTTTTTAGCATCGGCAATTGCCAGTTTGGCACAGGCGGTCATGGCCTCATAATCATCGACCACCAAAAAGATCTCTGACAATATGCTGTTTAACGTTGCGGTAATATCAGCCAGCTCGGCCTGATCAGTACAATGCCCTATTTCAACATATAGCAAAACCTCTTCACTCTGCTGGTGGCCCTCTGGCGCTTTCATTACGGAACGGGCAGGTAACAACTCACTAAGCTGGTGCTGCTGGTCCCTGATCATAGAAAAAATAGTGCTATGCAGGGTATGGATAACAATATTACGACGGTTCAACTCACCGCGGATGGATTCGGTAATAAAGGGAGTATTGCGAGCAAGAACAGCTATCACCGTCCTGCCAAGTTGCCAACCATGCTTTTTATAATCGGGGTTAAATACCCTCACCTTGGGAGATGCAATATCATGCCGCTGGATAAACGCCCAACTTCCCATAATAGCTGCAGAAATATCCGACACCTCCCGCGACATAATATCTTCGCAGGCATAACCGGTAAAATATTGATTGGCAAATTCAGTGACTGAGCTTGCCTCATCCGCGGGCAACCGCTCGTGTATTAGTGCAACCACTTGTGCAACTAACCTGTCCTTTCCCTGATTAATGACCATATCTGTTCCTATTTCATAAACGATGTACAGTAGAGTTTATTTTGAACTTGTTTATTCCAGATATTTGCTTTAAAAGTTTAGCTTAAGCTACCGATTTTGATAGAAATTTGTACAATAGCCAGCGCGGTTGGAACTTGTCCCCCATAAAGAGTCAAATATCTCCCGTATAAGACACTTAGCTTGGGGAAAACCCCACCCGGGACACAGGGTGGATTACAATCCACCCTACGGGCAAACAATGCCAGAAACGATATTATTCCCAGACCAACATACGGAAGATAAACGCAATAATGAGTGAACAAAACACAGTCAACACCTTAAAGACCTGGTTGGAAAGCCAGATTATTGGCCAGCAAGCCCTGGTTGAGCGCCTATTAATCGCCCTGTTAGCCAACGGCCACTTACTGGTTGAAGGTGCCCCCGGGCTAGCCAAAACCAAGGCCATCAAAACCCTGGCTGATGGTATTGAAGGTGACTTTCACCGCGTTCAGTTTACCCCCGACTTACTGCCCGGCGATGTGACCGGTACCGATGTCTACCGCCCCGAAGATGGCAGTTTCCAATTCCAGCAAGGGCCGATTTTTCATAACCTGGTATTGGCCGATGAAATTAATCGTGCCCCTGCCAAGGTGCAATCCGCTCTATTAGAGGCCATGGCAGAGCGGCAAGTCAGTGTAGGCAAAACCACCTATCCCTTACCCGAACTGTTTTTAGTGATGGCCACACAAAACCCGATTGAACAGGAAGGTACCTACCCACTACCTGAAGCCCAGCTAGATCGTTTTTTAATGCATGTGCGAGTGGATTACCCCAATGTCGATGCCGAGCGTAAGATTCTGCAATTAGTCCGCGATGAGTCCATCCAAAACGCCGAGCCGATTCCAACACCTACACCAGTACCACAACAAACCATTTTTTCCGCCAGACAGCAGATTCTTGCTTTGCATGCCGCCCCTGCGGTTGAGGAATATATTGTGCAACTGATTATGGCCAGCCGTGAACCCGGTAACTACAGCAGTGAACTGGCTGCATGGATAGAATTTGGTGCCAGCCCTCGAGGCACCATCGCCCTCGACAGTTGCGCCCGCGCCCACGCATGGATCAACGACAGGGACTTTGTCAGTCCCGACGATGTACAAGCAGTTGCCGCCGATGTATTACGCCACAGGCTGATCCTAAGCTTTGAAGCGGAAGCCAACGGAATTAGCGCCGACCAGGTGGTAGGAGAGTTATTACGACAAGTGCCCGTAGCATAGAGGCTCTCGCTCAATGGCCATAACAACCCATAAAAACCGATTGGAACAACGTTTAAGCGGTGCTTATATCGACCTTGACGATATGATTAGCGCCCGTTTTTCCGCCAAGGACTTAAAACTACAACAGCGCCGCAAAGCACTGAGCCTTTTGGCAGGCCCCAACAAAACTAATTTCCGTGGTCGCGGTATCGACTTTGAAGAAGTCCGAGCTTATCAGGCCGGTGATGATATTCGCACCATTGATTGGCGAGTCACAGCTCGCAGCGGCAAAGCTTATACCAAACTATTTCAAGAAGAACGGGAACGCCCCATGCTGGTGGTCACCGACCAACGGCAATCCATGTTCTTTGGCAGCAAGACCTGTTTTAAATCAGTGATGGCCTGCTATCTTGGCGCCCTAATCGCCTGGTCAGGTTTGCAGAATAGCGACCGTGTCGGTGGTTTAGTCTTTGGCAATAGTCGGCAACAGGAAATACGTCCCCGCCGCAGCCGGCAATCCGCTTTAGCCTTGATTCATTTGATGCTGGAATTTAATCAGGCCCTGACGAAAGACAGCGAGCTTGAAGTATCTTCCGCTCAGCGTTTGGAAGAATCATTGATTGAGTTACGGCGTATCGCCAGGCCTGGCAGTACCATTTATATCATTAGCGACTTCGCCGGTTTTAATGATGGAGACGTGCTTAAACATTTACATCAGCTATCCCGTCACTGTGAGATCACCGCCCTCTACATTTATGACCCGCTGGAAAAACAATTACCGCCGCCCGGCCAATATACCGTCACCGATGGCAACCAACGCAGCCAAATCCATACCGGCAGTCATATAGCCCAACAAAACTACACGCAACATTTTGAAGACAAACAACAAGAGCTAAAACAACAACTGGGCAAACTGGGTATTCCTCTCATCGAAGTTTCTACCGAGCAAGCACCGCTACAACATTTACTCCGCTATTATGGCACCGCAACAGGAGTAAAACGTTAGTTATGCCCGAGCAAGATCCACTCACACAGTTACGTGATATACATTTACCGGAAGCAATAAGTGCCTGGCCGCCTGCGCCAGGTTGGTGGCTATTGTTGATTCTTATCGTTGCCCTGCTAGCTACCTTGATTATTTACTGGCGCAACCATATCCAGCGCAACCGTTATCGTAAATACGCTCTACAGCAGCTAGCCACACTGGAACAACAAAATCCTGTAGATTATCTGCAGCAGTTAAATCGGCTACTTAAGCAAACTGCCATAGCTGCCAAACCAAGTTTTGATATTGCTGGCTTAAGTGGTCAACAGTGGCTAGCCTTTTTAGATACCAGCGGCAATAGCACCGACTTTAGCCAAGGCGCTGCCAAGGCTTTGCTTGATGGGCCCTATGCTCCAACCGTCACTGACCTCAATATCACAGAGCTAGAAAAAGTCGCCGAACAATGGATTAAAAACCACGATATACGACGGAGTGCCCAACCGTCATGCTGACTTTTGAATTGCCTTGGGTAATTTATCTATTACCCCTTCCCTTGCTGGCCTTTTGGATGTTACCCAAAGCCAGACAACAGCAGGCAGCTGTTAGAGTTCCTTTTTATAGTGAGCTATCCGGCTTAGAGCAACAAACCACCAGCTCTATTAATCAACGCAAACTACGACTGAGTTCTTTGGCTTTAATCTGGTGCGGTTTAATTGCCGCCGCCTCCGGCCCCACATGGATAGGCGACCCCGTTAGCTTACCCGCCAGTGGTCGTGACCTATTACTTGCCGTCGACCTTTCCGGCAGTATGAAAATTGAAGATATGGTGGTCCGTGGTGAGCAAGCGGAACGTATTATTGCGGTTAAAGCTGTCCTTAATGACTTTATCCAGCGTCGTAAAGGCGACCGCTTAGGCTTAGTGTTATTTGGTAGCCAAGCCTATGTACAAGCCCCACTGACCTTTGACCGCACCACTGTGCAACGCTTTATGAAAGAAGCGCAAATTGGTTTTGCCGGTGAGCAGAATACCGCTATAGGCGATGCGATTGGTTTATCCGTCAAACGCTTACGCGACCGCCCCGGTGATCGCCATGTGATGGTTTTACTCACAGATGGCCAAAATAACGGCGGTGAAGTTAAACCCATACCCGCAGCCAAACTGGCCGCCGAAAATAATATTGTTATTTACACCGTCGGTGTGGGTGCTGATGAGATGATCACCAAAGGTATTTTTGGTAGCAGCTTTGGTTCTCGTCGGGTGAACCCTTCTGCTGATCTCGACGAAAAAACACTGCAAGAGATTGCCGATCTAACTGGCGGCAAATACTTTCGTGCCCGCAACCCGGAACAACTGTTAGAGATCTACCGCATTCTTGATGAACTGGAACCAGTAGAAGACAAGCAGGAAACCTTTAGACCACAAAAAGCCCTATTTTATTGGCCACTGGCTTTTGCTTTGGGTTTAAGTGGTTTATTAGCACTGGGCTTATTGCCATGGCAATTCTGGTGGTCAAGCCTGACTAATAAACCGTTATCAGCGCAGAAGTCATCATGATTGAACCGCTAGTTATTGATCAGTTTCATTTTTTGCGGCCTGAATGGTTATTGGCCATCATTCCCGCCACTATGCTTGTGCTTTTTTTCTGGCGACAAAAAAGTAGTGCCGTTAATTGGCGCGGGGCAATCAACCCACAGTTGCTAGACCACCTTATTGATGGTGGCAGTAAAAAAACCGCGCGCTGGCCCTGGCTTCTTTTATTACTGGCCTGGATTATTGCTGCTATTGCCATGGCAGGGCCCACCTGGACCAAACTACCCCAGCCTATCCATAAAAAACAGGATGCGCTGGTTGTCGTGTTGGATCTATCACTCTCTATGCTGGCGGAAGACATTAAGCCCTCACGCTTAGTCAGGGCACGCCATAAGATTCTTGATATTTTAGCGCAGCGTGATGAGGGTCTAACGGCCTTAATCGCTTATTCCGGTGATGCCCATATCGTATCGCCATTAACCGACGATAACCCAACGATTGCCAATCTAACCCCTGCCCTATCGCCGGGAATGATGCCGGTGTTTGGCAGCGACCCTGTTGGCGCACTTAAACTCGCCAAACAATTGTTTAAAAATGCCGGCGCCACTAATGGCCGTGTTTTATTAATTACCGACGGTGTTACTGAAAGCGATGTTGATGATATTGATAACCTGCTTAGTCGCAGCGGCTATGAGTTATCAATTATGGGGGTAGGCACTCCCGATGGTGCACCGATACCGGCTAAATCCGGCTTTCTTAAAGATGACGGTGGCAATATTATTGTGCCGCAATTGCAACGCTCGCGGTTAGAGGAATTGGCAAAACATAATAAGGGTCGCTATGCCGATATCAGTTTAAACGATAATGATGTGGGCTTTCTGTTACCCAAGCTGACCACTGAGTTAGAAGATAATACCGTGCTTACCGAGAGAGAGTTTGATCAGTGGCATGATCGTGGTCCCCTGTTGATTCTGGCATTACTACCTCTGGCCCTGCTGGCCTTTCGTCGTGGTTGGTTATTGGTTTTACCACTGTTGATACTGGCTCAACCACAAACCAGCCACGCCTTTGAGTGGCAAGACCTCTGGGAACGCCCTGACCAGCAAGCGGCTAAAGCCTTACACAATGGCGATGCCAAAACCGCCGCCGGTTTATTTAAAGATAATCAATGGAAAGCCAGCGCCAACTATCAGGCCGGTAATTTTGACAATGCCGCCAAACAATTTGCCCAGCAAGATACCGCTACCAGCCATTACAACCGTGGTAATGCTTTAGCTAAAGCCGGCAAACTAGATGAAGCCATAGAGGCCTATGATAAAGCCTTGGGGCAAAGACCCGATATGGAAGATGCTCAATTTAATAAAGAGCTACTGGAGCAGCTTAAGGAACAACAAGAACAACAACAGCAACAATCCTCTGATAATGGCGAAGAGTCCGATCAGGAAAAACAGGATTCGGAGCAGCAGGATCAGCAGCAAGGCGACCAACAGAATCAAGACGGTGAACAACAGGAAAGCGACCAGCAATCCGAACAGAATCAGCAAGGCGATAAGGAAAAGCAAAGGTCAGAAAAGCAAGGGTCAGAGCAAAATAGCGAACAACAAAACGCCGAAGAATCTGAAGAAGAAAAACAGCAAAGAGAACAGCAGCAGGCACAGCAAGAAAAACAGGAACAAGAGCAAAGCGAGCAGCAGCAAGCTCAAGCCTCAGAGCAAGATCAGCAAAGCCAGCAACAAAAGCAAGCTATGGAGCAGTGGTTACGCCAAATACCCGATGACCCCTCCGGCCTGCTACGTCGCAAATTTAACCATGAATCAAAAGTTCGCCAACAACAGGGCGAAACGCAACGGGAGCAACCACAGTGGTAATGCAGCGCTCTATAGCAGCCATCACTTTTATTATCTTTACTATGATCGGAACCACTATGGCTGCGGTACCTATAGCCAGTATCGACCGCAGTGTGATTGCCATTGATGACACCCTGACGCTAACAATACGCATTAATGACGGTGGCTCCTATACCGGCCCGGACCTTAACCCTGTTAAAACCAGCTTTTATGTTTTAGGCAATAGCCAAAGCAGTCGCCATATGATTCGCAATGGTAAATCAGAATCGTGGACGGAATGGGTAATCACCCTAATGCCCAAGCGCAAAGGCCGGCTTGAGATTCCTGCTATTAATGTGGACGGCCAACGCACCCAGCCCATTTCAATCAGTGTACAACCCAGCATCCCTACCCCCGGCGGAACGCTTGAGCCGGTTTTTCTGGAATCGGAAGTGGATACCAGTAGTGTTTATGTTCAGCAGCAGATTATTTTTACTCTGCGAATTTTTCAATCGGTGCAATTGGATAATATGAATATCACCGAGCCGGAATTTGATAATGCCGCTATGGAAAAGCTGGGACAAAACTCTTTTCAGCGTCGTATTCAAAATTCACCCTACCGCGTCCATGAATTACGCTATGCGATTTACCCACAGGAAACTGGCGATTTTATTATTCCTGAAATGATGTTTAGTGCCAATGAGGCGATGGCTCGTCGCTCGGCATTTAGTTTACCCGGCCAAGGTAAGCGTATAAGAAAAATGACCCAGCAACATAAAATTAAAGTCAAAGCGCCCCCTCCCAGCTTTAGCGGTGATACATGGTTACCCGCCAAGTCAGTTAAGTTAATCGAAACCTGGAGCAATAGCCCCGGTAACATTTATGTTGGCGATTCAATTACTCGCACCATCACAATTGAAGCAGACGGTTTATTAGATTCGCAATTACCCCCTTTAAGCTTTAGCCCCATTGAGGGCGCCAAGTTTTATCCGGATAAAGGCAGCAGCGAAACTTCCGTCACGGATAAAGGCAGCCTCTCTTCAAGAGCCGATAGCGCCGCGATTATTCCTACCCGTGAAGGGGAAATCACTCTTCCTGAAATACGCCTGCAATGGTGGGATACCAAGCGCAATAAAATGCAGGAAGCGGTTATTCCTGCAAGCACACTCTTGGTAAAACCGGCTCTAAATGGCACACAGGGCAATAGCACACCACTGGCTATGGATCACAGCCTAACTGCCGCCAAGGTCTCAACCGTCTCTGCGGATTCACAAACCGCCGATAACTTACTCTGGCAAGTTGTTGCCGCGGGCTTTGCTTTGGCTTGGCTGCTTACGCTTTATCTTTGGTGGCAGTTAAAAAGTAAGGGAACTATAGACGTTGTTCAGGAGGATTCTGTAGTAGCAAAATCTTTATCCGAGCAACAAACATTTGGGCTGTTATCGCAAACCTGTAGGGATAATGATATTCACGAAGTACGTACAGCCTTAGTAAATTGGGCCAGAGCCTACTGGCCAGAACAGAATATTCAAAGCCTGCAAGATATCCAGGCGCAGAGTGACCACCCCTCTTTAAATACAGCCTTAGCGCAGTTGGACAACGTACTTTACGGCAATCAGCAGGATAGTAGTGGTTGGCATGGGGAAAGTTTGTTGTCGGTGATTAAGTTGGTCAGGGAAAATGGGAAAAACAAAAGCACCAAGGCTGCTGGTTTAAAACCACTATATTCAAATTAACCCCCACCCCGTCATTCCCGCGAAGGCGGGAATGACGGGGGTTTGGGTATGACGGGCTACGCTGAGGTGTGCAAACCGCACTCGCGGCCGTCTTCAACTTTGGTGGGATCAAAATAATGGCGGCAGCTAGGTAACTCATTACTGTCCATATAATCTTGCACCTGCTCTTCACTCCAATAGAAAAACGGCGCTACTTTTAAAATACCGCGGTTATCGTAAGAAAGAATATCCAGGCTTTTTCTGAACTCTGTCTCTTCACGGCGAATGCCACTAATCCAGACTTCAGGGGCTAAATCATCTAGCGCTTTTTGAAACGGTTCTAACTTCACCTGACGGGTAAACTCTTCATGTACTTCGGGATCATCATCCGGATGCGGTATACCCCCCATAATCGCGTTGCGACGCTCGGCGGTCCACTGGGGAATATAAATCTGCATATTGGGCTTTAGCTTATCCATAATCACTTCAGCCACGCGGTAGGTATCGGGGACGTTATAACCGCTATCGACCCAAACCACAGGAATACTGTTATCCGCCTCAACCACCACATTCAGCATAGCGGCAGCATTGGGAGCAAAGCTGGTAGTGGCAATCACTTGCTTACCAAGGCCCGTGGCCCATTGGACGATCTCCACGGGGGATAGGCCCTTTAACTGCTGATTTAATGTATCAAGATCTAAACTCATGCCGCTCACAGTGTCTTAAATTGATGTTATTCGAGCCCATCAGGCCTAAACAAGGTTGGCGACTATACTGTATAGCGGGTTAAAAATCCAATAAAATCAATTAGTTATAAATAAAACATATAAGCTTATAACAGTTTGTTTTTTTATAATTCATTTTAAGGAATGATCAGCTGGTCATTCTGGTGAAGGTGCATGGCTGTTCGGGATATAGGTCATGGGTTGGTTAAGCATCCCCGCTGAGGAGTCGGGGGTAGATTACACAAGAAGGATTATCCCGGACAGCAATGCGCGCAGGCGAAAATGAAAGAAGCTGAATTAACCCTCAAACACACGGGTTTGGTTGCGGCCACTCTGTTTGGATTTATACAGTGCTTTATCAGCATTAACTATCCAGTCCGTTGGTAATTTGGTTTGCTCATCTAAAACGGCAATACCCAAACTGATGGTGAAATTAACTGATTCGCCTTGTGAACGAACGATGGTCTCTTCAATAGTTTTGCGCAAGCGTTCACTGTAGATTTTGGCGCCTTCTGTATCGGTTTCAGGCAGTAGCACCACAAATTCTTCACCGCCATAGCGACCACAAATATCGACATCGCGGGAATTTTCTAAAAATAGTTTGGCTACCATGCGAATCGCATCATCACCTACCTGATGGCCATAGGTATCATTGATATTTTTAAAATGATCAATATCAAACATAACCAACGCAGTTTGATGAGCGCTGCGTTGATTACGCTTAAACTCATCGATCATCCGCTCTTCCCAGTAACCACGATTCCACAGTGTAGTCAGTTTATCGGTACGGCTTAGGCGCAGCAGTTCATCTTTGGCTGACTCCAGCTTGCCGCGGTTAACTGCATTGTCAGTTACATCGTAAACGACAATACCCACTTTCTCGACTGCATCCGCGGCAGAGCGCAGCGGAATAAAAGTGGTGTTTTGGTACATCATCTGGGTTTCATAATGGATGGGCAGCTTGAGGGGGAAATCGAAAACATTGTCACGCTGTTCCCACGTGGTATAAACCGAAATACCCAACTCAAACACAGTGTTAACCCGGCGCTTAAACCAGTCATCTTCAAGATAGGGAAATAAGTCAAAGATGCTGGTTTCTATCGCATCTTCCGGGCCAATATCGCTGTGCACCTGCATAAAGCGATTAAAAATTTCAATGTTAAAATTTTTATCGATTACCACAATGCCGATATCCGTGCTCTGGATAATATCCAATAGCCAATGCAAATCCTGAAAATTAGGTGTTTCCATAAATTGCCAAGTGATTTCTAATCCAGTAAAAAATTCACCTGCCGGAACAGGGACGCCAGTGATCCTTCATGAAACAAAATAATTAAGTCACAGGTAATGCTGTAATCTTCAAAGGCATAATTTAATTCAATGGCCAGTGTTTGATCCCAGGGAAAGTCCGAGTGACGAAGTATATCGCTCAGGGCTCTATGCTGGCCTAATAAAGTGGGATGTTTTAGCAGTACGCTGATATCCAACTGTGCGCAGATGCCGTGTATACAAGAACCGTTCAGCAGTGAGGCCATTTCCAGCACGTGCTCAACCTGCTGGTGATCATCGCCCACCATCGACTGGTAACCCATTAATTGGGATAACTCACTCATACTGGCATCAGTAAAAATAAGCAGCGCCTCACCGCTAATACCACTACCAAAAAACGGCTGAGTGACAGCGGTCACTCGCTCATTCTGCTCAATGGCACTGAGGGCCATACTGACATCAACGGCATCTAACAAATGAACACTGGGGATGGGGATATTAACGAAGGTGGAGAAACTGCGTGCGATCTTATCTGCAGCCTCGCCAACCGCAACATTGGTCACCTCTTGAATTCCATCTCTAATATCTTCGTTGAAATCGGTATTCGACATTCAATACACTCTAAGGGATGGTTTTACGGATAAGACCGTGCCAACCGTACCCTTTTGCAATTCCTCTGCTTTACGTCCAGATTTATAGGTTGTTTATTAAACAATAACGCACTACAGACAGCCCGATTGTTTTTATTAACGACTCAAACACCTACCGCATCAGGACAGTGTAGACCAGTCTGGCTAAGTCTCAATCAACGGGGCTCAATAATGTGGTGGTTTCTCATCGACCTGGGCACCACCCATCTCTTCTGTCATCAACTCCAGTTGAGACTTTTGGCTTTTACAAAGTTCGTGGAGGTTTTCAATCTGTTGCTGCTGCCGGGTAACGATATCATTTAGGTCTTGCAGGGTATCTTCCTGGAAGGCTACTTGGGATTGCAGGTCAAATAACTGCTGTTTGAGTTGCTCTAGTTCTGTGGGACTGGTCACTGGCATCAATACCTTATAAAAAGACGATGAATCATTTGGTTAGGGCCTTGGGGGCCATTATAATCGGCTGGCCTTAAAACTAAAGCGCAACACCAATAGCAACAACAATAACAACAATAACAACAACAATAACAACAACACAGCCACCTAACAGGACACCTATATGAACCGAGTGGTCTACTCCACCGACCAGGGCAGGCACTGCCCGGAATGCAGCTACCCTATCGACGAATGCCACTGTAAAAAGCAGGCAGCGGCTCCTGCTGGAGACGGTATTGTCAGGCTGCAACTTGAAACCAAAGGCCGTAAAGGTAAGGGAGTGACATTGATCACCGGCCTGCCCCTGGCCGGTGCAGAATTGAAAAAGCTGGCCAAAGAATTGAAGCAACGCTGCAGCACAGGCGGTGCCATCAAAAATGGAGTAGTAGAAATCCAGGGGGACCAGAGAAAAGTTCTGGAACAGACCTTGCAGGCTAAAGGCTATACCGTCAAATTAAGTGGCGGTTAAGGCTTAAGACAATGGTGGATTGTAATCCACCCTACCAGACGGGTTAGATATGGATAACTTCGACATTATTGGCACTAGTATTATTTTTATTCTCGGTAGCATTTTTGGCGCCGCGGCGGTGTTTTATACCCTGAAGGATAAACTGCAACAGCAGCAACAGGCGATGTCCATACGTCGTATTGGGCTACTGGAACAGGTGGCGCAGCATGTGGGTAAGGTCAGCCATGTGTTTAGTAAGTACGCCTCACTGGTTGCGGAGATTGGCCCTAAGGTCGAGCGCATGTCCGCCAAACAAGAGCGTGAACTAGAGAGTCTCAGTGAAGAACTGGTTGCGGTGTATGAGGAGATTTCTATTGCAGAGTCCAAGCTGTTATTGCTGGGCGAGCAAAAGCTGGAGAAGGCGATGAAGCTCTATACCGCCAAGATGGCTCAATTTCGCAAGCAAGTGTACCCTGGGCGTTACAACAAGGTAGACGATGCCAGACAACTAAAAACGGAAGTCTCCCAGATGCGCGAGCAGTTCTACGATGTGCTCAGCCAGCGCTACGATCAAAAGTCTGGCAGCTAGCCGCCTCTATATGCAATAGAGCTACTCACCCCACCCAGTAGTAATAGCCCAACAATCTAATAACCCGAGTTATTACTAACACGGCTCTCTCCAAAGCTTCTACACTTAAAGATAAGCAGTAGAAAGGGAGCCAGCCATTATGCAAAGTGAAAAAATCAACGTTGAGGAAATCCTGGCCCGAGCCGCCACCCAACACATTACCGCCGATGAATTAGATCTGTTAGTTACCAAGACCCGGGAGTTAAGCCAGATTAGGGAACGCGAGCTAAAGCACTTGCGGTCCCTGCTTTATGAGTTGGAATCACATTTGTATCACCACTAATTAGCAGCGGCTATACAACGTACACCTTGTTCGCGGGACGGGGCGTTTTAACAATGGGACTTCAGATTTCAACCATCTCAAAGTCCGACTTACCAACACCACAGTCAGGACACTCCCAGTCTTCCGGAACATCCTCCCACTTGGTACCCGCAGCAATATCATCATCCGGCGCACCTAAGGCCTCATCGTAGATATAACCGCAGATCACACACTCCCACTTTTTAAAATCACTCATAGCAGAGTCACTCCAGATTTAAATTATTAGAATTAGAACTGATCATCTGCTAATGCCATCGTCATAGCACTGCCCGATTCGGCCATTTTTACGTGCGCTGCTGCCCTTGGCATAATTTGTTCGGCATAGAATTTGGCGGTAATTATTTTGGCGCCGAAGAAACTCTCATCTTCTGACAACTTAGCTGAGGCGACTAATGCACCTTTGGCCAGTAACCAGCCGCCGATTACAGTACCCGCAGCCATCATAAAGTTAACCGCAACTGCGCCAGGTAATTGCGGGTTGTCCCTATGGTGCTCAACCACCCAATTGGCTAGCTGCTCCAGAGAGTCTGCACCCTCAGCTAAAGACTTGGCTATAGCGGCCATGTCATCACCACTGGCTGTTACTTCCGCCTGCGTTTCACGGATTTCGGCAATCAAGCGCGCGAACTCCTGACCCTTATCACGAATCAGTTTACGGCCAATTAAATCATTGGCTTGAATACCGGTAGTGCCTTCATAGATAGTAGTAATACGGGCATCACGGTAATACTGGGCAGCACCGGTTTCTTCAACAAAGCCCATACCGCCGTGAATTTGTATCCCCAGGGAAGTCACTTCCTGGGCAATCTCAGTGGACCACCCCTTGGCAATGGGCGTTAATAATTCGCCGCGAGCATTGGCCAATTGGCGCTGTTCCTGATCTGTACCATGATGGGCCATATCAAAGGCTGAAGCAGCCACATAACATATTGCACGGGAAGCTTCCGTCATAGAACGCATCACCATCAACATACGGCGAATATCCGGGTGACGAATAATGGTACCTTTCTCTTTGTCTCCCGGAGCCAAGCCCTGAACACGATCGTTAGCATAAACCACCGCATGCTGATAAGCGCGATCGGAAATAGCAACGCCCTGGACACCTACATTTAACCGGGCATGGTTCATCATGGTAAACATATAGGCCAGGCCTTTATTTTCTTCACCGACCAAATAGCCCACAGCTCCGCCGTTATCGCCAAAGCTCATTACACAGGTCGGGCTACTGTGGATGCCTAATTTATGCTCAACGCCTACCGCATAAGCGTCGTTGCGCTCACCGATAGAGCCGTCTTCATTGACTAAAAATTTGGGCACTATAAACAGGGAAATACCTTTAACCCCTTCCGGGGCATCCGGTGTACGGGCCAATACCAGGTGGATCACATTGTCTGTCATCTGGTGGTCACCCCAGCTAATATAAATCTTGGTGCCACTAACCAGATAGTGGTCACCGTTGGGGATTGCCTTTGAACGCACTACCGCCAAATCGGAGCCGGCCTGTGGTTCAGTCAGGTTCATGGTTCCGGTCCATTCACCAGAAACCATTTTTTCCAGATAGGTCGCTTTTAATGCATCGCTGGCGTGAGCTTCGATAGCTCCAATCGCACCCTGTCCAAGAAGCGGACACAGGCTAAAGCCCATATTGGCCGCATTCCACATTTCCATACTGGCCATACCGACACTTTCCGGTAAGCCCATGCCGCCAAACTCGGGGTTACAGGGCAAGGCCACCCAGCCACCTTCAACAAACTGTTGGTAGGCACCGGCAAAACCTTCGGTTTCCTGTACCGCATTATCAACACATCGGGCGCCATTGTTATCGCCAACGGTATTTAAAGGTGCCAGCACACCGCCGGCAAATTTGCCGGCTTCTTCAAGAACGGCATCGACCACATCTGCGCTGGAATCTTCAAAGCGCGGTAGTTCACATACTTCAGATAAGCCCGCCAGCTCATTGAGTACAAAACTCATTTCTTTAATGGGTGCAACGTAATCAGACATAGCTATACTTCTCCAAACGGTGTTTCAGGTTCAATGTTTTAAATTTTAGTTTTAACGCCAACTCCAACTTAAGTAGTGGGGAATCGGTAATCTTTATATTGCTCACGTAAATCTTTTTTACTGAGCTTGCCGGTAGCGGTATGGGGCAGCTCTTCAACAAATAAACAATCGTCTGGTATCCACCAGGTGGCTACCTTACCTTTAAACCAGGCCAGCATCTCTTCTCTGCTTAACTCGGCACCGGGCTGTTTAGTCACTAACAATAAAGGACGCTCGGTCCACTTCTCGTGGTATAAACCAATGACTGCTGCCTCAACCACAGAGGGATGATTAACAGCGGTATTTTCCAGATCGATGGAACTGATCCACTCACCACCGGACTTAATAACATCTTTGCTGCGGTCAGTAATTTGCATCATCCCGGTAGGGTCAATGGTGGCAACATCACCAGTATCAAACCAACCATCGGCATCATGGGAATCGCTATCTTTCATTTTGAAGTAGCTATCGCAAATCCAGGGGCCGCGTACTTTTAATGAACCAAAAGCTTCACCATCCCAGGGCTGTTCATTATTGTCTTCATCCGTAATTTTCATTTCTACGCCGTAGATACAGCGCCCCGCTTTGACTCTTAAACGGGCAAATTCTTCTTCACCTAATGCTTCGCGGTCCAGCTCGCCATTGTAGCTACCCAGCGGGCTCATTTCGGTCATACCCCAACCAACATGAGTGTAAACGCCGTACTTATCAAAATCTTCCATGATGGATAGTGGGCAAGCGGCACCACCTACCGTCACTCGCTTCAGTGGCTCTATGGATTTACCCGACTGCTTAAGGTAGTCGAGTAAAGCCAACCATATGGTTGGCACACCTGCCGAGTAGGTGACGTTTTCTTCATTGATCAGTGTGGTTAGTGCTTCGCCATCGGCCATCTTGGGGCCGGGGAAAACCATCTTTGATCCGGTGATAACACTACCGTAAGGAATGCCCCATGCATTGACATGAAACATAGGCACAATGGGCAACACGGCATCGTTTTCTCCAAGCCCCATAACGCTCGGCTGGTTACCCGTTAAAGCATGCAATACGGTGGAGCGGTGATTGTATAGAACTCCCTTCGGATTACCAGTAGTACCCGAGGTATAACACAGGCTGGAAGCATCTAATTCATTAATTTCTGGCCAGCTAAAGGCATCGGTCTCGGCGGCTAAAAGCGTCTCATAGCAGTACACATCTTCCAGCGATGTGTCTGGCATATGGGCCTCGTCGGTCAGTACGATAATGCCCTTAACCGTGCTCAAGCGATCTTTTAAGCTCTCAAGCAGCGGTAAAAAGAGAATATCTGTAAATATAAATTGGTCTTCGGCGTGGTTAATGATGTAGTCAATTTGCTCGGGGAAAAGGCGGGGGTTCATGGTGTGGCAAATCATGCCGGAACAGCTCACGCCATAATACAATTCAAAATGACGGTGGTCATTCCAGGCCAGGGTGCCAATGCAATCGCCGGGCTTGGCTCCCAGGGTGTTCAGAGCATTGGCCAGCTGGCGGGTACGTTTAAAGGCATCCGCAAAGGTGTAGCGAAATAAGGGGTTATCCGCTGTTACCGACACTATTTCAGAATTGGCATAGACCTTCTCGCCAAACGCCATTAATGACGTAATAGTTAAAGGCGAATTCATCATCTGACCGATCATAATCAAACTCCAGCATTTCTTAATATTGTTAGCTCGTGAGCCGTGAATTATAGCAATAACCAGAATAACAAGCATTTTACCTGCGAATGATGACCATGAGGTATCACCCCATGCACCAACCGTAGGTACCAATTGTGTCATTTGGCTACAGCCTGTTAAGCTAAGCCCCTGAATAACAAGCTTTTTACTGAATAAGCTTTAAAGGGTATATGGACTCAACAACATCTCAAGTTAACACTACTGATCTGGTACAGGACCTGGTACTGGTTGGCGGTGGCCACAGCCACCTGGCGGTGATCAAACAACTGGGGATGAACCCTGTGCCGGGCCTGCGGGTTACGGTTATCAGTAAAGACAGCCATACCCCCTACTCCGGCATGATGCCCGGCATGATTGCCGGCCACTACCAGTATGATGAAGCCCATATCGATCTGCGCAAGCTATGCCAGTTTGCCCAGGTTCGCTTCTTCCAATCCCAGGTCAGCGATATCGATCTGGAGCAGCAACAGGTGCTTTGCCACGACCGCAGCCCAATTCGCTATGACTGGTTATCCATCAATATTGGTTCGCAACCGGCTACTCAAAGCATACCTGGTGCCGAAAATTATGGCATTGCGGTTAAACCCATCGACGTTTTTTTAGCCCGCTGGGAACAGACAGCCTCCCAGTTAACGCCAGCATCTAAGGTCGCCATTATTGGCGGTGGCGCCGCCAGCGCTGAAGTCGCCCTGGCCTGCCAGTACCAATGGCAGCAGCGCAACGGTAGCAGCAAAAGCCCACACTTCACCCTTTACTGCGGCACCAATGAAATACTGCCAACCCATAACCCCCGTACACGGAAAAAAATGACAGCGCTACTGCAGCAGCGAGGCATCACCCTGAAAGTTCAGCACACAGTAGCCAGTGCTGAAAAAATCGACAAGCAATACCAGCTTAATTTTAATAACGCCCAGAACAGCAAGGCCGACGAAATCATTTGGGCGATTCATGCCGGCAGCCCGCAGTGGCCACAACAAACGGGGCTGGCCTGTGATTCACAGGGGTTTATCAGCGTTAACCCATACCTGCAAAGCACCTCACACCCCAATGTATTTGCTGCCGGAGATATTGCAGACTTTAGCCAGCAGCCCCTGGCTAAAAGTGGTGTCTATGCCGTGCGTGCCGGCAAACATTTAAGCAACAACCTGCGCCGGGCTATTATGGGACAGGCACTATTACCCTATCGACCGCAGCGGCAATTTCTCAGTTTATTAATGACCGGGGATAAACAGGCGATTGCCTCAAGAGGGCCATTGAGCGTTTCAGGGCAATGGTTATGGCGCTGGAAAGATCGTATTGATCGAGCCTTTATGGCCCAGTACCAACAGCTGCCCAATACAACTAAAACCACCAAAATGCCAGCAGATGAAGTCGCCATGCGTTGCGGTGGTTGCGGCGCCAAGGTGGGTCATCAAATTCTTAATCGCGTGATGGCACAACTGAATATTACCGATAACCCTGACACCCCCATTGGCCTTAATGCTCCCGATGATGCCGCTGTTATTACACCACCGGCTAATAAACAATGGTTGCAAACCGTTGATTATTTTCGCGCCTTTATTGATGACCCTTACTTGCTTGGACGTATTGCCACCAACCATTGCCTCAGTGATATTTACGCCATGGGTGCAACACCCCACTCTGCCCTCGCGATAGCAACCATTCCTTATGCCAGCGAAACGTTGACGGAAGATACTTTGTTGCAAATGATGAGTGGCGCGGTAGACAGTCTTAACGAACAGAACACGGCTTTAATCGGTGGGCATAGTAGTGAAGGCGCTGAACTGGGTTTTGGCCTATCGGTAAATGGTGTGGCTGATAAAGGGCAACTACTGACCAAAGGTAATCTCCAGCAAGGCCAGGCGCTAATACTCACCAAGCCATTAGGCACTGGCACCTTGCTGGCCGCCAATATGCAGGGACAGGCACAGGGCCGCTGGATAGATCAAGCTATTGCGCAAATGCTCATCAGCAATAAAAACGCGGCAGAGATTATTTACCACCATGGTGCCACCGCCTGTACTGATATTACCGGCTTTGGTTTGCTGGGCCATTTATTAGAAATGCTAAAACCCACAGACTGCGGTGCCAGCCTTGAACTTGATCAATTACCCGTGTTAAATGGCGCCGCCGAATGCGCGGGCAATGGCTGGTTAAGCTCACTGCACCCGGATAATGCCAAAGCGCAGCAAGGGCTAAGCAATGCTGATGACTTTAAAACCCATAGCTTTTTTCCACTGCTGTTTGATCCACAAACTGCAGGCGGTTTATTAGCGGCGATTGATGCCGACAGAGCTGACGACTGCCTGAAAGCACTACAACACAGTGATTGTCCCCATGCTGCCATTATTGGCCACATCGACAACCGCAACCATATTACCTTACAAACTGTAGAGAAATTATGATTAGCAAACTATCGAAAACCTTACTGACCTTATTACTCTGCAGCACTGCCGCCGCCGAGACTTTTGTCTTTACCGCGATCCCCGATGCCGATGAAACCCGGTTAAACGCCCGCTTTTCTAAAGTAGCCGACTATCTGGAACAACAACTGGGCGTAGCAGTAAAATATGTTCCGGTAAAATCTTATGCCGCCGCCGTTAGCGCCTTTCGCAATGACCAGGTACAACTGGCCTGGTTTGGTGGTTTAACCGGCGTACAAGCCCGACGCCTAACGCCGGGATCAGCAGCCATTGCCCAAGGGGCCGAAGACCCCGAATTTAAAAGTTATTTTATAGCCCACCACAGCACTGGGCTTATTAACGGTGCACAGCTTAGCGAAAACATTAAAGGCATGACCTTTACCTTTGGCTCTAAAAGCTCAACATCGGGACGCCTGATGCCGGAGTATTATTTACAACAGCAATTTCAACAAAGCCCTGAGCAACTGTTTAGCCGGGTCGGGTTTTCTGGCAACCATTCACGCACTATTGCGTTGGTACAAAGTGGTAGCTATCAGTTGGGGGCATTAAATTACCAGGTCTGGTTAAAAGAATTAGCCGCAGGGAAAGTCGATTTGGATAAAGTCAGTATTATATGGACTACACCCCATTATCCTGATTATCAGTGGACTGTCAGGGGCGATGTAGACAAACGATGGGGAGAAGGCTTTAAACAAAAAGTAAAACAAGCCCTGCTCGATATGAAAAACCCGGAATTACTTAACGCCTTCCCCAGAAAAGCTTTTGTGCCGGCCAGCAATAAGGATTATCAAGCTATTGAAGATACCGCCCGCGCCATTGGCTTGCTGGACTAAGCAATGACCCCCTCGCCACAACCTTTACTCCGCCTTGAAAATGCTGAAGTTTTTTATCAGCAGCAACGGGTGTTAGATGAGGTCACATTGGAGCTTCATCAAGGAGAGCGCATTGCCTTGCTGGGGAAAAGTGGCGCGGGTAAATCAACCTTACTGAAACTGATCTACCAACATCTCAGCAACACGGATCATCGCGTTGGCTGGGTGCCACAGCAGTTGGGGCTGGTGGACAAACTCTCGGTCTTTCACAATATCTATATGGGCCGACTGGACCAACACTCACGAAGCTATAACTTAATCAATTTACTGTGGCCACGTCCTAAACATGTTGAAGCGATAAGCAAGCTGTTAGGCAGCTTTAACCTGGACCAGCAACTTTATAAAACCGTTAGCCAACTATCCGGCGGGCAACAACAAAGGGTTGCCATTGCCCGAGCCATTTACAGCCAGGCTGATATTATCCTTGCCGATGAACCCGCTTCCAGCCTGGATAAAACCATGGCCGACACGGTTATCTCAGCGTTGTTACAACATAGCGAACAACATAGCCAACAACATAGCCAAAGTTGTGTGATCGCCCTGCATGACACCCAACAAGCATTGGCTTTTGCCGACAGGATTATTGGTATTCAACAGGGAAAAATCGTTTTAAACGACCACCCTGATAATATCACCCCCGACCAACTAGAGCCCCTTTACGACCATGATTAGCGCACCGCGCTATCATCTGCCCACAGGTATTCGCAGTTTTCTGTTATTGCTGGCGGCGGCCCTGTTATGTTTACCCTTTGCCGATATTGAAATCAGCAACCGCAGCCCATGGCAGGAATTTGCGGCAATGGCGGGAGGATTTTTTCAACCTACGCTGTTACCTTTTGACGAACTGATTGCCGCTATTGCGCAAACATTTAGCTACGCTTTTTTAGCGGTGTGCACAGCGGCGGTGGGCGGACTTTTTTTAAGTCTGTTCTTTCACCAGTTATGGCTGCGCTCTTTATGTGCCGCCATTCGCTCTGTACATGAATTATTTTGGGGGCTGCTATTTATTCAACTGATTGGTATTCACCCACTAGCAGGCTATTTGGCTATTGCCCTGCCCTATACCGGTATCTTTGCCAAAGTTTTTGCTGAAATTATTGAAGAGCACCAATCCCAAGCCGTTGCCCCCAGACACAGCGATCGTTTTAGTCATTTTTTTTATGCTCAGTGGCCACAACTGTTGCCGCATTTTCGCAGCTATAGCCTATACCGATTAGAGTGCGGCCTACGTTCCAGCACTGTATTAGGTTTTATTGGTCTGCCTACCCTGGGTTTTCATTTGGAAACGGCTTTTATGCAAGGCCTTTACAGCCAGGCCGCCGGTATTCTGTTTATTTTCTATATTATGATTGCATCACTGCGCTGGTGGATGCGGCCCACATTGTTGCCACTGTATTTTGCGGTTGCGCTATTTAGTTTGTGGGGGCAAGAGGGCCTACAACTCTCACTGGCCAGTCATTTTCTCCACGATATCATCCCCCTGCCGATTCGAAATGGCGAAGATATTAACGGCATTTTATATTGGCTTAGTCATTTAGGCAGTACTGAAATAGGGCCAGGTATTGGCAACACTCTGGTGGTTACCCAAATTGCCTTACTGCTCACCGCCGTAATTGCTCTTTGTCTGTTTCCTTTTAGTTCCCGGCAATTCTTTTCTCTACCGATTCGTTTTAGCAGTCACCTGGCTTTGGTGATTTTGCGCTCAACCCCTGAACTGATTATCGCTTTCGCCTTATTACTTCTGTTAGGGCCATCCATGCTGCCCGCAATTATTGCACTGGCTATTCATAATGGCGCTATTATCGCCAACCTAATCAGTCGCCATAGCCATCAAATAACGTTGCGACTGGATGCCAGTAAGGGCTTTCATCGTTATTGTTTTGAAATTATGCCGCGCATATACGGGCAATTTTTAGCCTTTCTTTGTTACCGCTGGGAGGTCATCTTAAGAGAGAGTGCTATTTTGGGGATACTTGGCGTGCATACCCTGGGTTTTTATATTGATAGCGCGTTTGAGAGCTTTCGGCTGGATGTTGCAGTAATACTGATTGCTGTCAGTGCACTGTTAAATATCCTTGTTGACCAGGGCTCGCGGCAATTACGGCACCGCTTGCATTTGCGGAGTACACCGCAAGCGCAAAGAAACAAATAGTGATTAACAAGTTTATATTTTTGCCTTGAGGCACTAATATCCTCACCACTGCGCAATAACAAACTGAAAACATTACGGAGAAATACTGTGAGTACACATCAATACGACTTTGACCTGCTTATTATTGGTGCCGGTTCTGGCGGTGTTAGGGCCAGCCGCATGGCCGCCTCCTTCGGCGCCAAAGTGGCGGTTATAGAAGATCGTTATATGGGTGGCACCTGCGTCAATGTAGGCTGCGTACCCAAAAAACTGTATGTCTATGCCTCAGAGTATCGCAATGCATTTAAAGACGCCCAGGGCTTTGGCTGGAGTACCAGTGCTCCCGAATTTGACTGGCCAACACTACGTGATAACAAGATCGAAGAAATCTCCCGCTTAAACGGGGTTTACGACACTATGCTGGGCGGCGCCGGTGTAACCGTTATTGATGGCCGTGGACGCTTTGTCGATAATCACACTGTTGCGGTTAATGACCAGCAATACACGGCAGAGCGCATTATGATTGCCACCGGCACCTGGCCCTATATTCCTGAATTTCCAGGCAGCGAATATGCCATTAGCTCTAATGAAGTTTTTGACCTGGAGGAATTCCCTAAACGTATGTTAGTGGTTGGAGGTGGTTATATAGCCGTAGAATTCGCGGGGATTTTTAATGGCCTTGGTGCACAGACCACACAACTTTATCGCGGCCCATTGTTTTTACGTGGTTTTGATCAGGATATTAGAGAGTTTGCCGCAAAAGAAATTGCCGCTTCCGGCATAGACCTGCGTTTTAACAGTAATATCGCCACCATAGAAAAACAGGCTGACGGTAGTTTAACAGCACTTTTGGAAGATGGAAGTTCAATAGTAGCTGACGCTATTTTATATGCCACCGGCCGCAAGCCTCATTTACAAAATTTAGGTTTTGATAATGTCGACGTGGCACTTAACGATAACGGCACCATTAAAATCGGTGAAAACTTTCAAACCAGTGAATCTAACATTTATGCTTTGGGAGATATTACCGGCGGTATGGAACTAACTCCAGTGGCTCTGGCAGAAGGTATGGCATTCGCAAAAACACTGTATAACAACGAAGCCACCACCGTAGATTACGACACTATTCCAACCGCTGTTTTTTGCCAGCCTAATATTGGTACTTGTGGATTATCTGAAGAAGCGGCAAGAAAAAAATATTCAGATATTACCGTTTACGATTCTGAGTTCCGCGCTATGAAACATACCATTGGCGGTAGAGCAGAACGTACCTATATGAAGCTTATTGTGGATACGGCCTCCGACCGAGTAGTGGGTATTCATATGGCAGGCGAAGATGCCGGTGAAATTATTCAAGGTATGGCTGTAGCGATGAAAGCTGGCGCCACGAAAGCGATTTTTGACAACACGATTGGCATTCACCCAACCGCCGCTGAAGAATTTGTTACCATGCGTAGTCCCAGAGTCAAATAAACAATAGAGCTAAATAAAAGTGTTAGTAGGTATAATGGGGTATGTTTTTTATCACTATTATGAGGTATGGTTTATACTAATCAGCACTAAGAGGTTGCAGAAAAGGATTTTTGAATTTTATTTACATGTAAGTAAGGATATTTTAATAATTGATAATTAGGCCATATGGACTGCAAGCATGGACACAAGAACGAAACAGGACTTACCACAAGGGCAACAAATTTACCTTGAGTTTACCCAGCAACTTCTACGCTGCTCAAAAAGCTTCGAGCAGGAAATAAACCAGCGTTTTCGCAAACACTTTAATCAAAGCTTTACCCGTTTTGATTTATTGTCCCAATTGGCCAAGGGCGAAGATCCCTGGCAATCCATAGGTAAAGTAGCCAACCAGCTACTGGCTTCCAATGGCAATATCACTAAACTCGTTGAGCGGATGGCAAACGAAGATCTGCTGGAGAGACGCAGCAATCGCAAAGATCGGCGCCTGACTGAAATCAGTATGACTATGGGTGGCCGGCAATTGCACCAGGAAATGGCACAGGCCTACGCTGAGTGGGTCCAAAACCTGATGGATAGCCGATTACCAGCGACCGAAGTGCTGCAACTGAATTTCTTGTTGAGTAAAGCCAATTCCCTTTAACCGCTCTATTAATCAGTATACTGCTGGGTAGAAACCCATGCTGCAACTTGTTGGTAATCACCGCTAAATTGAATGCGGGACTGTTTGTTTTGCAGTTGGTGTTCATACATAGGGTCGTAGTAGTCGACCAGCAAGGTTTCAATCCATGCTTCATGGGCTGAGACATCACCGCTGCTTTGTTGTTGGTCTAGCGCACCGCTCATGACTTTTTCTAATTGTTGATAACGCTCTGAGCCCAGGCGCTTGCGAATACGGTATAAGCTCGCTAATAAATGCTGGCGATAGTTTTGATAGCCTTGCTCAGTATCTACAGCCAGGTGCTCCTGCTCCATCTCCACAACATATTCCTGCAAAATACGTTGAACACGAAATTCCAGTGACATTTCCACCACAGCAATAGGGGTTTCACACATCGCCAGCCATAAATTATGGGGTAAGCTGATTGGCCCAATCATTCGACTTTCATCTTCAAAACATAGTGGGTGATGGTTAAAAGCATGCCGCTTTTTTAGCAACTCAATCGCCAAACGATTTTCAAAATTAACCTGGCAGGGAGGTTCTTCAACCCGACGACCAAAACTGGAACCGCGATGATGGGCAAAGCCTTCAAGATCAATACCGGTAGCCAGTTCATTAATCAACGGAGTTTTAGCGGTGCCGGTTTTGCCGCCGATAATGATCATTGGGGAATGGGTGGTCGCTTCTATCTCATCCAGTAATACCCGGCGCAGGGCTTTGTAGCCTCCCTCAATAAGAGGAATATCCACACCCGCTTGTTGCATCCACTGTTGCGTTAGGTTGGAACGCATACCACCTCGCCAGCAATAGAGGTGAGCGTTTGGGTTGTCTTTGGCAAACTGGCACCAGCGCGCTATACGCTGTTGTTTGGTATCACCACTAACCAGTTGATGCCCCAACTCTATCGCCTGCGCCTGCCCTTGCTGTTTATAACAGGTCCCCACCTGATGGCGCTCATCATTATTTAGAATCGGGATGTTAAAGGAGCCTGGCAGTGTTCCAGCAGCAAACTCCAGCTCAGCCCGCACATCAAGAAAGGGGGTATCGCTACGCAATAAATCACGAAAACTATCGGGGTTTGTGGTTAGAGAAGCCATAGGTTAAACGCTAGCGCATAGACTGTTATTATCAGAAGCACTATTATCACCGCTCTATCTGCAAAAGTTAACTATTATAAAAACTGATAACTATTAGAAAGCGGTTTCCAGGGTAGTTACTAAAGAAGAAAAGGTTTCCCGATTACTTTCATTAAGATCCATCAAAATCCGGTGGGCTTCTATCACCTTGCTGCGACAGCCCGCTTCATCGGCGGACTTCATCGGTAATTCGCCTAAATTATCACAGGCCTGGTCATCGAGATTCTGGTGAATATCAAACACTTGGTTAAACCCCATGCTGTCTAACAGGCGAGTAATGTTGGGGTTGGGGGAAAGGATTATTGGTACCAGGCGATAAAGCTGTTTGGCTTGCACGGCTAATTTGGCCAGCATGCCCAGTGAGGTGCTATCTATACCTTCAGCTTCTGACAGGTCTATAACCACACCATCAATCGAAGGGCTGGAAAACATCTGGGTAAAATAATCGTCAATGGTAGTACACAAAGTCAGCCGCACATCGCCAACCAGCTTGATGACGAATGTCGCTTGATGTTGTGCTACCAGTATCTTACCTGCTTGCATGACGCTACTACCTACTACTTTAACGGGATATCAATAACACAGCGATATCATCCGGTGCCTCTACTAATTCGTTCAATCCCAATGCATCAACAATACTGTCAATACTATCGGGGGCAGTTTGCAATTTATCTAACAGGAACTGCTCCTGGGCGATAACACCCTCTGCCTCAACAACCTCTAATATACCATCAGAAAAAAAGGTCATAACAAAATTCTCTGGTAATAATAGCGTGTTTTCTGAATAGTGCGCATGCTCAAACAAGCCAACTGGCATACCTTCACAGTGTAAATAATTGGCTTCTCCCCCTGCCGCCATAATCGGCAATGGCAGATGGCCAGCAACACTGTAGAGCAGACTATTATCTTTGAGGTTTATCACCCCCACACACAGAGTTGCATGCTTGCCGATACTGGTATTGAGCAGGTTGCGATTGGCAACATCCAACATACCCACCGGTGACAGGATGGTATTGTCATCCCGGTGAAAAAAGTCGCTGCGCTTGCGGGCAAACATATTTTTTAATAACACCGTCAGGAAGGCCGAAGATGCCCCATGGCCAGAGACGTCGGCGATAAAGAACACCACATAGTCATCACCCACGGTAAAGTAGTCGATAAAATCACCGCTGATATAAACTGAGGGTACGATGCGGCGACTAAAGGTGATATTGCCAAACTGCTTGTTATTAGCAGGTAGCATTTTGCGCTGCACCTGCTTGCCGGCAAGCTGGTCCTGCTCAAGCAGTTGCAGGCTGGCTTGTAGTTCCTGGTTTGTGCGCTCCAACTGCTCGCGGTAGTCCTGGTTTTGCTGGCGTAACTGGCTCTGTTCCAGAGCCCGCTTAGCCGCGTGAGCCAGTACCTCCATATCGGCCAGGGGGCGAACCAGAAAATCACTGACACCGTGGCGCAAAGCCGCCAACACATCCGCCATTACCCCGCCGCTGGACATCACGATGACCGGGCAATGGGTAAAATTTGACTGGATGGCTTGTAATATCGTTTGCTCGCTCAGTGTTGGAACATTTAAGTCACAGAGGACAAGCTGGGGACTATGTTGTTCAACAATGCCGTAGGCTTGCTGAAGGTCGGCAGTGCCATAAACGCTATAACCCTGCTGCTTAAGATAGGCGGCATAGGCTTCACGCTCACTGGCGTTAGTATCAATCAATAAAATAGACGGGACTGCAGTAGTCATTGCTCTATCACGGGTGTTTATTGTTGCCGCAGAACACTACTCTTAAGCAGCAGGCTGTGCAACCTAAAAGCGCTGACAATGAAAGAAATTTGCCAAAATATAAACCAGTGCTCAATGCTGTGGATTGACGCGGCTTGGCTGTCGTACTATAAATGCAACGGGATATGCGATAAGGGTGTTTTTATGTCGATCAATGAAAAAAACTGTAGTGAGAGAAGCTATAACGAAAAACGCGATTTTATTCGCATGAAGATTAATTCTCAGCTGACGATGCGCCAGAATGGGCAAGACTATGAGGGTATCTGTAAAGACCTGAGTGGTGCGGGTATGTACGTGCGGTCAGAACAGTCTTTTGAGCCAGGGTCTAAATTGGAAGTCTCTATTGCCCAGCAGGGTGAAACCCATCTGCCCTTTAATGCCACCGCAGAAGTATCCAGGATTGAGCCAACAGAGGATGGGCAGTTTAGTATTGGGCTGTCGATTAAAGAAATCCGTGATTAGGTAGGTTGGATTAGCGTAGCGTAATCCGGCAGGGATGGTGGATTTTAATCCACCCGCCCCCTACTCTTCGTTCCAGTCGTCTTCGTCATCCCAGTCTTCTTCACCGAAACTATCCACCACCACACCATCGTTGACCAAATATTCCCGGCGCTGCAAATAGGCGTCGCGAATAAAAGTGTAGCGATCACCGGTAATCAATTCCTCAGCAGCAAATAGCCTTGCTCGATTGTCGATATTCCTCATCAACCATAGTTGATTGCGGGTGGGGATATGGTTGAGATCAGTGACATAGTCACTGTAACTATCGATATAGGCACCCACACCATCACGCAGGGTATAAGAACCAATAATAGGCACGACGATATAGGGACCTGAGCCCATGCCCCAATAACCCAGTGTTTGGCCAAAGTCCTCTTCATGCTTCTCTAAGCCGACCGGTGTGGCCACATCAAATAGCCCCAACAGACCAACCGTGGAGTTTAATAAAAATCGCCCGGCATCCGAGGCAGCCTGGCCAAACTTAAGCTGCAACAGGTCATTAAGGATGGTGGTAATTTCAAACAGGTTGGAAAACATATTACCAATACCGGCTTCCAGCGGGTCAGGGGTAATAAACTGATAGGTTTTGGCTACAGGGGTTAATGCATAGCGGTCGGCGAAATCATTAAAGGCGAAAATCTTGCGGTTGAGTGGCTCCCAGGGGTCCGGGGTGGATAATTCCTGCTCCACTAACTCAACGATATAGGCATTCCACACTTCCCAGAAGCGGGCATCTCCATCCTCTTGCGGAGTTTGAGCTTCGGCGGTGGCGACCGTTGAAAGCAGCAATAATAAAGACAGCAGTAAAGGTAACATGGCCGTTAAGCCCTGCGCCCTGGTCTTGTAAAATACCCCTGTGCCAATCATCTATTCTTTTTATCCGATATTTATAGTCTTATGGACCTGGCAACGGCCCTTTCCCCGCTAAGCAGGCAACAATAATCTAAACAAAACCGAGTTTCCAGTATTCTATGGGCTATAGCCCGAGAAAAAGAGCCGGATTTAACATCAGGAGGGCTATATGATTATTTTGTGCCCAAAATAATATCGAGAGAGAGCAGCTCCTGAAGAATAACCAAGCCACCGGCTACAACTTGTTGCGGCTCGGGATGCTGTATTTCCTGAGCTATTTGCTCCAGAACTTGCTGGCCAGATACCGCCTCGTCTGACTGTAGTAATTCCAGCAGTCTGGCCGTCACCGAATTAGCTTCCATAAAGCCCACCTTATCGTCCCGGTTGCGGTAGACAACAAGGAACGTGGGCTGCTCACCGGGCTGAGTGGGTTGGAACTGCACACCGATTTGGTGCACGGGAAACTGGTAAGCCAGTGACCAGGCCAGGGGCGATACTTCGGGCAAAGCCGTTAGCAAATCCCCTTGCGGGTCACCCTCAAAGTTGGCCAGGTCTTCGTCCGCCACATCCAATGCCAGCTCTACCCATTCATAATGAGCCAGCTCCTGCATAAACACCGGGTCACCAGCTTGCCACTGACGCTGGTTTTGCAAATACAGCAAAAACTCCTGGCTGATTTCCAAAAAGTAAGGAGTATGACACTGGTGATGAACCATAAAATCCCTGACCATGGCATGCCAGGCTTCGTCGTCAACAAGGCTGCGTAATATAGGGAAACCGTTGGCGATAAAGTTTTCAATATTTTTGTAAAACAGGTCCTGATAGATCTTTAGGCGGCGAGGCTCAACCCCTTGAGGTCCAGCCACTTTTTCAGGGTTGCGAATATGGGAGGCCAGTTGGCGCTGCACTGAGTCTAAACTCATCTTACTGTGCCACCTTTTCACTGGGATTAAAGGCGGTTTGATATGAGCGAATCATGTCCACTTCGGCTAATAATTCCTCAACCGCAGGAAAGTTAAAGTCGCGTTCTAACAAGGTGGGTAAGGGGCCACAATGCTGGTAGGCAGCCCTGAGAATATCCCATACCGGGTCAATCACATCGGCACCGTGGGTATCTACCCGTAAATCTTCCGCTTCATCATAATGCCCTGCTATATGAATATAACGGGCTTTGTGTAATGGCAGGCTGGCTAAAAACTGGTAGGGGTCATAGTGGTGATTAATACTGTTCACATAGATATTATTAACATCTAATAATAAATCACAATCTGCCTCCGCCAGCACTGCATTAATAAATTCGCTCTCGGACATCTGCTGGTCCGGCGCACAATAATAAGAGGCATTTTCCAGGGCAATGCGCTGGCCCAAAACATCTTGTACCCGTTTTACCCTGGCAGCTACATGCTTCACCGCTTCTTCAGTAAAGGGAATTGGCATTAAATCGTAAAGATGACCATCGTCACCACAGTAGGTGAGATGCTCAGTGTAAATAGGACAGTGATGCTCATCCATAAACGCTTTGATAGCTTGCAGCAGCTCTTCATCCAACGGGGCTACGCCGCCAATATTGAGGGATAAACCGTGCAGGTGAATAGGATAGCGTTCAGAGAATTGTCGAAATTGTTTTTTGAGCCGACCACCCAGGTTAATCCAGTTTTCTGGAGCGACTTCCATAAAGTCGAGGGCACCGTCGGGTAAATCTGCCAATGGATCCATCAGGGCTCTGCGTAAGCCAAGACCTGCTGTATTGGGTTTTAAAGTTTTATGCATGGAAGAATGATCAATAAACGTCAGTACTAGAACACACGTCATTCCCGCGAAGGCGGGAATCCAGTGCTGTCAATTTCCGCTTTAGCGGAAATAACAGCATAAGCAGGCAGGCTAGATTCCCGCCTTCGCGGGAATGACGATGTTTTCAGGAAATGATAAGCGATAGGTTAAGCATAATGCTTAGCCACCACACTTACCTTCACCACATTTACCTTCTTTGCCAGCCTTATCACCGCCGCATTTACCTTCACCACACTTGCCTTCTTTGTCGGCTTTATCACCGCCGCACTTGCCTTCACCGCACTTGCCTTCTTTGTCGGCTTTATCGCCACCACATTTACCTTCGCCACATTTACCTTCGTGGTCGCCATAGTTGGCCAGATCATAACCGGCATTTAGCTGGGTAGCTGAAAATGGGTTAACGTCAGCAGACGCGATGGGAGCAACTGAAGTTGCAAGGAATGCAGCACCTAAAGCGGCTGCGATTTGGGTTTTGTTTGAGGACTTAGACATAGGGATCTCCAATTGCCCGGGGGTTAAATTAAGTTTGCTGCAGGTCTTAGCCTGTTAGTCCAGCTTCCATCTTAAATAATGTGCAAATAATACATGCACTCCTAGTGTAGCTAGTATCAGCGGTGTCGCCAACAATAAGCGGATTCCCAATGCAGGCAACCACAATTGCTGTGAGGGCTATGACTCAGGTCATACTAACAAGTTCATCATTGATCATAAAATATCAATAAATCTCACTTTCTACGGTGCCAGGGATGATGGTGGATCGCGATCCACCCCACGTAGGGTGAAATATATTCCACCAAAACTATAGCTAGGCCTGCTGCAGCCAGTCTAACAGGAGGGGGAAATGGTCGGTATCGCAGTCTTTATGGCGCACCATATTAAGGTGGTTGTAGTCCCTGGCATTGCCGCCACGGCGACTTAAGACCATTAAACGACCATCATGCGGGCCCAGTTCTTTCATAAATTCCCGCACATCATCCGGGTCGCCATAGGCTTTGTCTGAACTGGCGGCAAAATAGAAACTTGGTGGTAGTTGCTGTTGGCGAATGGCCTCGCCATAGCTAAAACCATCTTCAGCATCAACCCACTGGTCGCTGCTCGACCATCTCAGGTAATCCTGGTAATGGGCCCTGGATTCATTGCTCGCCCCTAGATGCATTTTCTTCGCTGGTATATAACCATTGATTGAGATCAGCAACTTACCCAACTTGCGCCATAGAAAATTGATAAAAAATGTTTTTGCAGAATTGCCGGAAAGGATTTGGCGCCGGGCCGCAAAATGCGCCATTTTTGCCACAGAACACAAGCTATCACCATAGCGAGCATAATAACTGGCCATCAAAACGCTACCCCAACCATGGCCTACCCAAATCTGCGGAATATGGCCTCGCAGCATTTTGATTTTGTGTGCCATCGCAGGGATGTCTTCATTAATCGCTTGATGCGAACCAAAGACCGACGAGGCATTTACCTGCGGCCAGCTTTTACCCTTGCCGCGCATATCCCCCACAAAAACATCATAGCCTTGCCGTGCCAGATAACAGGCAAGACCGGTGCCTTTATCACTAAAGAAAGTACTGCCATCTTGCAGTGTTGAGTGCAACATAAACACAGGAGTACCCAGATTTCTCTTATCCCTATAAAAACGGGTAAGGTGGGCCTGATCCGTCGAGGGCAAAGGTACTGTGATAGATTCGTATTTAAGTTGTTTTTTCATACGGTTTATTTTAGCAGTTATTTTAAAAACGTCATTCCCGCGGGGATGACGTTAATTTAGCTACTGACATCCAGTAAAGAAGTTTTTACTTCCTGCCACATAGCCTTCAAACGCTTCTCTGAAACGGGCTGTAAGGTCCCCAGCTTTTGCGCGAACAGTGAGACTCGGTATTCCTCCAGCAACCAACGAAATGCCAGTAGTTGCTCACTGCGCATTTCAGCATCATGATTATTTTTCCACTGCGCATAAAGGGGTTCACTCAGCTCTCTTAAACCCACCAGCAATTGCTTATCACGTTGAAAATGTCCACGGAGTTTTTCTAACCGTTGATCAATAGCGGTTAGATAGCGTGGATATTGCTGCAGATATTGCCAGGGGGTGTCTTTGATAAAACCCGGTGCAAATAACAGTGATAGCTGCTGTTGTATATCGCCAATGGCCAAAGCCCAGGACAGCTCATTGGCGCTTTTTAATTGTTTACGGATAGCGGTATAGATAGCTGCAATTTCTGAGAGTACTTCAGCGGCACGACTAGCTTCTTCTACCAGATTTTTCTTTTCCGCCTGCAGGCGCTGCTGAAAAGCCTCGTCAGAGCGTGGCAACGGTTTATCGGCAATAAATACACGATGAAACACCGAGAACAACAGGTCATCCAGCCACTCATCTCGCTGCTGGGAAATACCGGCTAATTGCAGGCTAATGGTATTGCCACGGAGTAATTCCTTACGCAGGTATTTTAACTGCTGGGGCATTTGCAACATAAATAGCCGCACCAAACCCCGCTGGCTTTCCAACTCGGCCTGCTCGGGAAAGTCTTTTAGCTCAATCGCAACACTGTTTTTACAATCCACCAAAGCCGGATAGCTGGTGACTGTCACACCCGCCTGGTTAAATTGATATTCCGTGGGCAGCTCGCCAAAATCCCACTGTTTAATATTGTCGGTTTGAAAGCGCTGCTGGGTTTGTTCTTGCAGGGTTTCTGTTACCTGACCTTTAAAATTGGCTAACAGTTTTTCCAGGTTGCGCCCCTGCCCCAACGGTTTTCCATCGGCATCAACGACGCGGTAATTCATGCGGTAGAAATCATCCAGTTGGTCCGGCAACCAGGACTCCATGGGAATAACAACTCCAGCAACCTGCTTTAGTTGGCGCGTTAACACTTCCAGTAAAGGTGAATCATCGGGGCTAATCTGCGCCAATGCCTTGTCGACATATTCAGGTACGGGCACAACCTGCTTGCGCAAATTTTTGGGTAATAGTTTTACCAGCGCAATGCATTTATCCCTGAGCATACCCGGCACCAACCATTCAAAACGATGACGAGGGATTCGGTTAAGCAAACCAATAGGAATGGTAACAGTTACACCGTCAGCCCGGTGGTTAGGTTCAAAGCGATAACTGAGACCAAACACCAAATCACCGACGCTTAACCGGGCGGGAAATTGCATCTCATTGATATGGGCCGCGCCATGTTGCATTAGACGCTCTTTATCAATATATAACAGTTTGGCTTGTTTATGCTCCGCCCCTTTGCGCCACTTTTCAAAGTGTTTCAGGGTGATAACATCCAGGCCAATACGCTCATCGTAAAACTGGAACAGCTGTTGGTCATCCACCAAAATATCCCGGCGGCGGGATTTGGCTTCCAAGTCTTCAATATCCTTAACCAACTGTTGGTTATGGCTAAAAAAAGACGCTTTGCTGGTGGGTAGGGTTTTAGGAATATTGCCTTCTACCAAGCCGGCACGAATTAATATCTCGCGGGAAAGCCTGGGCTCTATAGGCCCGTAATGAACGCGGGTTTTTTCACGAATTATTAAGCCGTAAAGGCTAAGTCGCTCATAGGCCATCACTCTGCCCGCTTTTTGTTGCCAATGGGGTTCGCTATAACTGCGTTTAAACAGGGGGTCGTTAATACCCAATAGCCACTCGGGCTGTATCTGCGCACAGCAACGGGCGTAGACCTGGGAGGTTTCAGCAATTTCAGCGGCGACAATCCATTTGGGATTTTTCTTAAATAAAGCCGAGGCGGGGAAAATACGCAGTTTTCTGTTACGCGCCCCAAGATATTGTCGATCATCATCCAGATTGGCGATATGACTTAACAGGCCAGACAATAAGGCTTTATGCACAGATTCATAATTTGCCGGTTCTTTGTTGAGCTTATATTTTAAGTCGCGGCAAGCCAGGCGTAATTGATGATGAATCTCCCGCCATTCCCGCATCCGCATATAAGCCAAAAACTCACGCTGGCAGAGTTTGCGCAACTGCCCCTGGCTCAGCTCCTGGCGTTTTTCTTCGTAATAATTCCAGAGGTTTACATAGGATAAAAAATCCGATTCTTTATGCCAGAAGCGACGGTGTTTTTCATCGGAGGCCTGTTGTTTGTCTGCGGGTCGTTCTCGTGGATCCTGAATACTCAAGGCACTAACAATCACCAGAATTTCTTCAAGGCAATCCAGTTTTTCCGCAGCAATAATCATCCGCGCTAAACGGGGGTCAACCTGAAAACGGGTTAAAGTTCTGCCGGCGGAGGTAAGCTGGCGTTTTTTATCGACAGCGCCCAGTTCTTCCAATAACTTAAAACCATCACTGATCATGCGATGGTCAGGGGGGTCTACAAAGGGGAATTTATCCACTGCTCCCATGCGCATACCCAGCATTTGCAGAATCACCGAGGCCAGGTTAGTGCGTTTAATTTCAGGGTCGGTAAACTCGGGGCGATTGTTAAAATCCGCTTCTTCATACAGGCGAATACAGACGCCTTCAGCCACACGGCCACAACGCCCCTTTCGCTGGTTGGCGCTGGCCTGTGAAATAGGCTCAATAGGCAGGCGCTGTACTTTGGTGCGGTAACTATAGCGACTAATACGCGCATAGCCCGGGTCAACCACATAGCGAATACCCGGTACTGTTAAAGAGGTCTCTGCCACATTGGTGGCCAGGATAATTCGCCGACCACGACGCCCCGTGATATTAAACACTTTATTTTGTTCGGCATTACTTAGGCGCGCATATAAGGGCAGTATTTCACAGTGCTGCCATGCCCTTTCATCTTTTTGTAATTGGCGTAAGTGCCGGGCAACCTCGCGAATATCCCCTTCACCACTGAGAAAAACTAACACATCACCTTTGGCGCTACCCTCGACACTCATTAACTCGCTGATCGCCATTTCAATACCGGTGATTAAATCACCCTCGGCAGACAGGTCATCTAACGGTCGGTATAAGGTTTCAACAGGATAGGTACGACCTGACACCTCAATAATTGGCGCATCGTTAAAGTGTTTGGAAAAACTTTCCAGATCAATGGTCGCCGAGGTAATAATCACTTTTAAATCCGGACGCTTCGGCAGTAGCTGTTTTAGAAACCCCAATAAAAAATCAATATTTAAACTGCGCTCATGGGCCTCATCAATAATCAGCGTGTCATAGCGATTCAGGTATTTATCCCGCTGGATTTCCGCCAGCAAAATACCATCGGTCATTAATTTAATATGGGAGTTTTCCGAAACATGGTCGGTAAAGCGAACCTGATAACCTACGCCTTCACCTAATGGTGTTTCCAGTTCATCAGCAATTCGCTGCGCCACCGTGCGCGCAGCCAAACGGCGGGGCTGGGTATGGCCGATTAAACCGTTCACACCCCTACCCAGCTCAAGGCAAATCTTTGGTAACTGGGTGGTTTTACCAGAGCCGGTTTCACCCGCAATAACAACCACCTGATGCTGGCTGATAGCTTGGGCAATTTCATCGCGCTTATCAGCAATAGGAAGGTCTGGAAAGTTTATGCTGGGCACTTGCTGCTGACGTTGCTCTACCAGGGCAATGGATTTTGCAATGCGGCTTTGCAGTGATTGCACGGCATCCGTAATCGACTTGCCTTCAGCCAGCTGTTTGTCCAATTGCTGTAATTTTCTCTGCACAGGATGGCGGTCAACCAGCATGCACTGGCTAACCATTGGTGTTAGCTTGTTGAGAATGGAGTGTTGCGATTGGTCCACGAGTACTGATAAACGCCTTAGGGTGAAGGCGACATTATAACGCTAATACAATCAAAACGTCATTCCCGCACACCTGACGCCAACAGCAGCCAACTGGAGCCATAGGCAAAGATGATCCATATTGACTGAGAAAATGGTTTACAATGGCCGCCAAAAATCAGCTTCCATTTAGACAGTATGAGGAATTACCGTGAACACCATTGACAATATTACCTACGACGAAATCAGCATTGGCCAGACCGCGACCTATAGTAAAACCCTGACCGAAGACGATCTGGTGCTATTCGCCACCGTTTCTGGCGACGTTAACCCCGTGCACCTGGATGCGGAGTTTGCCGCCACTACCATGTTTAAAGAGCGTATTGGCCACGGCGCATGGACTGGCTCGATTATTTCCGCAGCACTGGCCCTTGAACTGCCCGGGCCGGGCACGGTTTACCTGGGTCAGAATCTTTCCTTCCGGGCCCCGGTTAAGGTTGGCGACACCATCACTGTTAATCTGGAAGTCACCAATAAGAATGACCGCAAGAACTATGTCACCCTGGATACGGTGGCTATTAATCAGGATGGCACAACCGTTGCCAAAGGCAGCGCTGAGGTTATCGCCCCGACCGAAAAACTATCTTTGCCAAAACCTGAATTACCACCCATTAGCATTGGCTAGTGGGTTATAAGACTTTTAGAATGAACGGTAACAATCTATCTGGACAATATGTCTGAAAAATCACCCTACTATTTACAGACTGCTCGATTAAATTGGCAACAGGACAATGTACCTGAAGCCAAAGACTTCGGCGATATATACTTCCTGTTACAACAAGGTCTGGAAGAAAGCCGCTATGTGTTTTTACAACACAATCAATTACAACAACGCTGGCAACAACTTGAACCCTTTGAACATTTTAGTATTGGTGAAACAGGCTTTGGCACTGGCTTAAATTTTTTGGCGGCCTGGCAACTATGGCAGAAAACTGCTGACCAAACAGCTCAGCTGCATTTCATCTCAGTAGAAAAACATCCCTTAACTTATACTGATTTAGAACGTTCATTATCCGCATGGCCGGAACTGGCCGACTACGCAAAACAACTACTGGCACAGTATCCAACATTAACAGCCGGCCATCACCTACTAAAGTTTGACCATGGTCGTATCAGTCTACATCTCTTACTGGGTGATGGTATTGAAAGCATTGAACAATTACGCAGCAATGACCATCCCCAGTGGCAAACACAAAACCACCCTACTATTGACGCCTGGTTTTTAGATGGATTTTCACCCTCGAAAAATCCCGACCTATGGAATGATCGCTTATATGCCTTAATGGCTGACCTAAGTGGGCCAACAACAACACTGGCCACCTTTACCGCCGTTGGTAGCGTTCGCAGAGGTTTATCCCAACAGGGTTTTGATATTCAAAAAGCCAAAGGCTTTCGAAAACGGGAGATGTTGTTTGGGCAGTTTAATCCCGATAACCGAATGAAAAACCAAACAGCCGCGCAGAAACCAAAAAATAAAAGCATCACTGCACCTTGGTACTTTCGGAAAAAGTCTGCCAGCAACGGCAACCATATTGCCATTATCGGTGGAGGTTTAGCCGGCACCAGCTGCGCTTACGCCTTGGCACGACGCGGCTGCAAAGTAACTCTGGTGGAGCGGGAACAACAACTTGCCTCAGGCGCATCAGGCAATCCACAGGGTATGTTATATACCAAACTCTCTACTGAAGCTGGCACCTTAAATCAGTTTACTTTAAGCAGTTATTTATATGCCTTACGCTTTTATCGGCAATGGCAACAAGAACATAGTATTTCAGCCGACCATGTCGATTTCTGTGGTGTATTGCAATTAGCGATTAATAAAAAAGAGCAGCGTTTAGTACCTTTATTAGAACAAGCTTTTGCCAGTTACCCTGAACTGATTCAATGTGTTGACCCGCAGCAAGCCTCAGAGCTTGCCGGTGTTGATATTGATTTGCCGGGTTGGTTTTTTCCCGGGGCTGGCTGGGTATCGCCGGCTCACTTATGTCAATCGTTAGCCAGTCACCCTAATATTGAAACAGTCTATCATCAGGAAGTCATTAAGCTTGAACAGCAAGATCAGCAATGGCAGTTACTGGGCGGTAATAACACAATACTAGAGGCCGACTCAGTGGTTATTGCCAATAGCCGTGATGCCCTGCAGTTTGAACAAAGCCAATCTGTGCCTGCCAAGGCCATTCGCGGACAAATAACTCTATTAGAAACCTCGGAAGTTAGCTCGAGTTTAAAAACCGTGATTTGCCACGAAGGCTATGTCACCCCAGCTATAAACAATACTCATAATTTAGGTGCCACCTTTGATAATGGCGATACAGATACCAGTACTCGTCTGGAAGACCACCAACGTAATCTCGATAGTCTGCAAAGGATGGTGCCTTCGTTGCTATCCGAACATCAAGCGATTGATGCCAATACACTCTCTGGCAGAGCTGGCTTACGCTGTACCAGCCCGGATTATTTGCCTATCGTAGGTCCCCTGCATAATCAGCAGCAATTTCTCGAAGACTATGCATTACTGCGCAAAAACGCCCATAGTGATATTGCCACGCCCGGTAGCTACTACCCTAACTTGTATATCAATATTGGCCATGGCTCGAGGGGTTTGACCTCAACCCCACTGTGCAGCGAGTTAATCGCGGCCATGATCTGTGCCGAGGCACCACCATTGCCAAGGCATTTAGTAACGGCATTGAATCCCGCCCGCTTTGTCATCAGGGACCTAATTCGCAACAAGCTATAAAAATGCTCTACAATAAGCCGAACCGTCAACCCTGTGTTGGAGATCACTATGTTACTGTCACACGAAAGCCCTTTAGCCATACCTACTGAGCTTGATAGTATTCACAATTACTATGAACGTATGGTATTTACCGCTCTGCGGGAAAAAATACCTAATCGCTTTGGCAGTAATGATTATACCGCCGATATTGCCTGTGTAGCGCTTAATAATTTACCCCCACGATATATTCGACACGATGTAGATATGGCTTTTTATCTGTCGCCCAACGAGCGTCAGGAAATGGTGGATAAAGTCGATAAAGCCGTCACTCAAGCAATTAAGTTCGTTGATAGCAGTAACAAAGCATACGATGCAGGCTAAGACGTCAAGCTTCCTGTTTAGCTTATTAATTTGCGCTAGTAGCTTCGCCGCCCAGCCGGTTATTGAATACCAATATCAAGTGGTTGAGCGTTTTCAACATGACCCCGACTTGTTTACTCAAGGTTTGGAATACCACCATGGTATTCTCTATGAAAGTGCTGGCCGCTATGGCCAATCTCGAGTAATCACCCGAACTCTGGACAAACTCCAACCCATTCAAAACCACCACCTTAACAAACGTTTTTTTGCCGAAGGTATTACCTTACTCAACCAACAGCTCTATCAACTAACCTGGCAATCACAGCAAGGCTTTATTTATAACCCCAAAACCTTAAAACCCAGCGGGCAATTTACTATTAACGGTGAAGGCTGGGGCTTAACCAATAATGGCAAAGTATTAATTGTCAGCAATGGCTCTTCACAACTTCAGTTTATCGACCCGGAAAACTTTAAGCTTCTGCGTAGCATTACGGTTCGCGTTGAAAATACTGCGGTCAATAACATCAATGAACTCGAATGGATTGACGGTTTAATCTATGCCAATATCTGGCATAGCCAATGGATTATTATGATTGATCCAGATAATGGTCAAGTGGTGGGAAAAGTCTTCTTAAAAGATTTATTGCCTAAAAATCAGCGCAGCCAAAAAACCGATGCGCTAAATGGTATTGCCTACGACAAAGAGAATAAACGTTTGTTGGTCACAGGAAAATACTGGCCGACTCTTTTCCATATTAGCCTTTCACCCAAACCTTAATTAGTTATGCCAAGAACTATATGCCAGCACTGTTTACGTCCACCCAGGGTTTGTTACTGCCATACTTTAACAAGCATCTCCAATGAGTGGCCGGTTTATATTCTGCAACACCCCAGAGAAGCCAGCCATGCTATTGGTACGGCCCGTATTGCCCAGCTGAGTTTAAAAAATTGCCAGACGGTAATTGCAACAACACCTGAAGAGGACAAAGACTTTGCAGAAAAAATAAGGCAAACACGACCATGGCTGGTTTACCCCGGTGAACAAAGCCAGCCCGTTGCTGAAGTTGGCCAACAAGCTATTCGACCGTTGTTATTTTTAGATGGCAGCTGGAGAAAAACCCGCAGGATGCTGCATGAATCCACACTATTGGCCAACCTGCCCCGCATCAGCATGCCCATGCCGGTATCCCGCTACAAAATACGCAAGGAACCCGTACCGGAAGCGGTTTCTACCGTTGAAGCTATTAGTGAAGTGTTAGCAACCCTGGAACAGAACAATAAAAAGTATCAGCCGCTATTGAACACGATGGATTGGATGATTGCGCAACAAATAGAACAGATGGGACAGACAACTTACCAGAACAATTATCTGGATGAAAATTAGTCGTCAAGTATCTTGGTGGATTCTTCAGCAAGCACTGCAAAGGTTCAGCATTAACAACCATAACTTTACTATTCGCAACCAGGCCGGCTTTGTTGGCGTTGCTGTTCAAGTATTTTTGCTTTGACTTCGCGCTTTTTTTGTAACTGGTCAACCACCTCGGAGCCCATATGGGCCTCGCCACGCTGGCTGGCTAAACACATTTGCTTTTCACGCTCACTAAAACGCTGGCGCTGCTGTTCACTCAGCTTGTCATAGCAGGAAGGACAGCTAACCCCCTGTTGATACTTATCACTTCGCTTATCGTCTTCGGTAATCGGTAAACGACAGGCATGGCACTGGTCGTAATTACCTTTTTCTAATTGGTGATTAACGGTTACACGATCATCAAACACAAAACACTCACCATCCCACAGAGTATTTTCTTCCGGCACTTCTTCCAGATATTTTAGAATACCGCCCTTAAGATGATAAACCTCATCAAAGCCCTGCTCTTTTAAATAAGCTGTCGACTTTTCACAGCGAATACCGCCGGTGCAAAACATCGCGACCTTTTTGTGTTTCTCGGGGTCGAGATTGTCTTTAACGTATTGTGGAAATTCACGAAAGGTTTCAGTGTTTGGATTTAAGGCATTTTTAAATGTGCCTACCTGTACTTCGTAATCGTTGCGTGTATCTACCAGCACAACATCAGGGTCACTAATTAGATCATTCCAATCCTTGGGTTCTATATAAGTTCCCACCACTTCTTTGGGGTCGATACCTTCAACACCCATGGTAACGATTTCTTTTTTCAGTTTTACTTTGGTGCGCAGGAATGGCCGTTTGGTAGTGGTTGATTCCTTACAATCAATATCATTTAAGCCGGGCTGCTCATGCAACCATGCCAGTAATTGATCTATACCCTCGCGGGAACCGGCTACGGTGCCGTTAATGCCCTCCTGGGCTAATAGTAAAGTGCCGCAGATATTCAGCTGCTTCATGGCATTTAACAGGGGGTCGCGCAGGGCTTCATAGTTACCCAAACGGACAAATTTATACATCGCACAGACGACATAGGGGTCGATAGACATGGTGGCTTCCTCAGCTAGCCGGAACGTAAATCCGGTGCGTTAATTTCAGCGAGGATTATAGGGAATATAGAGCACTCTGTCCTGCCTGATTTATGGCAGTTTTGAGCTAAATCAATCACGGCATCGGCATCATTGAGATTTCAGGCGCTCATTTCTTTAACATCACCGGCCAATATCTCTTCGGCCAACTCATCAGCAATACGACTGGTAGCACTACCTGTTTGATCTGCGCGAGTAAAAATAGTTTTCAAGGTATCGCCAATACGTTCAACATGGGCATCCACTTTTTTCCTGTCGCGAATACCCTGGGTTTGATAATAGACATCAATAATACCGCCGGCGTTAACCACATAGTCCGGGGCATACAAAATTCCTTTCTGTTTTAAGGCATCTCCCATATCTGCAGTTGCCAATTGGTTATTGGCGGCACCGGCTATGACTTTGGCCTTAATGCTTTCAATACTGTTTATATTAATGGCACCACCTAATGCACAGGGTGCTAACACATCCACATCGGCGCTTAAAATATCTTCAAGGGGTAATTCAATCACCCCAAGCTGATTAACAGCCCGCTGGATATTGGCGGGGTTAATATCCGCCGCATAAACCGTTGCACCGGACTCAACCAGTTGGCGGGCCAGATGAAAGCCCACATTGCCAATACCCTGCAAAGCAATACGCACACCCTTTAAGTCGCTCTTAAATTTGTGCGCAACCGAGGCCACCACACCCCGGTAAACACCATAGGCCGTAATAGGAGAAGGATCACCACCATGTTCCTCACCACTAATTACTCCAGATACATAAGGGGTTTTTTCTCCCATGACAGCCATGTCCGCAACACCTGTGCCCGAGTCTTCTGCAGTAATATAGGTACCGCTTAAGCTATTAATAAACCCCCCCATGGCCAATAGCAGTTGACGAGATTTATCTTGCTGTGGATTACCGATAATCACTGACTTGCCACCACCGAGTGCAATACCTGCCAGCGCAGACTTATAAGTCATACCCCGTGATAAACGCAAAACATCACTCAAGGCTTCACTATTAGATGTATAAGAGAACATACGACAACCACCCAGCGCAGGGCCCAGGGTAGAATTATGTACTGCAATAATGGCTTTTAATCCTGAAGCCTGGTCATCTTTAAAGGCGACTAATTCGTGGTGATCAAAGTCCGGGTGATCAAAAACATTCATAGCTCTTTCTCGGTAGTAAGGGTTTAGGTTTAGGCAGCCACAGCAAGCACATCAATAATCTCACCGCGCAGCTGTTTTAGCAGGGTTAATTTACGTTCGGATAAAGCCTCAACATGCCGAGCTTTAATATGACCATAGCCGCGAATATGTTCAGGCATCAAAGCTAGCTCTATCGCCACTTCATAATTTTTGGGTGATAGCTTTTCGGTGATCTCTGTAATCAGCGCGTTGTATTCATCCAGTAGTTCTTTTTCCAGCTTGCGGTCTGCTGAGTAAGCAAATACATCAAAAGCCGTACCACGAAGGAATTTAAACTTGGCCAGGACTTTAAAACCCGCCATTAATAGCTGAGGAAATTTACGCTTAAGCGGCAGGCCGGTATCGGAATCTTTTTTTGCCAAACCTGGTGGTGCCAGGTGGAACTGTAGCTGGTAATCACCTTCAAACTGCTGCTGAATAAGCTGCTGAAAATCACCATTGCTATAGAGTCTGGCAACTTCATATTCATCTTTATAGGCCATTAATTTGTAGAGATGTTTGGCTACCGCTTTGGCTAAGCGGCCATCATTGTTCTCTATGGTTTTTCGCTCGATCTCTTGTACCTGGGTAACAATGTGTTTGTAGCGCTCCGCATAAGCACTGTTTTGGTAACCCGTCAGGCGGCGGCTACGGTCGGCAATAATATCTTTGATGTTTGACAAGGGTTTAAAGGCTGGTTGGATTTCAGCGCAGCTTAGTACTTGTTCTAAATCAACCACGGCACGGCGGCCCCATAGAAATGCTTTTTTATTGAAGTCGACGGCAACCCCATTTAATTCAATCGCTTGCTCTAAGGCATCTACCGTTACTGGAACATAACCCTGCTGACAGGCATAGCCGAGTAAAAATAAATTACTGGCAATAGAATCCCCAAAGAGTTGTGTAGCAATTGCTGTAGCATTGATAAAACCGGTCTTAGTGTCTCCCACTTCTTCGAGAATCGATTTTTTCATATCATCGGAAGTAAAGCGTAGATCAGGGTCGGTAATAAATTCAGCGGTCATTGATTGGTGATCGTTGATAATGGCATAGGAGCGATCGACATTGACCTTGGCCAAAGCTTCGTCACCGGCACTAACTACTAAGTCACAACCCAATAATAAATCGGCATCGCCAGCGGGTACCCGCACTGAATTTATCGCTTGCTGACTTTTGCCAACACGAACATGGCTCACCACAGCTCCAAACTTTTGTGCCAAACCGGTTTGGTTCATCGTGGCGCAGCCTTTTCCTTCGATATGGGCAGCCATGGCGACCAACGCGGCAATGGTTAATACACCCGTGCCGCCAATACCGGTAACAATAATATTCCAGGGTTGGTCATCAATCGGGGCAACAGCTGGTACAGGTAGTTCTGTGAAGTTGTTAGGTTTTTCAGCCAAGGTGCTTTTCTTGAGACTGCCACCTACTACGGTAACAAAACTGGGGCAGAAACCTTTGACGCAGGAATAATCTTTGTTACAGGCACTTTGGTCAATTTCACGCTTACGGCCTAACTCGGTTTCCAGCGGTGTTACCGACAAACAATTAGATTGAATGCTGCAATCACCGCAGCCTTCACAGACTTCGGGGTTAATCATGACGCGTTTTGGTGGATCAACCATTAAACCCTTTTTACGGCGGCGGCGTTTTTCGGCGGCGCAGGTCTGTTGGTAAATTAAAATTGTGGTGCCGGGAATTTCACGCAGCTCTTTTTCAATACTGATCAGATCATCACGGTGATCCAAACTAAAGCCATCAAACCGTTCTAACCCTTTATGGTCTTCAGGGTAATCTGATACCAGCGCAATACGTTCAATACCTTCTCCACGAAGTTGCAATATCAACCTATCCAACGATAAGGGGCCATCAACAGGCTGACCGCCGGTCATAGCGACCGCATCATTGTAGAGAATTTTATAAGTGACATTAACGTTGGCGGCCACCGCCTGTCGAATAGCTAATAAACCGGAGTGGAAGTAGGTGCCGTCGCCAAGGTTTTGAAAAACATGTTTGGTATTGGTAAACGGTGCCTGCCCTACCCAGCTCACCCCTTCGCCACCCATTTGCGTAAAGGTATCGGCGCGACGATCGCCCTTTTCCCAGGTGCCCATATAGTGACAACCAATACCACCTAAAGCACGACTGCCTTCCGGTACACGGGTAGAACTGCTATGGGGACAGCCTGAACAGTAATGCGGGATGCGCTCTAACAGTTTGCGTGGTTGCGCCAAAGACCGCTCTTTTTGGTCATAAAAGGCTAAACGCTTATCGATAATATCGTCCTGATAAAAGCCCGCCAAACGCGCAGCAATCACACGGGCCACCATCGCCGGTGTTAATTCACCCTGGTTGGGTAGTAGATCATTGCCCTGCTCGTCAAACTCACCTATCACCTGCGGGCGGCGCTCTAAAGGCCAGTTATATAACTGACTGGTTAACTGGTCTTCAAGAATTGAACGCTTTTCTTCTACCACCAGAATTTCTTCCAGTCCATCTGCAAATTCATGGGTGCCTACGGGTTCAAGCGGCCAACTCATACCGACTTTAAAAATACGCAGGCCAATAGCGCGGGCTTTTTCTTCATTAATCCCTAAATCTTCCAGCGCCTGCATCACATCAAGGTAAGCTTTACCGGTAGTCATAATGCCTAACCGTGGTTTATCGCTATCAATCACAACTTTGTTAAGGCCATTAACACGGGCAAATTCACGGGCCGCATAAATTTTATATTTATTCAGCCTTTGCTCTTGGGCTAAAGGCTTATCAGGCCAGCGGGCATGGACACCGTCTGCTGGCATTTTAAAATCGTCAGGGATAACAATATTGACGCGGTTGGGATCAACTTCGGCAGAAATGGCGGAGTCCATATTATCGGTAATCGCTTTCATACCCACCCATGAACCACAAAAACGAGAGAGTTCCCAACCATAGACACCGAGGTCTAACACTTCTTGTACATTGGCAGGATTTAGAACGGGGATGGAAGCACCAATAAACATATGTTCGGATTGGTGTGGAAGGGTTGAAGATTTACTGGCGTGGTCATCACCGGCAATGGCCAATACGCCACCAAATTTTGACGTACCGGCGGCGTTGGCATGTTTGATCACATCCATACTGCGATCAAGGCCGGGCCCTTTGCCATACCACATACCAAAAACGCCATCGTATTTGGCGCCCTCAAAAATATTAACTTGTTGGCTTCCCCAAACAGCGGTGGCGGCTAAGTCTTCGTTAATCCCTGCCTGAAAGGTAATATTGTGCTTGTCGAGAAATTTCTGTGCCTTCCACATCGCCTGATCAACCGTACCCAAAGGCGAACCGCGATAACCGGAGATAAAAGCGGCAGTATTCAGGCCGCGATCAACATCCCGCTGGTGCTGCAATATCGGCAGTAGCACCAGCGCTTCTATACCTGTCATATAGGCGCGCTTTGACCTCAAGGTGTACTTATCGTCCAGCGATATCTTTACCGACATTCCTTCCCCTCACAATGCGTGTCTAACTTGTGCATCTAACTGATAAATTAAGGTGTGTTTATGGGGGGAATCATAGCTATTTGGGGGGAGAATTTTTATTCTAATAAAACCTGTTAATAGTGATATTGTGAAATAACTATCCTACTTTTTATATTTAATTGAATAATTCTTCTGCTTGTAACTCATATAGCGTCTACAATAGACTTATGATATTTTTAAGAGTATTCCGTTATGAGCACCGAACTTAGCCCTCAGGACATCCGCATTCTCAACCTATTGCAGCAGGACGCCAGCCTGACCACCCAGGAAATTGCCGACCGCATCAATATGTCTCAATCCCCCTGCTGGCGGCGTATCAGCCGGCTAGAGGAACAGGGCTTAATCAACCGTAAAGTCGCGGTGCTGGACCGGGAAAAGCTGGGTATGGATATTGTAGTGTTTGCCACCGTTAGTCTCTCAACCCAGGGTAGAAAAAATCTGCAGGATTTTGAAGAAGAGGTGAAGTTATTGCCGGAAGTCACGGAGTGCTACACCATGACCGGGATGTGGGATTTTATGTTAAAAATTGTCGCCAGGGATATTCGCCACTATGAAACGTTTGTACGGGAGTACCTGGTCAATTTAAATCATATCGGCGAAGTGCATTCCCATGTTGCTGTAACGGAAATCAAGAACACAACGGCACTGCCCCTGGAGACGCAACTGTAAACACATTTTTTGCCTGGTATTATGGGGTGACTAAAAATGCCATTAAATCGAGCGCCTCTCGGGTAAAGCGATCAAATAAAGGGACATAGCCCTGCAAAATAATATAAATAATAATCAGGCCAATAATCAGCATAGAGGGGAAACCCAGGGCGAAAATATTTAGCTGGGGGGCCGCACGGGTAACAATACCCAGTGAATAGTTAATAACCATCAGGGAAGCTATGGCGGGTAAGGCCAGCAACAAGGCACTGCTAAACATCCAGGTCGCCCTGCCCGCCAGTTCCAGTAACATATTGTCACTAATAAACAGCCCACCCACCGGTAGCGCATAAAAACTTTCTACTAAAATTTCTATCATGGCCAAATGGCCATTCATCAAAACAAACAGCAAGGTCACTAACATTAAATGAAATTGGGATAATACAGTTACCGTTACGCCATTACTGGGGTCAACCATAGAAGCAAAACCCAGCGCCATATGCATTGCAATAATCTGTCCTGCTACGACAAATAACTGCAGCAGTAATTGCATGGAAAAGCCCATTGCGATACCAATTAATAATTGCTGGGCTACTGCGATAAAGGAAGGAATCGACAATGCATCCATCTCTGGCATCGCCGGCAGATTAGGCACCAGGATCATAGTGACCAGAAAGGCTAAGACGATCCGGACTCTGGCTGGGACTAGTTGGGTACCAAAAATGGGAGCCGCTAAAAAAAAACCACCGATACGAAAAAACGGCCACAGAACAGAGCTGATCCAACCACTGATTAACGCGCTATCTATGGCGAACATAGTATCACCATTAACCAATCAGCAACGGTAAACTGGTTACCAGCCTGTTAGTAAACTCCATCATTTCATTAAGAATAAAGGGTCCAAAAATAATCAGCATAAAAATAGTCGTCAACAGGCGAGGTAAAAAACTTAAGGTCTGCTCATTAATTTGAGTCGCTGCCTGGAAAATACTAATAACAAGACCCACTAATAAACTGGGTACCACCATCAGGCAAACAATAAGAATAACCAGCAACATCGCTTCGCGAAATAAATCAACAACGGTATCTGGCGTCATCGCACATTACCTCGTCAATAACCATAGCTTGCAGCGAGCGTACCAATGATCATAGCCCAACCATCAACCAGTACGAACATCATTATTTTGAAAGGCAGTGAAATAATGATAGGCGACAACATCATCATCCCCATGGCCATCAACACACTGGCCACTACCAAATCGATCACCATAAAAGGAATAAATAACACGAACCCCATTTGGAAAGCGGTTTTCAATTCACTGGTAAGAAACGCCGGAGCCAATACAAAAAACGGTGTGTCTTTTGGCGTTGCAACATCCTCGGTGTTGGATATGCGCATAAACAATTCCAAATCAGTTTCACGGGTTTGTGACAACATAAATTTATGGAACGGCCTGGATGCGGCCTCTATCGCTTCCAGTGAACCTATCTGCTCATTCATATAAGGCTGCACAGCGGTTTCGTTAGCCTCTTCCAATACCGGCAACATAATAAAAATAGTGAGAAAAATGGAAAGCCCGATAATAATCTGGTTTGATGGTGTGCTCTGCAAACCTATAGCCTGGCGTAAAATAGCGAAAACAATAATTACCCGAGTAAAAGCTGTCATCATCATCAAGACTGACGGCAACAGCGTCAGTACGGTCATAATGGCAAGGATCTGGATGGTTACCGTGTAATCCTGGCCGCCGCTGGCATTGTTGGTTACGGTCATGGCTGGAATACCAGGGGCAACTTTAGCAGCGACATTGGTAATGGATTCTGCCGTAGCTGTAATAGAGCCATCGGCCTGCCCCCAGGCGAATGACATAGGCAACAAAAGTAACAACAGCAGGGAAAGTCTTTTTAGCGATAACATTAAGCCGACCCTCCCGATTTATTATTTTGTAATAGGTTTTTAATCGTCGAGGAAAAATCCCCTTCGCCTGCCTGGGTACCCGTGCGTTTAATAACAGGCTCATCAAAACTCTGCAGATGTGAAACACGCCCGGGGGCAACACCCAGTAACACTTGCTTATCACCAACATCCACCAATACCACTTTTTCCCTGCCACCCAGGGATAACACCGCGCTAACTTTCATCGCCTGCCCGCCCATCATCGGCACACCGCCAACACGGCGAATTAACCAGCCGATAGTAATGATCAGGAAGACAATCAGTACCAGACCGGCAATAGCGGTTACCGGGTCAGCATTGACAACCCCGGAACCTATAGCAGGCTGCTTAGTGTTGTCGGAAGATGCGCCGTCTTTAACAGCTTGTTGGGTGAACACTTCAGGATAGGCGGGGGCAGTTTTTTCGACGGACTGGGTATTATCTTCCGCCGACACAGGATGAATAATAAAAGCTAGTAGGAAAAACATTGCCGCCCATAGCTGGCGGCATCCCTGGCTGCACCACATAATAGTTACCGCAGTTTTTTAATACGTTCTGAAGGACTGATAACGTCCGTCATTCGAATACCAAACTTTTCATTAACCACGACCACTTCTCCGTGGGCGATTAATGTGCCGTTGACCAGTACATCCAGCGGCTCACCGGCAAGGCGATCCAGCTCAATGACTGAGCCTTGATTAAGCTGTAATAGATTGCGAATGCTGATTTCGGTATTGCCCACTTCCATGGAAATACTGACCGGGATATCCATAATCACATCCAGGTCAGGCGCACCTTCTGCAGCAGCTGCCGGTGTTGCAGCAAACTCATCCATAGGTGCAGGTTGCACATCGGCATCTACATCATCCTTGCCGCCTTCATCGCCCTGCTCTGACATTGCTGCAGCCCAGTCATCCGCCATTGCGTCCTGATCTGTATTTTCGCTATCTTCACTCATGTTTCGCCCCTACTCACTACAACTCACTATTTAACAACGGATACTTTATGTATTGCTACGATCAATTTTATCAACAACCTGTAAGGCCAAATTACCCTTTGACTGCCCTAACCTGGCATCTAACATCGGTACACCATTGGCTGATACCATAAACTTTTCTGGCATATCAACCGGAATCACATCGCCTTCCTGCAACTCAAGAATATCGCGCAAGGTAATTTCTTTTTCTACCAGCGTGCAATCCAGATTAACGGTTGCACTCATAATTTCTTCACGTAAAGAGGTCAGCCAGCGCTCATCCACATCATCCACATCGGTTTGTAAACCGGCATCCAGGGTTTCGCGAATCGGTTCGATCATGGAGTACGGCAAGGTGATATGCATATCCCCACCACCGCCATCCAGTTCGACATGGAAAGTACTGACAATTACCACTTCGCTGGGGCTGACAATATTCGCCATCGATGGATTAACTTCGGCATTTACAAATTCGAAATCGATGGGCAGTATCGCTTTCCAGGCTTCCCTCAGGTCGACAAAAGCGTCCTGCAATACCATTTCAACAACGCGCAATTCGGTAGGGGTAAATTCACGACCTTCGATTTTTGCGTGACGGCCATCGCCACCGAAAAAGTTATCTACCAACTTAAAAACCAATTTGGCATCAAGAATAATCAAACCTGTGCCGCGCAATGGGCGCAGTTTAATCATATTTAAACTGGTGGGAACATAGAGGGTATGAACGTATTCACCAAACTTTTGAATTTGAATACCACCCACGGCGACATCGGCAGTGCGGCGCAATAAATTAAACAGGCTAATACGGGTATAACGGGCAAAACGCTCATTGACCATTTCCAGGGTCGGCATGCGACCACGGACAATACGGTCCTGGCTGGTAAGGTCGTAAGATTGCGCACTGCCATCTTCGACATCGGATTCGGTATCGACATCGCCTTCGTCAACACCATGTAATAAGGCGTCGATTTCGTCTTGAGATAACAGATCTTGCACGTTAAGTGATTAACCTCTTCAATGATTACTATGTTTTACTATGACTAACAACGCTTTACTGCATCACAAAACTTGTAAATAACACTTCTTCTATACCGGGCTTACCGATTTCGTCTTGCATCACTTGCTGTAAGGCTTCCAGGGTTTTTTGACGCAGTAGCTCTTTACCTTCATCGGTTTGCAGCTCATCATAAATCTCGCCACCAAATAACATTACTAAGCGGTTTTTGATCAACGGCATATGCGTTTGCATGGCATTGAACACTTCCATCTCGCGGGTTAATACGGTGACTTCCGCCTGCAAGTAACGCTGGCGTCCCCGCGAAGAGAAGTTCACCACAAAGGCCGGTTTAATCGGGAAGTACATCGCGGGCCTGGGCTTGTTAACAATCACCTGCTCCGCCGCTTCACCCTCAACTTCTTCTATCTCAACTTCCGCACTATCAAAGAAGCCTAATGCGAATAATGTTCCTCCAATCGATGCGGTTAACACCAACACCGCAACAATGATCAAAATGATCACTTTGGTCGTGCCACTCATGGGCTTTTTTTCTTTGGGGGCTTCTGCTACCGCTCCCTGATCTTCGCTCTCTTCAGCCATGCCAAACTTCCGTCGCTTTTTTGCGTACTAAAACACTGGCAGCAAAAGCTGTGCCAGTACGCTTAATTAAATTTAAATGTTTAAAAACAATCACTTGGATTAGTTTTGATCGGGTGACAATGTTCTGTCGCCTTGGGGGGAGTTTAGCTTATGAATTGTGGATTGGAAAAGTTGAGTCCGTCATTCCGCCTTCGCGGATTGTTGTTTGATTGGTTAGTAGATGGTGTGGGAACTAGCTGAGGTGGGTAGGTCTTGCATCTCGTTTACGCTTTCTTTCCTATGCGTCATTCCCGCCTTCGCGTATTGCTGTCTGGGGTAATCCTTCTTGTGTAATGTTGGTGGTTTTTGTGGTTAGCGACGCCAAGGTATTGGGTGGGGCTATTTAACACCCCCCAAGCTACACATACTGATCAACCAACGACAAAGGCTTACTAACCACCACTCCCTCCTGCTCAACACCCTCATCCGCCAACTCACCCTCAGCGCCACTGCCAGCTTCGGCCTGTTGGCGCTCCTGCGAGGCGCTTTGGTCAGAGACATCTACATCGGACAGGTTGACGCCCTGGCTTTCCATCATTTCACGCAAGCGGTGTAAGCCTTGATCAAGGGCATCGCGTACGGCGCCGTGGCTACTGGTAAACACCACGCTGGTTTGGTCCCCTGAGCTGCTGATTTTTACATTCATCGGGCCAAGCTCGGGTGGGTCCAGGGCTATCTCGGCTTTGCTGATATTTTGCGAACTCATCCACATAACGCGCTGCATGACGGTTTCGCTCCAGCCTGGTTTGCCCACGGGTACCGAGATAGCTGTTTGTAAACCGGTTTCGCTATAGCTGCGATAAGCCTGCGGTGCCTCTGTTGCCGTTAATGGCGTGGCTGCTGTTAGTGCTGAGGCTTCTTTGGGTTCTACAAACGGATTTTCGATGGTGGCGATACCCGATGGGTTATTGGCCATCTGGGGTTTGACGCGAAGACCCAGTGGGGACTCCTGTAATGAGAACAATGTAGCTGCTGGCTTACTAGCGGTAGTACTCTCTGCCACAGCAACCTCAGTGGCTGCGGCAGTCACTGGGGTTGTAACTGGGGTTGTAACTGGGGTTGTAGGTGTAACTGGGGATTGGCTGGTAGGGGTAGTTGCTAAAGGGCGATTACCACCTTTGGCTGAATTAATCACAGGGGTGGTGTTGTCTTTGGTACCGTTTTTATTAGCCGCTGTTAGTGGCGCTGCTGCTACAGGACTGGTCGCATCCGTTCTCGCATTCAGCGCTGGCTCCAGCGGGACTTTGCTTTGAGCTTTATTCGTAGACTCCGTATTGGCTGCCTCGATCTTATCGCCTTCGGATGTCGCTGTAATCTGGGTGGTAGTCACCGAGGTCACTGGTGGGTTTGTGGCATTGCCTCCGGCCTGACCCAACGGCAAGCTACTGCCTTCCATGGGCAATGCACTGCCCCCATTGGCGGCAAACATTGTCTCTGGTGTCGGCGGCGCGGTATTGATAACTGAGCCAGTAGTGGCACCTTCAACAACGGCAACTTCTTCAATCGACTCCTCTGCTGAGCTTGTGACAACAGGCCCTTCAGCCTCTTTCTGACCTTCCATATAATCAGAAAAGCCTTTGTTTTTTAGTGGCTTATCATCAGCAGGCAATGCGGAGACCGATTTCGCAACATCACTGTTTATAGCAGTCTCTGTTGTTCCCATCAGTGGGTTAACACCTAAGTTTTGGCCAGTGGAGTTCATAGCAAATCCCAAAATAGTTAAAGGCACAGTGCGATTTAACGGGGTAATTGCAATTTAGTTGCCAACATTGAGATAGCTCGATAAAGGGACTACAAGAAGGCCTCCAAAGCCTGCTTGACTTGTTCATACTCAGCAATAATGTCCTGCTCAAGCTGCTCACTACCCTCAGTGCAGCCGTTATAACCAAGCTCTTCCAGACTGCGGCATAAATGAGTCAGCTTGGGTGCAGCCATATTACTGCTGCTGCCTTTAAAACCGTGGGCGGCGCGACGAATAGCTTCAGGGTTCTGGGCAGCTATTGCTTCCCTGATACCCTCAAGGCGTAGACTGCTATCGCTGATAAAGGTCTTTGCGAGTAAAGAAAACTCTTCCCCCATAACAAGCTGCAATTCCTTTAGTGCATCCAAATCCAAATGCTGATGAGCATCTGACATAATCGACCTCGTATGATTTTTATTTTCGCGATTCCAATTGATCACCCCAGACATAAGTGGCGCGGTCATCCTGTTCGCGCTGGAGTTTTTTTTCTATCTCGCTTTCTTCTTGCTGGCGCTTTTGGTCTACCAGTTTGCCCATGTTTTTTTGTCTGGAGTGCTGCTGCTGCCATTGAGTCCTGGCCTGCTCCTGCTGTTGTGAAGCCAGCTCTACCTGCTCATGCTGGGTGTTGCCTGCCGCTTCGAGGCTGCCGTAAAAACGCTGGTAGTTAGCCAATTGTGAAGCACTGATTCGCTCACTGCCAGATTCACTACCGACATGTTTAAACTGCTCGCTATATTCCCGTTTATAGATAGTAAACTGTTGCTCTTGCTGCTGCTGTGCAGACAGGTTGCGAATACTATCGGCCAGCTGCCCTGCGGCCTGCTGCTCTTTGATTTGGGCTAGCTTTAAAACGGTTTGTAAACGCTGGGAAGGTTTTTGTTTCATCATCAACGACCCATGGTTAATTCTCTACCTTGCTTGTTTGCGGCAGGGCTATTGGTTGCAGATTCATGCTGGGGGGCTATTACTGTCTCTAATTGCGCCACGCTGGTATTCATGTTGTATGACTCTGTTAAGCCCTGTTGTAAAAACTGCCTGATGGCGGGCAAGCGTTCAATAGCCATATCGGTTTCCGGGTCACTGCCCGCGACGTAGGCGCCCACACTAATCAGGTCGCGACTTTGTTGATAGCGTGAGTATAAGTAACGCAGGCGTTGTGCCGAGTTTAAATGTTGCTGACTGATAATATTGGGCATCGCTCGGCTAATAGAGCCTTCAATATCAATCGCCGGATAGTGACCTTCGTCCGCCAAAGCTCTTGATAACACAACATGGCCATCCAGGATGGCCCTTGCTGCATCGGCTACCGGGTCCTGCATGTCATCTCCTTCTGTTAGCACTGTATAAAATGCGGTAACAGAACCGCTACCATCGACATCATTACCAGCCCGTTCAACCAATTGAGGAATTTTGGCAAAGACTGAGGGCGGGTAGCCTTTAGTCGCTGGTGGCTCACCAATCGACAAAGCAATTTCACGCTGCGCCTGGGCATAACGGGTTAATGAATCCATTAATAGCAGAACATGTTTGCCCTGGTCACGAAAGCTCTCCGCCAAACGGGTAGCTAACATCGCTGCGCGCATCCGCATCAGTGGTGCATCATCCGCCGGGGACGCCACAACCACAGAGCGTTCCAGTCCCTCTTTATCCAACACTTGTTCGATAAACTCTTTAACTTCCCTGCCCCGTTCACCGACAAGCCCTACTACCACCACATCGGCTTCAGTAAAACGGGTCATCATACCCAGCAAGACACTTTTACCTACGCCACTACCCGCGAATAAACCCAAGCGCTGGCCACGTCCCACAGTTAATACGGAATTAATTGCCCGTATACCGACATCCAATACTTTGGAAATCGGTTGGCGTTCCAGTGGGTTGATTAAGCTTGCTTGCATATCGATAGTGTCTTCGCAGCCCAAGGGTCCCTTGCCATCCAAAGGTCGGCCGGCACCATCGATCACTCGCCCCAATAACTGCATACCCACTGGCACTTTATCTTCATAGGCCACAGGCACCACTTGCATGCCAGGCTTTAAACCGGTGACGGGTTCGATCGGCATTAAGAATAATTTGTGCTCGGTAAAACCCACTACTTCGGCTTCAATACTGCGCCCTTCATCACCAATCACCAGGCAGCGGCAACCGATAGACAGTTCAAGGCCAACGACCTCTAAACTCATGCCGACTACGCGGAGTAATTTTCCTGAAATGGAAGGCTTTGTCGATAAGCCACCCTCACCGGAGTAATGGGAAAAGCGTTCACCAAAGGATTGCCGTGAGGGGGCCATTAGCTAATATCATCCGGCGATGATGGTGGTTCTGCAGGAGTGTGATCTACGTCAATGGCCTCGGCATGGGGAGATAGTGTAGCAAAACGTTTTTCAACCAGGGCGTTAACAGTTTGTTGAAACTGTTGTTCAAGGGTGTAGTCCACCACGCTGTGTTCGCTACTGACACGGCAGCCGCCCGGTTTTAGGGTACGGTCTATTTGCAGATTCCAGTGCTCGAGAATTTCAGTTTCCTGACTTAGTAACTGGTGATCCTGCTCGCTAAGATAAATCGTTAGATTAGCTGCGCTCATGGGCAGCAAGGCAACGGCATCTTTAACCACCGCCAAAATATGTGAGCTGTCAACAGTCAATTCACGGCGTAACACACTGCTGGCGATACAGGTGGCGACATTCACCAAAGCCTGTTCGACTTCATCATCTTGCCCTTGCAAATAACTAAAGATACTAGCTACGGCCCCATTGAGTTGCTGGGCCTGTTGCTGGATAGTTTTTTTACCTTCGTCGACGCCGGCTTGGAAACCTTCCTGGTGGCCCTGCTTAAGTCCATCCTGGTAAGCTTGCTGGCGCACATCTTCATAGGCCTGGTTAGATATTTCTTCTAACTGTTCCGCAGTTAAAGCGCTATAGATAATTTCGTTTTTGTCGACATTGACCAGCTCACCGCGGGGGCCGCGCTGTTTTAGCGTTTCAACTTTTACGATTTGCCCCTCTTTGACTTCTGGCATATCCCAGGAGACAAAGGTGGTGGTTTCATCGGCGGGAATTCGGGTCACAGCTTATTCCTTTTACACCATTTCTTCGCCACTGCCGCCGAGAATAATCTCGCCAGCATCGGCCATACGACGAGCAATAGTAAGAATTTCTTTTTGCGCCCCTTCTACTTCGCTCAGTTTGACTGGGCCTTTGACTTCCAAATCATCACGCAGCAATTCAGCCGCACGCTTGGACATATTGCCAAAGATTTTCTCTTTGAGTTCTTCGTCGGCTCCTTTGAGGGCCAGGATAAGAACTTCGGAAGACACTTCCCTAAGCAGCGCCTGAATGCCGCGATCATCCACAGCTTTTAAGTTGTCGAATACAAACATCAGGTCTTCGATAGTGGTACCCAGGTCTTCGTCCACTTCTTTGATTAACTCCATCAACTCAGCTTCAACACTGGTTTCCAGGTTATTCATAATTTCTGCGGCGACTTTGGTACCGCCCATAGCTTTAGCTTGCGAGCCAGCATTACCGGAGAATTGTTTTTCTAAGATGGTATTAAGTTCTTGCAGGGCCGAAGGCTGTACTGCATCTAAAGACGCCACCCGCATAACAATATCGAGACGCACTTTATCGGGTAAGTGGGTTAGTACTTCTGCAGATTGGTCGCCATCAAGGTGAGCCATAACAATCGCTTGAATTTGCGGGTGCTCGTTGCGAATAATATCGGCAACGGAACGAGCGTCCATCCATTTTAAGGTATCAAGGCCACTGGTGTTGCCACCTAGTAAAATACGATCAACCAAAGAGCCGGCCTTGTCTTCACCCAAAGCTTCAACCAGCATATTACGAATATAGCCATCGGAGCCCATACCTAAGCCGGTAATGGAACGCGCTTCTTCCAAAAAGTTGGTCATCACATGTTCGACATGTTCCTGGGGAACATTTTCCAGCGCGGTCATGGCTGTGCCAATACGCTGTACATCTTTCGGGCCTAAGTGCTTAAGCACTTCCGCCGCTTCTTTTTCACCCATGGACATCATCAGGATTGCAGCCTGATCCAGGGTGCTAAGACGAATTTTCTCACTCACTGGCAACTACCCACTTCTTTACCACCTGCGCCACTCGACCGGGGTCTTCCGCGATCAAACCTTTAACGGTATTCATTTGTTGCTCATAATTTTCATTGGGGCCAGCTAATAATAAGCTATCACCCCCGGACAAGGTAACGGTTTCGTCTACTAAGTCTGCCCCCAGGTCACCTGACAATTCACCTAAGGCGCGCTGTGCTTCTACTTCACGCAGGTCTTTGGCGCTGTCGGTCAGCCCTCGCATTACCGGACGCAAGACACCAAAAAATAATAGCATTACGACAATAAAAGCACCCAGATATTTTACATAGCGGGCTATGGCTGGCTGCTCCCATAGAGGCAGCTCTTCCGGTGGAATTGGCTCTATTTCTTGTTTCGGTAAAAATTCGGAGTTAATAATATTAACGCTATCACCCCGATCCGAATCAAAACCTACCGCATCCCTGACCAGTATGGACAGGCGGTCCAACTCTGCCTGCTCCATGGGTACCGAGCTGACCTCTCCGCTTTCAGGATCGGTTTTAGTGACATTGTCCACCAGCACAGCCACTGACAGACGTTGCAACTTGCCCACCTGGTGACGGGTATGACTGATAGTCCGATCTAATTCATAGTTTCGTACCGATTGGCGGCGACTGGTGCCTCCACCTGCACCCGCGCCTTCATCTTCAGTCTGTAAAGCTACATCTGGCGCTTCGGCATCCCGGGGGGGCTGGTTGCTAAGGGCACCGGGGACACCGCCAACGCTGCCACCGACCCTGGCCTCCTCTACCGTTTGCTCACTGCGAATGGCTGTCAGGTCAGGCTTAAACAGCTCATCGGTTTGCTCAATTTGGGTAAAATCTACATTGGCTGATACCTCAGCCCGAAAGTTTTCTTCCCCCAGTACCGGCTCCAGAATAGAGCTAATACGCTTAACGTAATTCGCCTCCATTTGGCTAACATAGTCCAACTGCTTATTGGCCATGGCCATTTCCTGATCGGCATCGAAGTTGGATAACAGATTGCCGCGCTGGTCAACGACGGTGACATTTTGCACCGTAAGTTGTGGAATACTAAAGGCCACCATATTGGCGATAGCTCTTACCTGCTCGGTGTTAATACCGTTGCCGCTATATAAATCGAGAAATACTGAGGCGGTGGGTTTGCGAGGGTCGCGAATAAAGGCTGAGGATTTGGGAATGGCTAAATGTACTCGGGCGGCGCGAACAGCTCGAATACTGGAAATAGTTCTGGCCAGCTCCCCTTCAAGGCCGCGTTTAAAACGGGCGTTTTCCATAAATTGGCTGGTGCCAAGGGGCTGTTCTTTATCTAATAATTCGAAACCAAAACTACCATCGGCGGAGATACCCGCACCCGCCAGTTTTAGTCGGGCATTATGGATTTGATTGGAGACCACCAGTAAGGCACCGGTGGTTTCATCGACTTTATATTCAATCTGGTTGCTTTGCAGTACGTTTAAAACATCTTCCGGATTCATTTTGTCGAGGTTGGTATACAGCGGTGCGTAATCTTCACCGATTGACCACATCACCACCCAAAAACCGATAGCGATACTCACTGCCAGGCCAACCATCAGTAGCAACTGACGGAAAACCCCCAGATTGCCCATACCATCCATAAAATCATTTTGACGCGAAGGTGCTGTATCACCTCCACTTTCAGCCGGTAATGCTGCCATTGTTTCCCCTCAATACTAAAGACAGATAGCCGATTAGATCGGCATATTCATAACGTCCTGATAGGCTTCAACTAATTTGTTACGCACCTGTGTCAGTGCCTGAAAAGAAACACTAGCCTTCTGTGAAGCTACCATCACCTGCGATAAGCTCACTCCTGGGTCACCTTGTTGGTAGGCGGTGGAAAGCGCGCTGGAGGTTTGCTGGGTTTCGTTCACGGCGTTCACCGCATTGGAGAACATCTCAGTAAAGTCAGGGGTAGTGGCACCATTGGCTTTGTTATCGCTGCCAACACGCAATGCCGCCTCAACATCCGAGCGCGGTTGTATCTCATTGCCGCCGGAGGCCTGTGCCTTCATATCTCGCATCTGTGTTAGCAAGTTGTTGATATCGGTTCGATTGGTGACCATAAATCCCTCACGCCTTCTTATACTGGTAATAACTTTATTTGCCCCCAGTCAAACTAATGACACAGCCCACTCAAGACATCTTGAGTCAGACCTTTAACGGCGGGCAATGTCGACGAAGAATTGACATATGCTTGGCCTGAGGCGCTATGGGGGAGGAAATTGCATAATTCGGGCCAACTTGTGGGGGGCATGGAAGATTGGTAGAAGGAGTGAGTGAAGGTTTGGGTTTCAGGGGACGCTACAAGTTCACGCGGTAATTTAAAGGTAAGAATTAAACGAGGCCGTAACCCCAAAGAACCGTCATTCCCGCGAAGGCGGGAATCCAGCCTGCATGCTCATGCTGTTATTTCCACCCCATCTATCCTACCAGCCCAACCTCAGAACCCAATAAATCAGTAAACTCTTCAGCCAGCACTGGACGGCTAAACAAATAACCTTGTAACAGGTCGCAGCCCATTGCTTGAAGCTGCTGTTGTTGCTCCTGATACTCCACCCCTTCCGCTACTGAAGTTAAACCCAGCTCGGTACAGATACTGAGAATACTTCGTACAATAGCCTGGTCATTGCCTTCCGTGGTGCAGTGGTCGATAAAGGACTTATCAATCTTCAGTACTTCTATGGGTAGTTTTTTCAGGTAGGCTAATGAAGAATAGCCGGTACCGAAATCATCAATCGAAAAACTGATACCGAGGTTGGTCAGTTGGGTAAGGATGGTGGCAATTCGATCGGTGTTTTCTACCAATACATTTTCAGTAATTTCAAACTCGATCAACGAGGCTGCAATATCATGCTTGGCCAATAGCACTTCCACCTGCTCAACAAAGCTTTTGTCCAGCAACTGTTTAGGGCTGATATTAATAGCCAGCCCCATATCTTCGCGCCATTTACCCTGGCTGTACCACTGTTTTAATTGTGCGAAGGTATTGTCCAACACCCACTGCCCTACCAGGGTAATCAGTGAAGAGCCCTCTAGCACAGGAATAAATTCTGCAGGTGAAACAAAGCCAAACTCGTTGTTATTCCAGCGTAGTAGTGCCTCTGCTCCCATAATCTTATTGCTGTGCACATCTACCTTAGGCTGATACACCAAAGACATCTCGTTATTGCTTACCGCATTGCGCAGGCTATTTAGCAATTGCAGGTGACGGAAGGCCTGGTTACTCATTTCCTGCTCAAAGAAGGTATAAATATTCCGGCCTGTTTGCTTACTTTGATACAGGGCTAAATCTGCCTGTTTTAATAATTCGTCTTCGCTGGCGGTATTGTCATTAAACAGGGTAATACCAATACTGCAAGTCAGCATATATTCGGTTTCATCAAGCATAAAAGGTGTTTTTAACAGCAGCTGTAAAGACCGGGCAACCTGTGCTGCTTGTAACTGTGCCTTTTCATAGTCAACATCCAGCTCTTCGAGTAGCACCACAAACTCATCACCACCAAAGCGCGCTACCGTATCGTATTGACGCAAACGGTTTTGCAAACGTTCGGCAAACTGGCGCAATAGCAAATCACCCATAGAATGACCCATGGAATCATTAATAGTTTTAAAATGATCAAAATCCAAAAAGAAAACAGCGCTATAGGTTCTGTTGCGACTGGTTCTGCTAATTTCCTGTTTTAAGCGATCATGAAAGTAATAACGGCTGGGTAAATCAGTGACGGGATCGTAGTAGGCTTGATGGGTAGTTAATTCATCCCGCTCCAGTCGCTTGGTGATATCCCGTACAAAAGAGCTATAGCCCAATAGCTGGCCATCGGGTAGACGAATGGCAGCACTGGTCCACTCGCAGTATATTCTATCGCCACTATGGGTAAGGTTTTTTAGGGTATTAGATCGAGAATTAATGGCATGATCAATCTGCAAAAAATAGCTGGCATCATCGCCGGCCAGTAATTTATGAAATGACTCGCCCAGTATTTCTTCAGATGAATAACCAAAAATCGTTGCTGCGGCGGGGTTCCAGCGACTTATCTTTAAATCAGCATCCCACTCAATAATACCCAGGGGGCTACGATCAATATGCAGGTCTACCCGCTGGTGAGCTTCGTTTAAAGCTAGCTCCTTCTCGCCCAGAATAAGGGACTTTTCTAAATTCTGTAACTCAGTTTCGCAATTTCGGCGGCAGGTTAGCCACATAAAGTACATGTAAATATAACAGAGACCAAACAGCAGCTCACTGTGATTGGACTCCATCATATAAAGTCGGATTGACATCGGAACCAGACAGCCAGCCAGAAATAATAAGTAGGCAACCGGAGATAATGCCAGTGTGCTGGAGGCTCCTGAACATAAGCCCGCGATAGAAATAATAAGCAGAAACTGATGCGCCAAAGAGTCCTCAGGCATCATAAATGACAGGGCATAACTCCAGATAGTGACAGAAAAAAATATCAGCAGGGTATGTAGCGACATCCAGGTTGAATGGCTAAAGGCTTCTTCATCCCGACGAAAAATGGAGCTCAGGTAATAGCGCACAAAGGAAATAACTGTAGCCACCAGTAACCAGCTAATCACGGTGGTTTTATCAATAACACTCCATAACGCAAAGGCATTAAGCAACACCAGTACAAAGCTACTGGTAATCGCAATGGTGTAGAACTTGAAAACCGTTTGTAACTGCCCCCTTAAAAGGCGAGGGTCTTGGCTGAACGGCATAATGAATCCAGATTTTTTATATATTATTGCAACAAACTACATTCAATATAGATGATATTTAGACTTTGGCCTGAAAATTTTTACAAGTAATTAATGCTCCAACCATTAGATTGCCACTAGTTGAGGTATTTTATGTGCCATCACCTTATCCGTAGTAAAACATCACTAAAGCTAAAACTGAAAAGAGTGTTAAGTATTTCGATAACAGGCCACAGGCGACGATGTATAAGATTAATCCACCGACAGCGCATCAATAAACTGAATGCCCGCCGCTATATTAGACGAACTCACACTGGCACTCTGGAATTCGTAGGCTTCTCGATCCCCTTTTCTATCTAAAGGCAGCTTATTAAAATCAAACAAAGACTTATCGGCTAACTGGGAAGGTTTTACATTTTGCAGCGCGCCAAAAATACTTTGCACGCGCCCTGGCTGAGCCTTTTCCCACTCTTGTAACATCGTCTTTATATTTTGCCGCTGCAGATTTTCCTGGGAGCCACAAAGATTACACGGGATAATCGGGAATTGTTTTATCCTGGCATATTCCTCAAGGTCTGTTTCCTTACAATAAGCCATCGGCCTGATAACTACATTGCGCTTATCATCAGACAATAACTTAGGCGGCATCGCCGACAGCTTCGAGCCATAAAACATATTTAGAAACATCGTTTCAACAATATCGTCGCGATGATGGCCCAAGGCAATTTTGGTGCAGTTAATTTCTTCTGCAAAAGCGTATAAAGTGCCGCGACGTAACCGAGAACAAAGACCACAGGTAGTTTTACCCTCTGGCACCTTAGCTTTGACCACGGAATAGGTATCCTTTTCTACGATATAGTACTCAATGCCCAACTTATCGAGGTAGCCAGGCAAAATATCTTCAGGAAACCCTGGTTGTTTCTGGTCCATATTCACAGCCACCAACTCAAAATTGAGCGGCGCACTGTGTTGCAGTTTGAGCAGGATATCCAGCATGCCATAGGAGTCTTTGCCACCAGACAGGCAAACCATCACCCGATCACCCTCTTCGATCATGTTGTAGTCTTCAATAGCACGACCCACATAGCGGCGCAGACGCTTGTGCAGCTTATTAGCTTCCAGCCTGGATTTTCGAGTTTCTGGCTGGCTTGGGGTGTTTGCACCGGATGTCACTGATTTGGCCTTTGTTGGGGAATCGCGGGCGGCGATTGTAGCACTAAATATCCCCATCTGAAGCGATTCATGGCCACATTAGCGAGGTTTTGGTGGAAATTTACCCGCTAAATCTCTAGAATGGGCGCCCTAAATTTTGAGCCCCTAATCAGTTACCAACTATCAGGAAACTACAATGAAACAACCCGTACGCGTTACCGTTACTGGTGCAGCTGGCCAAATTGGCTATGCACTCCTTTTCCGCATTGCCTCTGGCGCCATGTTAGGCGAAGACCAGCCCGTTATCCTTCAGTTGTTGGATATCACTCCAGCGATGGATGCCCTTGAAGGCGTTAAGATGGAATTGGACGATTGTGCCTTTCCTCTGTTAGCCGGTGTTGTTTGCACTGACGACCCCAATGTTGGCTTTAAAGACAGCGACTATGCCCTGCTGGTTGGCGCGCGTCCTCGTGGCCCGGGTATGGAGCGTAAGGATCTTCTGGAAGCTAACGCTGCTATCTTCTCTGTTCAGGGTAAAGCGATTGACGAGAATGCCAGCAAGAACATCAAGGTATTGGTTGTAGGTAACCCTGCTAACACTAACGCTTTGATCACCCAGCGCAATGCGCCAAGCATTCCTAAAGAAAACTTCACTGCCATGATGCGTTTGGATCACAACCGCGCCAAGTCACAATTAGCGACTAAGACGGGCAAGGCTGTTACCGACGTTAAAAACATGATCGTTTGGGGCAACCACTCAGCGACTCAGTACCCCGATCTTTCCATCACTACTGTTGCGGGTACTCCTGCTTTGGATTTGGTTGAGCAAGACTGGTACGAAAACGACTATATCCCAACCGTTGCACAACGTGGTGCAGCCATCATCAAAGCACGTGGCGCATCTTCTGCCGCTTCTGCTGCTAACGCTGCTATCGACCACGTTCGTAGCTGGGCGTTAGGTACTACTGACGGCGACTATGTTTCTATGGGTGTTTACTCAGACGGCTCTTACGGCATTCAAGAAGGTTTGATCTACTCTTTCCCATGTACTTGTGAGAATGGCGAGTGGACAGTTGTTCAAGGCTTGTCAGTTAGCGAATTCAGCCAGGGCAGAATGAAAGCCACTGAAACTGAATTAACAGAAGAGCGTGATGCGGTTGCACACCTGCTCCCTTAAGCTTCTCTTTTGAAGCATAAAAAAACCCGCTTTTTAGCGGGTTTTTTTATGGGAAAAATTACCCTTAAATCGGCTCAATATATTCCACCATCATTTGCACCGTTTGCCGGCCTCTAAACTCATTAACATCCAGTTTATAAGCCACCCTGACCTTTTCAATAGCCAGCCCCGTCCATTGCGAAATATCAACATTAAAGGCGATAGCATCAATGGCCGACTGTGGATTGTCTTCAACGGCTAACACTAGTTTTAAATGTTTTTCTTTTAGAATACGTTGCTGAACGAGTAAAAACTCACCATCAAATAAAGGCTCAGGAAAATGCTGCCCCCAGGGACCGGCATCACGCAGTGTTTGCGCCAACTGCAAATTAAAATCATCAGCGGCTAATTCACCATCACTAGACAATACCGCTTGTAAATTCTCTTCGGTCAATTGCCGTCTGACTTCCTGATCAAAAGCTTCTACAAATAAGGGGTACTGCTCTTTTTGCAGACTCATACCCGCCGCCATCGAATGGCCGCCAAATTTACTTAATAAACCCGGATGCTGTGAAGCTATTGCATCCAAGGCATCACGAATATGTAGCCCGCTAATAGAGCGGGCAGACCCTTTAATCACACCCTCTTCATCCGCATCGGCAAAAACAATCACAGGACGGTGATAGCGGTCTTTAATTCTGGAAGCCAAAATACCAATCACACCCTGATGCCAGTTGGCATCGTAAAGACATAGACCGTAGGGCATATTGCCCTCTTTTATCTTCAGCGTTTTTAAGGTTTCAAGGGCCTCGCGCTGCATACTGCCTTCAATAGATTTTCGATCCTGATTGAGCTCATCCATTTGTCGGGCAATTTCACCCGCTAGATAATCATCGTCTGTTAGCAAACATTGAATACCCAAGGTCATATCATCCAAGCGCCCCGCCGCATTTAACCGTGGACCTACAACAAAGCCTAAATCTGTGCTGACTAAACGGTTAGCATTGCGATTACCAACGGCTAATAAGGCTTTTATTCCCGGGCGGCTTCTTCCAGCGCGAATACGGCGAAGACCCTGCGCTACCAGAATACGATTATTTTTATCCAGCGGTACAACATCCGCTACGGTTCCCAGTGCCACTAAATCCAGATAATCAGCCATCGCTGGCTCAGCAATATTGTGCTGCTGAAACCATTGGCGATCTCGCAGTGCTGAACGCAATACTGACATCAGGTAAAAAATAACACCCACACCAGCCAGGTTTTTACTTTCAAATTCACAACCGGGTTGATTGGGGTTAACGATTGCCGCGGCGGCGGGTAAAGTTTTGCCGGGCAAATGGTGGTCGGTGACCAAAACCTGGATACCTGCCTCGTTGGCGGCATTAACACCATCAATGCTGGAGATGCCGTTATCCACGGTGATAATTAAATCAGGGGAAAACTGTTTAGCGACCTCAACAATTTCCGGGGTTAAGCCATAGCCGTATTCAAAACGGTTGGGGACTAAGAAATTAACTGAGTCTGCACCCATAGCGGTTAAAGCCAGCACAGCTAAAGCGCTACTGGTTGCACCATCAGCATCGAAATCGCCCACTACCAGTATGCGCTGTTGTTGCTCTAAGGCAGCTAACAGAAGATCAGTGGCTTCAGGTAAGCCTTTTAAGGACTCCGGTTTTAATAAACCAGCGAGATCAGTCTGTATGTCATGGTCCGAGGTAATACCTCTGGTGGCATAGATTTTTTGTAGCAGTGGGGGTAACGAATCGGAAAAGGTATGCTCTATGGAGGTGGCTTGTCGACGCTTTATTATTTTCTGCATAAGCTAGTGCCACACTCTCATCTTATCGTCATTCCCGCGAAGGCGGGAACCCAGTGCTGTAGATTTCCGCAGCCTGCACTCGAGTGCTTTAGTCGGGGGCGAAAATAACAGCATAAGCATGCAGTCTGGATTCCCGCCTTCGCGGGAATGACAGTTGTTCGCGGGAATGACGGTTGTTCTCGGGAATGACGGTTGTTCGCGAAATGACGTTCGAGGTTTAGGCAGTGATATTCCCAACAACAAACTCCTGCACGGCAGACAAATCATTATCTAAAACAGTACAGCGCTCTTCATCATCAAACAGACTCGCCATATGATGGGGCAACTCAGGCTCATGGGGATAACCCGCCTTCATCACCGCTTCCGGAAATTTAGCTGGATGTGCAGTCGCCAAAGTAATCATCGGGATATCTTTACGGCGGCGCACCTTGCGCGCAGCTTCCACACCTATCGCCGAGTGGGGGTCCAGTAAATATTCTTGTGTATTGTAAACATCGGCAATAGTTTTAACGGTTTTCTCATCATCAACTTTACAGCTATCAAACAAACTGCGCACATTGGCAAAAGCAGCATCCGTTAACGTAACATCTTCGGTCTGGAAACGGGTCATTAAATCCTTAATTGCCGCGCCATCACGACCGTAACAATCAAATAGCAAACGCTCAAAGTTACTGGAAATAACAATATCCATACTGGGTGATAAGGTATGCACTAAGTCGTGCTTGGCAAAATCATTATCACTAATGCAACGGTGCAAAATATCATTGGTATTGGTGGCAACAACCAACTGATCAATCGGCAAGCCCATTTTAGAGGCTAGGTAACCGGCATAAATATCACCAAAGTTACCAGTAGGCACTGAGAAGGCAACCGGACGCAGTGGGCCACCCAACGATAAAGAGGCATAAAAATAATAGACAATCTGGGCCATAATTCTCGCCCAGTTAATCGAGTTGACTGCCACTAGCTGGCGATCTTCCGGCAAAAAGCTTTTATCGTTAAAGCTGGCTTTGACCATGGATTGGCAGTCATCAAAATTACCTTTAACGGCAATATTATGAATATTGTCAGCCAGCACTGTCGTCATCTGGCGACGCTGTACATCCGAGACACGCTGATACGGGTGCAGAATGAAGATATCGATATTGCTGCAACGCTTGCAACCCTGAATAGCGGCAGAACCGGTATCACCAGAAGTTGCCCCCATAATCACCACTTTTTGATGGCGACGCTCAAGCACGTAATCCAATAAGCGCCCCAACAATTGCAGGGCAAAATCTTTAAAGGCTAACGTTGGCCCCTGGAATAATTCCAGCACCCACTCGTTTTTATCCAACTGCACTAACGGTGCAATGGAGGGGTGACGAAAATCGACATAGGTATCATCAATAATCACCTTTAGGTCATCGGCGGGGATACAGTCACCAATAAAGGGCTGAACAATTTTAAATGCCAGGTCGGTATAGCTAAGACCAGACCAGGAAGCGATTTCTTCCTGAGAAAAAGTGGGCAGGGTTTCTGGCACATATAAGCCACCATCAGGTGCTAAACCCGTTAGCAAAACCTCTTCAAAATTTAATGCCGGAGCCTGTCCGCGGGTACTGATATATTTCATGTTTTAAACCAATAATAATCTGTAAAAATTAACCTAATGACTCAACTCGAATACGAGTAACCTGGCCAGCAATAGAATCCAGCGCTTCAATCCCGGTAATGGCAGAGTCCAGTTTATTTTCAACTGAGCGACTGGTCAGGATAATCAGGGGCACATGATGCTGACCTTCTGCCGGTTCTTTTTGGATAATGGCTTCAACACTGATGCCTGCCTCGGAAAGAATTTGTGCAACACTGGATAATACACCCGGCTTATCTTGCGCAGACATACGTAAGTAGTAAGCCGTTTCTATATGGTTGATATCAACAATCGGGGTATCGTTTAATGCGCCTGGCTGGAAGGCCAGATAGGGTACGCGGTGTTTGGGCTCTGCACTCAAGGTACGGGCAACATCAACAATATCGGCTACCACTGCTGAGGCTGTAGGTTCTGCACCGGCACCAGCTCCGTAGTACAAGGTTGGGCCAACCGCATCACCCTGTACCAGTACTGCATTCATTACGCCGTCTACATTGGCAATTAAACGCTTCTCGGGAATCATGGTTGGGTGAACACGCAACTCAACACCATTGTCGGTTTGACGCGCTACTCCCAAGTGTTTGATGCGATAGCCTAGCTGCTCAGCATACTCCACATCATCCCGGGAGATGTTAGTGATACCTTCGGTATAGACTTTATCAAACTGCAGGGGGATACCAAAGGCGAGCGACGCAAGGATAACCAGTTTATGGGCAGCATCAATACCTTCAACATCAAAGGTAGGGTCTGCTTCAGCGTAGCCCAGGTCCTGTGCTTCTTTAAGGACATCGTCAAAATCACGGCCTTTATCGCGCATTTCAGTCAGGATAAAGTTACCGGTACCGTTGATAATACCCGCCAACCACTCAATTCGGTTGCCGGCCAATCCTTCACGGATTGCTTTAATAATGGGTATGCCACCAGCCACGGCCGCTTCAAAGGCAACACTGACGCCCTGCTCGGCGGCGGCGGCAAAAAGTTCGTTACCATGCTCGGCGATAAGGGCTTTGTTGGCGGTAACCACATGTTTGCCATTGGCAATAGCCTTTAGCACCAATTCTTTGGCGACAGTCGTGCCACCAATAAGCTCAACCAGGATATGAACATTTGGGTCTTCAGCCACGGCAAAGATATCGGTACTCACGGTAATACCTTCAATATCAGCACCACGACGAGCACCAATATGGCAAATTTCGATAGCACAGCCAGCCCGTGCTGCAATATCCGCACAGTTACGATTCAAGACATCAAAAGTGCCTTTACCAACGGTTCCAAGACCACAAATACCTATATTGACGGGGCTCAAACTACCCTCTCCTGCTTATTGGTGAAATTAGCGATAAAATTCGAAGGCGCATTGTATTTCAGCTGGGGCTGCAAAGCCATCTTGAATGGGGGAAATTGTGGTGTTATTGGGGGGAAGGAAAGAACCGTCATTCCCGCGAAGGCGGGAATCCAGCCTGCATGCTTATGCTGTTATTTCCGCTTAAGCGGAAATAACAGCACTGGATTCCCGCCTTCGCGGGAATGACGTTAGACATTTTCGCCGAAGCCTGCCCCCGAGTGTATTTGTCGGGGGCGGGAATGACGTAATAGGAAAAGAATCGTAAACGTGATGCAAGAGCTGAGGTGGGTCCCACACCATCTACTTTCCCAAAAAAACTTACTTCTTAGCCGCCGCCTGTTTTTTCTGCAATTCAGCCGCCAACTCGGGATCTACAGCTATACCCAGTGCACTAGCCAGTTGCAAGGCAGGCATATAACCGGGCATTAAACGACCTTCAGTCGTTACCATAGCCGGTGTACCACTAACGCCAACTCGTTGGCCTAATTTAAAGTGTGCTTCCACAGGGTTACCCGGGCACACATTGGTGGGGATACGCTGCCGGTTTTTAAGTTTGGTCATAGCGGCTTGCTTGTCATCGGCACACCATGCGCTGGCGATTTTCTTATAGGAGTTAGAACCTATACCTGCACGCGGGTAAGCCAGATAGCGGACTTCAATACCCAGACGGTTTAGATCAGGCACTTCCTGATGTAGTTTCTGGCAGTAAAAGCAGTCAACATCGGTAAATACCATAATAGCGGCTTTAGCGGGCTGGTCTGCGGGGGCGAATATAATCATATCTTCAGGCTTTAGTGTTGCCATCAATTCGGCACGGCCGCCCTCGCGTGCCCTCTCCGCTAAATTGATAAAACCACCGGGGGCCGCTTGATAAAGGTCACCCAATACAAAATATTTGCCATCTGCAGTGGTATAGAGCACTGGGCCGTTGGCCACTTGTACCGCATAAAGGCCTGAAATCTCACTGGCGTTGATTGACTGAAGGTTAAGACCCGGACGGCTGGCTTTAAAGCTGGCCTTAATCGCACTTTGCACTTCTGCAGGTGCTATAGCCGGGACAGCCTGCGCCTGCGCAACACTTAGACTGGATACAGCCAGCATTAGTAAAGCTGCCGTTAAGACCGGTAAACTCGCAAACAATTTCATGTAATTCTCTCTATTTAACTTTATGGGTCATTCTGGATTCCCGCTTTCGCGGGAATGACGTTTTTAGGCTTTACCCTCTAGGGTGATGTTCGGCATGTAAATCTTTCATTCGCTCTCTGGCGACATGAGTATATATTTGTGTAGTGCTCAGGTCACTGTGCCCAAGGAGTAATTGTACAACTCGCAGGTCAGCACCGTGGTTAATCAAATGGGTGGCAAAAGCATGGCGCAGGGTATGGGGCGATAAGGGGCGAGTTATGCCGGCCCGCTGGGCGTAGATTTTAATACGGTGCCAGAACGTTTGGCGAGTCATCATTGTGCCCCGTTTTGAGGGGAACATCACATCGCTCATCTTTGCCCCTAATAGCAGTGGCCTGGCCTGCTGCATATAGCGCTGCAGCCAAAGTAGAGCTTCTTCTCCAGTGGGCACCAGGCGTTCTTTGCTGCCCTTACCCATCACCCTGACCACTCCCTGGGTCATGCTTAGCTGGCCTACCTGTAAAGAGACTAACTCGGTTACCCGTAAACCGGAGGCATAAAGTAATTCAAGCATTGCCCTGTCTCTTAATTCTAACGGCTCATTAATATCGGGGGCCGCCAACAAGCCTTCCACATCTTCTTCGCTCAGGGACTTTGGTAGCGTTTTAGGGAGTTGGGGACTTTCTATATCAAGCGTGGGGTCGAGTGAAATTTGCGATTCCCGCAACTGGTATTGATAAAATCCACGTAGGCAAGAAAGCAGCCTCGCCGTTGAACGGGCCGATTGCTTCTTTTGCAAACGAAAGGAAAGGTAGGAATGGATATCGGTTTTTTGAACTTTAAGCAGCGCAACCGACTGGGTTACTAGCCAGCGATCAAAATGCACTAAATCACGCCGATAGGAGGCCAGGGTGTTCTGGCTTAGGCCCTTTTCCATAAACAGGGCATCCAGATAGAGGTCGATAACCGGATTGTCGTTTTTAGCGTTTGTCATTATTGAACTAGATTGCCGGTGTTAGATAACAATAACAACCCCTATCAAATTATTCTCAGGTATTCTGTCATTCCCAAGTATTCTGTCATTCCCAAGTATTCTGTCATTCCCGCGAAGGCGGGAATCTACAGTGCTGGATTCCCGCCTTCGCGGGAATGACGTTGCTTCTTGGCAATGACGAGTAGGCAGACACAAAAAAGGCAGCCAATGGCTGCCTTTTTGAAGTATTGCTAAAAAATTACTTAGCCAGCTTCTCTTTGATGCGTGCTGCACGGCCGCTAAGCTCACGCAAGTAGTAAAGCTTAGCCTGGCGCACATCACCACGACGCTTCACTTCGATACTATCAACCAGTGGGCTGTAAGTCTGGAAAGTACGCTCAACACCAACACCATGAGAAATTTTACGCACGGTAAATGCAGAGTTAAGGGCGCGATTGCGAACAGCGATAACCACACCTTCAAACGCCTGAAGACGCTCGCGGTTACCTTCTTTTACTTTTACCTGTACTACTAAGGTATCACCAGGACCAAATTCTGGTACTTCTTTGGTCATCTGTTCCGCTTCTAACTCAGCGATAATTTTGTTCTTGCTCATGGTTGACTCCTAAAGTCGTTCTGCCTGGCCTCACAGCCAGTATGTACTCTGTACTTATAGGCTTTGATCAACCTACATTGGTCCAGATGATTAAATGTTATCAGCGGCCATCTACTGCTTATCTAACTCAGCAATAAACTCTGCCAATAATGCTTTTTCTTCGGCATTGAGCTCGCGGTTATCAATTAACTCGCGGCGTCTTTGCCAAGTTCGCCCTAACGCTTGTTTTAAGCGCCAGCGACGAATTTTTTCGTGATCTCCGCTCATTAGTACCTCGGGTACTGGCCGGCCTTCAAAGTCTTCAGGCCTGGTGTAATGCGGACAATCCAATAAACCTTCGGCAAATGAATCTTCCTGCGCCGATTGATCATGGCCTAATGCACCGGGTATTTGCCTGACCACCGTATCGATCAAGACCATGGCTGCTAATTCGCCGCCACTCAGTACATAGTCACCAATAGACCATTCTTCGTCGATTTCCGTTTCGACTAAACGCTGGTCGATACCTTCGTAGCGACCAGCGACTAAAATCAAATGCTCCCGGCTGGCTAGCTCTTCAACACCGGCCTGGTCCAGTTGGCGACCTTGGGGAGACAGATAAATCACTGTGGTCTCTGACCCAAGTTTTTCCTTTGCGGCTTTTATCGCGCCCCGCAAAGGCTCAACCTTCATTACCATCCCCGGGCCACCGCCGTAGGGACGATCATCAACAGTACGATGCTTGTCCTCGGTAAAGTCGCGAGGGTTCCAATGCTGTACTGTGACTAAATCCTGTTTAACAGCTCGACCACTAATGCCATGGTCGGTAATGGCTGCAAACATCTCAGGAAACAGAGTGATAACACCAATTTGCACCAGCCTGCTCCCTCTACTAACAACGTCATTCCCGCAAAGGCGGGAACCCAGCACTGTAGATTCCCGCCTTCGCGGGAATGACAGCAGCGTTAAAATTCAGCATCCCAGTCAATCCGAATCAACCCCGCCTCTATATCAACGGTTTGAATCACCTGATCCGGTATCCAGGGAATCAAGCGCTCGCGCTTATCGATACTGCCCTGGCACTTTCTAACCACCAACACATCATTAGCGCCGGTTTCCATCATTTGCTTAACTTCCCCTAGCAGTTGTTCACCACCCTGTTCATTGGTGGTAAACACTTTTAGGCCGTTAAGCTGGTGCCAGTAAAAATCACCTTTGGCTAATACCGGCATCTCAGACACCGGGATAGCAATGTCTCGCTGACAATAACCGCGAGCCACCTCACGATCATTAACGCCTTCGATTAAGGCCACCAGACCTTTGCCGTGGCGTTTTGCCGCCTCAAAATCTATGGGTTCCCACTGGTCACCCTTATCGAGGTAGCAAGACTTATAGCCCATCAAATTTTCCATGGGCTGGGTATAGGAGTGAATTTTGACCCAGCCTTTAATACCGTAAACCGACGTAATCTTACCGATTACGACAAGCTCGCAGGCCTCAGTCATCACCCTGGCTCAATAGCTAACGCTATTAAGCTGCTGCTTTAGATTGAGCAACCAGGTTAGCAACACGCTCAGACAACTGAGCACCTTTGCTTACCCAGTAATCGATACGCTCTTGATCAACACGCAGACGCTCTTCAGAACCGCTGGCGATTGGGTTAAAGATACCCACACGCTCAATAAAACGACCATCGCGCGATGTGCGGCTGTCACTAACATTCAAGTGATAAAATGGGCGCTTCTTAGAGCCACCACGAGATAAACGAATAGTTACCATTACACTATATTTCCTAACAATTAGGCTCTGCCTGCTGGCCAGAGCTTGAAAAATTTATACCCGTTGCACTCAGATCTTCGTACTGTCTTAGTGCACAACAGGAGACCGAGGGACAATAGGTCCCCCGGAAAGGCGCGGTATTCTACGACATAGCCCTTCGATTTGGAACCATTTAAGGAAGTTTTTTAACCCTGTTTCAGGTACTTAGCCACAGTATCTGGTGTTTTAGCAGTAATGCGCACCCAAATACCACAACAGCTACGGATTACTGGCCCGGAAAGCCACCGCCACCGGGGGGCATCATACCTTGCAGGCCACGCATCATATTGGCCATACCGCCCTTAGACTTCATTTTCTTCATCATTTTGGCCATCTGCTTATGCTGCTTTAGCAGGCGGTTAAGATCCTGGATTTCAGTACCGGAGCCCTGGGTAATGCGACGTTTGCGAGAGCCATTCAGCACATCAGGGTTGCGACGCTCCCTTGGAGTCATTGAATTAATCAAAGCTTCCATGCGGGTAAAGGCTTTATTATCGATCTGGGATTGAGCCATCTGGGCCATATTGCCCATGCCCGGAAGTTTATCCAGCATATCGCCAATGCCACCCATATTTTGCATTTGCTGCAGTTGGTCACGGAGATCTTCAAGGTCAAACTTCTTACCCTTTTTAATCTTCTTAGCCAGCTTCTCGGCTTTTTTGCGATCCAGCTTTTGCTCGGCTTCTTCAATCAGCGACAGCATATCGCCCATACCCAAAATACGGGAGGCGACACGATCGGGGTGGAAAGGGTCAAGGGCATCGGTTTTTTCACCCATACCCATAAATTTAATCGGCTTGCCGGTAATATGACGTACCGATAAGGCGGCACCACCGCGGCTATCTGCATCCGCCTTGGTTAGCACCACACCGGTTAATGGCAAGGCATCGTTAAAGGCTTTGGCGGTGTTGGCCGCATCCTGACCGGTCATGGCATCCACCACAAACAGGGTTTCAGCTGGCGTAATAGCAGCGTGTAGCTGCTTAATCTCGGTCATCATTTCTTCGTCAATGGCTAAACGACCGGCGGTATCCACAATAAGCACATCGGCAAACTGTAGTTTGGCCTCAGCGATAGCACCGTTGACGATATCAATGGGTTTTTGTTCGATAGTCGATGGGTAGAAAATAGCTTCAACTTCTTCAGCCAGTGTTTCCAGCTGTTTAATTGCCGCCGGGCGGTAGACGTCGGCACTGACGACCATCACCTTTTTCTTTTCTTTTTCCTTCAGGAAGCGGGCCAGCTTGGCTACCGAAGTGGTTTTACCGGCACCTTGCAGGCCAGCCATCAATACCACCGCTGGTGGCTGGGTTGAGAGATTGAGGCTCTCATTAGCTTTGCCCATTAAGGCTTCCAGTTCGTCGTTAACAATCTTGACGAACATCTGGCCGGGGCTCAGGCTTTTGCTAACTTCCTGCCCTACTGCACGCACCTTGATGGCCTCGATAAAATCTTTAACTACCGGCAGGGCAACATCCGCTTCCAGCAAAGCCATTCGCACTTCACGCAGAGTGTCTTTAATATTGTCTTCCGTCAGACGCGCCTGACCAGTAATACTTTTCAGGGAATGAGATAGACGATCTGTTAGGTTCTCGAACATAATGCGGTGATTCTCTGGCGACGACTTGTATTGAATTAGTGTAAACTGGCAAAGTATAACCGAGCTGGTAGCTCGAACCAACATGCTCAACTGAAATGTTCAACAGAATATGCCCTACGGATAAGACCCGAAACGATAACGATGATTACTGCCGCCAACATCATAGCTATTTGCCTTTATCTGCTTGCAGCAGGGCTACAGGCTGCTTACCTATTAAACAAAACCAAACAACCAAAGACCTCCGTATTACTGGGAATTGGTATTGTTGCAGTGCTGGCCCATTCCTATAGTGCGGTTGATATCATTTACTATGACCAACAAATAGACCTGGGGTTTTTCCGGGTATCCTCGCTAATATTTTGCTGTATTGCCGCTATTAACCTGATCAGTATTTTGCGTCGCCCAACCAGTAACTTATTGGTGGCACTATTTCCATTGGCCGCCCTTTCTATTGTTGTTTCAAGCCTGTCTTCACCGATGCGCGGTATTTCAGTGGCCTCACCTGGCTTGCTTAGCCATATCCTGATTTCTATTTTGGCCTATAGCCTAATGACGATTGCCACCATTCAGGCGATTGCACTGGCCCTGCAGGAACGCCACCTTAAAGGTCATCATATGGGGGGCATTTTAAAAGCATTGCCGCCACTGCAAACGATGGAGCAAATCCTGTTCGAGCTGATTTGGATAGGCATGGGGCTACTAACACTGTCACTGATAACCGGCTTTATCTTTATCGACGACCTGTTCGCCCAGCACCTGGCCCATAAAACCTTTTTCAGTATTTTGGCCTGGGTGATTTTTGCTATCTTGCTATGGGGAAGGCACCAGTTAGGCTGGCGCAGCCAGACAGCGGCACGCTGGACCTTTGGTGGCTTTGCAGCGTTGATGCTGGCTTACTATGGCAGCAAATTTGTGCTGGAACTGATTCTTCCCTAGCGGTTGCTTCTATTTCTGTTTTTCTTCAAGATAAGCGGCCCTGAATAATATAAGGAACACCACTCGTTGAACGAGTTATCCCTGGAAGTACTCTTCGCCATCCTGGCGGTACTACTACTACTTTCTGCCTTCTTCTCCAGCACCGAAACTGGCATGATGTCACTCAACCGTTACCGGCTGAAACACCTACGCAAGAAAGGCCATAAAGGTGCTCGCCGCGCCTCCCGTTTATTAAAACGCCCCGACCGTTTAATTAGTCTGATTTTAATTGGTAACAACCTGGTTAACTTTATTGCCGCCTCTTTGTTTACGGTGATTGTGATTCGCCTTTGGGGTGAAGCCGCTTCCGTGGTCATTGGTCCTATTATTTTAACTCTGGTGTTTTTAATCTTTGCCGAGATCACCCCCAAAACTATCGCAGCTTTTTATCCTGAAAAAATTGCCTTCCCCGCCAGCGCTGTATTGGTTCCGTTATTAAAAATTCTGTATCCGCTGGTTTGGTTTATTAACAACATCACCAACAACCTGCTAAAACTTGCTGGCATTGATACCAGAAAGCAAAACGAAGACAACATTAGCCAGGATGAGCTACGTACTATTGTAGGTGATGCCGGTCCACATATTCCTCAGCGTCACCAGGGTATGTTGCTTAATATTCTCGACCTTGAACAAGCCACGGTTGAAGATATTATGATCCCCCGCAACGAAGTCGTCGGGATTGATCTTGATGATAATGACGAAACCCTGCTGGAACAGTTACGCTCTATTGAGTTTACGCGTATCCCGGTGTTTGAAGACAATATCAATAATGTGATTGGTATTTTCCACCAACGCAATGTCAGCCGTGTGATTGATGAGCAAGGTAATATCGACCGCAGCAGTTTAATGAATCAAATTCGCGAACCTTATTTCACCCCTGAAGCAACGCCGTTGCATACACAGCTGGTAAACTTTCAGCAGGCCCAACGTCGCCTGGGTATCGTGGTAGACGAATATGGTGTTGTTCAGGGTGTAGTGGCGCTGGAAGATATTTTGGAAGAAATTGTCGGCGAGTTTACTTCTAATATGACCGACCAGATCAGGGATATTCACGCCCAACAAGATGGCTCTTTTATTATCCACGGCACAGCCACGATCCGCGATATCAACAAAGGCCTGGACTGGGAACTGCCCGCCGATGGTCCCAAAACTTTAAATGGTTTATTGCTGGAGCAATTGGAATCATTTCCTGATGGTTCGGCCTGTGTGGCAATTGAGAATTACTATTTTGAGATTCTTGAGATCAAGGAAAACATTGCTACTACGGTTAGGTCAGTAAAAGGTGAAGCGGCGGTTGATGAGGGTGACGAGTAAAATTAAAACACGTCATTCCCACGAAGGCGGGAATGACGATGGGGGTGGAGGTTAGGGCATATCGTCGATTTCTGCCCCTTCCTTAACAGGTATCACCAAATCTTCCTTGGAAATCCCCATAACCAAAAGAATATTGGCCGCCACATAAATCGATGAGTAGGTTCCCACCAACACACCAATAATTAATGCGATGGCAAAGCCGTGAATCAACTCACCACCGTAGCTAAACAGGGCGATCAGTACTAACAAAGTTGTTACAGATGTTACCAGGGTACGAGCAAGGGTTTCTGTTAGCGATGTATCAATCACCTTCTCTGCGTCAGCTTTACGAATTTTACGGAAGTTCTCTCTAATACGATCCGATACCACAATAGTATCGTTAAGCGAATAACCAATTACAGCCAATACCGCCGCCAATACCGTTAAGTCAAAGTCCAACTGCAGTATGGAAAAAATCCCCAGCACAATAATTACATCGTGCGCCAAAGCCGACACCGCACCTACCGAAAACTTAAACTGGAAGCGGAAGGCGATATAAACCATTACCATACCCAGCGCCATTAACATCGCCAGACCGCCCTGCTCTTTTAATTCGTCACCCACTTGCGGGCCCACAAATTCAATACGACGCAAATCAATAGTGCCGTCAAAATCCTGCTGCAGTACAGCCACCAATTCTGCCCCTAACTTGTCACTATAGCCTTCTGGCAAACGCACCAGGATATCGGTCTCGGAACCAAAGTGAACCACTACCGCATTGTTATAACCCGCTTCAGCAATGGTATTACGGATATTAGTCAGTGGCTCAACTTTGCTATAGCCTACTTCAACTAAAGTACCACCGGTAAAATCCAAACCAAAATTTAACCCCTTAGTGGCCAATGAGCCCAGCGATACAAGCAACAGCACCAGCGAAAAAACCATCGCCAATTTCCGCTGCCCCATAAAAGGAATAATTTTCTGCGTTACTGTTTCTTGTTGTTCTGACATAAAACTTTTCGCCTCAGCGACTATTAATACGTTTTAAATAATTAGATAGATAATTTTTTAACTTTACGACCGCCATACACCAGGTTGATCATCGCTCTTGAAACCACAATTGCAGTAAACATTGAGGTGATAATCCCCAGGGATAATGTCACTGCAAAACCACGCACAGGACCTGCACCTACCGCATATAAAATAACGGCAACTAACAGCGTAGTAATATTGGCATCCATAATGGTGACAAAGGCTCGATCATAACCTGCACTAATTGCCTGCTGCGGCGATATGCGGTTTTTCAATTCCTCGCGAATACGCGCAAAAATCAATACATTGGCATCCACTGCCATGCCAACGGTCAATACAATACCGGCAATACCCGGCAGAGTTAATGTCGCTGACAAGATCGACATTAAGGCAATCAATAACACCAGGTTAAAGCTCAAACCGGCAACCGCCACCACGCCAAACAGACGGTAGTAAATCATCATAAAGACAGCCACCAGTGCCAAACCAATCTGCACCGAGATAACACCTAGCTGAATATTTTCCGCCCCCAAAGAAGGACCCACTGTACGCTCTTCAACAAAATCGATAGGCGCAGCCAGGGCACCCGCACGCAATAGCAAGGCAAGTTCTGCCGCTTCTGCAGGGTTATCAAGACCGGTAATCCTGAACTGCACACCCAGGGCATCCTGAATAGTCGCCAGGCTAATAATTTTCTTTTCATCAAACGGGACTTTGATCGCAATCTCTTCTCCCGCATCATTTATTTCATAACGGGTGCGACTCTTGCGCTCAATAAATAATACGCCCAAACGACGCTGGATATTATGCCGGGTCACGCGGTGCATCATGGCACCGCCCTCACTATCCAGGGTAATATTAACCTGCGGCTGACTGCTTTGGGCATCAAAACCGGCTGAGGCACTGGCAACTCGCTCACCGGTGATTACCACATCACGCTCAAGAAAGGCGCTGCCTATTCGGTTTTGATCACGAAATTCAAATTCTTCCTTGGCAGAACTGGCTGCATCAAACTTGGCCTCAAGACGAAATTCCATATTCGCTGTCTTGCCAAGAATACGTTTTGCTTCAGCAGTGTCCTGGATACCAGGCAACTCAACCACAATACGGTTGCGGCCCTGTCGCTGTACCAAAGGTTCAGAAACTCCTAACTCGTTAACACGATTACGCAGGGTAATTAAGTTCTGGTCCACGGCGTAATCTTCGATCTCTTTAACCTTGGCGGGAGAGATATCCAGATAAAGAAAGAAACTGCCTTCATTATCTTCAGCCTGGCGCTGCAACTCGCTATACTCGCTACGGATTTTGCTACTGGCCTGGTCACGCAAATCTTCGGTCTTAAATTTGCCGCGAATACGGCCATCGTCTTGCAGGCGAATAAAACCGCGAATTTTATCTTCACGGAGTACGCGCTTAATACCATTGGTATAGTTAACCATACGTTTATTAATAGCAGCAGCGGTGTCGACCTCTAACAGAAAGTGTACCCCGCCACTCAAATCAAGACCCAGTTTCATTGGCTGGGCACCCCAATCAGCCAACCAGTCTGGCGTGGTTGAGGCCAGATTCAAGGCTACGATATAACCGTCACCCATCGCTCGCTGGATGACTTTCTGGGCAGGCAGTTGCAGCTCGCGGTCTTTTAAACGGATTAAGGCATTGCTACCTTTTGCGTTAACTTCGCCGCCAAAGAATTCAATATTCGCCTCCGTTAACGCCTTGGAAGCAATCTTTAAAGCCTTCTCATCAATCACCATAGCACTGCTCTCACCGGAGATTTGCACAGCGGGGTCAGGAGCATACAAATTCGGGGCGGCATAGAAAAAACCAAAGCCGACTATCAGCAGGATAAGTAGGTATTTCCACAGAGGATATTGATTTAGCATAGGGGTTCCATAAATAGGGCGATCTGTCGCCGTTACATCTTGCTCAATGTTCTTTTGTTATTGTTCACTTGTAGTATTCAAAACAAGCACTGATTCTAATCTACCCACACCCGTCCATTACGGAACAGACGCATCCAGGCACCATCTTCTTCCCATTCACCGGGCTGCCATGAGTTCTGCACCGCACGGAATACGCGCTCCGGGTGCGGCATCATAATGGTCACACGGCCATCATCGCTGCTAACAGCACTCACCCCCATTGGCGAACCGTTAGGGTTGGCCGGATATTGTTCAGTCACCGCCAGATGATTATCCACATAACGCATGGCTATGGCACCACTATCCACCAGCGCCTGCTGATGAGCGGCATCGGCAAATTCCGCACGCCCCTCACCATGAGCCACAGCAACCGGCATATGCGAACCCGCCATGCCCTGTAATAAGATAGACGGGGTCTGTTCAATTTTAACCAAAGCCACACGGGCCTCAAACTGCTCGGATAAATTGCGCACAAAACGTGGCCAATGGTCAGCACCCGGGATCAGTGATTTCAAGTTAGACATCATCTGGCAACCATTACAGACACCGAGACTAAAGGTATCTTGTCGATGGAAAAACTGCTGGAACTGATCTTTAGCGCGGTTATTAAACAAAATAGTCTTGGACCAACCTTCGCCGGCACCCAGGACATCACCGTAGGAGAAACCACCACAGGCAGCCAAACCTTTAAACTGATCCAGCTCAACCCGGCCTGTGAGAATATCACTCATATGAACATCGACAGCTTCAAAACCGGCACGATCAAAAGCAGCCGCCATTTCCAGCTGGCCATTAACACCCTGCTCCCTGAGTATTGCTGCTTTAGGGCGCGAACCTTTGGCAATAAAAGGCGCCGCTATATCTTCATTTTGATCAAAGCTTAAATGGGTGGATAAACCGGGGTTGTCCGCTAACAAACCATCAAACTCTTGCTGGGCACAATCTGGGTTATCCCGAAGCGATTGAATGCGAAAACTAGTTTCACTCCATAGGCGCTGATAGTAGCTGCGATCATTGTCGATCAATAGGTTGTCGCCAGTACTAATACGGATTTTGTCATCACCATTCGTTGAGCCAATGGCATGTACAGCTTCAGTCAAACCCGCATCGGCAAACACGTTAAGCACGGCATCTTTATCCGCCGTTTTAATTTGCAAGGCTGCGCCTAATTCTTCGTTAAATAAAGCGGCGACTGGATCATCACCCAAGGCGGTAATATCAATATCGATACCGCAATGCCCCGCAAAAGCCATTTCTGCCAGTGTTGCCAGTAAACCGCCATCGGAGCGGTCGTGGTAGGCCAACAATAAATCGGCTTCTAACAATTGCTGTATAGCATTAAAGAAACCCTTTAACTGTTCCGCACTATCAACATCCGCTGCTTCATTACCAATCTGGTTATAAACCTGCGCCAGGCAGCTGGCGCCTAAACGATTTTTACCAAGCCCGAGATCGATCAACAGAATATCAGTATCACCCTGGTCGGTATGCAACTGCGGCGTTACTGTTTTACGGACATCTAATACGGGAGAGAACGCGGTAATAATCAGCGACATAGGAGAAGTCACCGACTTCTCTTTGCCTTTATCTTCCCAGGCTGTGCGCATAGACATAGAGTCTTTACCCACCGGGATGGTCATACCGAGTTCTGGACACAACTCCATACCAACGGCTTTAACCGTGTCATAAAGGGCTTCATCTTCACCGGGGTGACCTGCGGCACACATCCAGTTTGCTGATAATTTAATATCGGATAAGGAGCCAATACGTGTAGCCGCAATATTGGTAATCGCCTCACCAATAGCCATTCGACCCGAAGCAGGACTATTGATCAATGCCATTGGGGTACGCTCACCCATCGCCATCGCTTCGCCGGCATTACTATCAAAAGCCACGGTGGTTACTGCACAATCTGCAACGGGCACCTGCCAGGGGCCAACCATTTGATCGCGGGCAACCATACCGGTAATCGAACGGTCACCAATAGTAATTAAAAAGTTTTTGCTGGCGACAGTGGGCAATTGCAAGATACGCTCGGCGGCATCATTCACATCAATTCTTGCAGTGCTAAAGCCGGGCTTGTCATAACGGCTGCGCTCAATCTCGCGATGCATCTTTGGCGGCTTGCCAAACAAAATAGACATCGGTAAATCAACGGGATTGTTGTCAAAATAACTGTCACCCACTCTTAGGTGATGTTCATCAGTGGCTTCACCGACTACGGCATAAGGGCAGCGCTCACGCTCACAGATAGCTTCAAACACGGCCAAATCTTCTGGCTTAACCGCCATCACATAGCGCTCCTGGGATTCGTTACACCAGATAGCCAAGGGTGACATGCTCTGCTCATCATTAGGCACATTACGTAATTCAAAAGTACCGCCACGGTTACCATCTTTTACCAACTCGGGAAAAGCGTTAGATAAACCACCGGCACCCACATCGTGAATAAAGGCGATGGGGTTGTTATCGGCCATAGCCCAACAGCGGTCTATGACTTCCTGGCAGCGGCGCTCAATTTCAGGGTTTTGGCGTTGTACGGAGGCAAAGTCCAGATCTTCGCTGGAGCTACCAGAGGCCATACTGGAAGCAGCACCGCCCCCCAGACCAATCAACATGGCAGGGCCACCGAGGGCAATCAGTTTACAGCCCGCATCAAATTCAGGCTTATCCACATGCTCAGCTTTGATATTGCCGTAACCACCGGCAATCATAATGGGTTTGTGGTAACCACGGCGCTCAATGCCCGCTGGGCCATTGACAGTTTCTTCATAGGTACGGAAGTAGCCATTGAGGTTGGGGCGACCAAACTCATTATTAAATGCGGCGCCGCCAATGGGGCCTTCCAACATAATATCCAGCGCGGTCACAATGCGGTCAGGCTTGCCGTAATTTAATTCCCAGGGCTGTTGGTAACCATCAATCTGGAGGTTAGAAACCGAGAAGCCGGTTAAACCTACTTTGGGTTTGGAACCACGACCTACTGCACCCTCATCACGAATCTCACCACCGGAGCCGGTGCCTGCGCCGGGAAACGGTGCAATGGCTGTGGGGTGATTATGCGTTTCTACCTTCATCAACAGGTGAATATCTTCCTGGTGGTAGCTATAGGTATGGGAGCCCGGGTCAGGATAAAAACGGCCCGCATGGCTGCCTGCAACAACGGCGGCGTTATCGGAATAAGCCGAGAGTACATTCTCGCCACCCAACTCATTGGTGTTTCTGATCATTTTAAACAGCGAGTGGTCCTGCTCTTCACCGTCGATGGTCCAGCTGGCATTAAAGATTTTATGCCTGCAATGCTCTGAGTTGGCCTGGGCAAACATCATCAACTCGACATCGGTTGGGTTTCGGCCCAACTCGGTAAAGCTGTCGACTAAATAATCAATTTCATCATCCGCCAACGCCAAACCTAAATTGATATTGGCCTCAGCCAGCGCCTCGGTGCCACCGGCAATCACATCAACCGATGTCATAGGCGTAGGGTCATCGTGGGTAAACAGCACCTCAACATCATCAAGGCTGTGCATCACCACCTCGACCATACGGTCATGAACCTGGGCCGAGACGGTTTGCAATTGCTCATCAGACAAGGCTGGCTCTGCTTTGATGTAATAAGCAACACCACGCTCAATCCGGGTAATTTGTTCCAGCCCGGCATTATGGGCAATATCGGTAGCCTTGCTGGACCAGGGGGAAATCGTTCCGGGGCGAGGAACCACCAGCAACATTTGACCATCGGTACTGACAGCCTCGGCCTTTGGGCCATAATGCAGTAATTGGGCTAACACATTTTGTTGTTCATCATTCAGGGAAGAGCTGGCATCAGTAAAGTGCACAAACTCTGCACTCAGGCTATTTAAACCGGGAACAGAAGACTTCAGGGTATCCAGGAGTTTTTGAATACGAAAACCGGATAGAGCGGGTGCGCCACGATTAATCAACATTTTACGTGAAGGCCTTTGTCAGCAAGTGATGGAATGGTGAAAGGCCGCTATTCTACTGGAAGTTGGCGGCAGACTTAAGCCCAGCTGAGGGATAATTTCACCCTTTATACTAACTATTGCCAAGACGAAGCCACTATCTGCCTATACACTTAAGGCATGCTTTGGAAAAGACGACTAAAAAATCCCTGTTTGTTAAGCACCCTACTGCTATTGGGCTCACTTTGCCTGGTATCGGGTTGTACAGAAAAAGACCAGCCCAGGACGATTAAAGAGCAAGGTACTTTGCGTATTGTCTCCAGAAATGGCCCCAGCACCTATTTTGAAGACCGCACAGGCGCCACCGGTTTTGAGTATGAACTGGCACGGCTGTTTGCCGAGCATCTGGATGTGGATTTGGAGGTTACGGTACTACATAGCCTGGAAGAAATTTTTCAATCACTGGAGGATAACAATGTACACCTGGCCGCAGCCGGCTTAACAATTACCGAAGAACGGCAAAAACAACTCAACTTCTCCCCAGCCTATATGGAAATCAAACAATATGTACTTTACCGCGCTGGCACCAAACGACCGAGGTCACCGGAGCATCTGGTTGGCAGCAAAATCACAGTAATGGCAAAAAGCAGCCACAACGAGATACTCAACCGGCTTAAACCGGACTACCCCGAGTTAAACTGGCGCACAGCAACCGATGTTGAAACTGTGGACCTGCTGGACATGCTTAGCAGCAGTGAAATTGATTACACCATTTTGGATTCCAATGAATACCTGGCCAATCGCGGTTTTTATCCCCGCCTTAATATTGCTTTTGAAATTGGCCAACCCGGGCAGCTGGCCTGGGCCCTGCCCGGCACCATTACCACACCCGGGCTGATTGACGAATTGGCAACCTTCTTTAAAAAAATCAAAGATAACGGCACCCTGCGGCAACTTGAAGAGCGATTTTACAGCCATAGTGAACAGGTCAACCGTATTGGCTCTTTAACGTTTAACCAGGCCGTTGAACAAAGGCTACCCAAATACAAGAATATGATAGAGGCGATAGCCATCGAGTACGGCATTGACTGGCGACTGCTGGCGGCTATCAGCTACCAGGAATCCCACTGGAATCCCAGGGCAAGATCACCCACGGGGGTACGGGGTATGATGATGCTTACTCTACCTACCGCCAAAGAAATGGGTATTAAAAACCGGCTGGATGCCGAGCAAAGTCTCCGTGGTGGTGCCAGGTATTTTAATAAGATTTTACGCCGCCTGCCTGACCGGGTAAAAGAACCCGACCGCACCTGGTTTGCCCTGGCCGCTTATAATGTGGGTATGGGGCACCTGGAAGATGCCAGGAAAATCACTGAACGCCGTGGCGGTAACCCTAGCAAGTGGGCAGATGTGAAAGATAACCTGCCGCTACTTAGCAAGCGCCGCTGGTATAAAGGTACAAAACATGGCTATGCACGGGGCAACGAACCGGTTACCTATGTACAGAATATTCGTCACTTTTATAATTTATTGAATTGGACAGACGTGGCAAAAAACCGTACACCGCCGCCACAGCAAGTGGAGCAATATATACCGGAATCATTAAGAAGAAATATTAAGCCACTCTAGCTTTAACGATCCGCCTTGCTGCCACCCAGGCAGTCAGGGGACTCGGGAGAAACCGCCTCGCGCTGCTGCCATTCATCTGGAGTATATGTGTGCAGAGCTAAAGCATGAACAGGGCCAGCCAGTTCTTCAGCAAGCAGCTTATAAATCATTTGATGCCTGGCCACACTGCGCTTGCCGTCAAAATCAGCAGATACTGCTGTTACTTTAAAATGCGTTTCTGAATTCGCAGGCACATTATGGCTATGACTTTCATTGACCACTTCAAGATGGTCAACCACTAACTCAACCAACAATTTACTTTCAATATTCGATTGAACACTCATCAATCACTTCCACCCTGCCTATTTCAATTGTGTTCCAGCAATACCTTAACAATGGCCGAGAGTATAAATTCGAACAGCCGAAGATGATAGTTTTAAGTCGAGCTGTTGGCTAATAAAAGCGCGGTCTGTTTTAAGCGTATGGCTAGGCTATACTGTAAAGAGCTGGGTTTTAAATAGTGAGAAGAACTGAATCATGGATCAACCACTTTACGACATTATATTTACTGGACAGCTGGTGGACGGTGTTGATACCCAGACCGCCAAAACTAATCTGGCGACTCTATTCAAAACAACGCCGGGCAATGTTGAGAAAATATTTAGTGGCAAACCGCAACCTCTAAAGCGGGGTGTCGATAAACCCCAGGCCCTTAAATACAAGGCCGCCTTGCATAGGGCAGGTCTACTGGTTTCCTTTAGGGCTCACCAGCAAACCAATGACACAGCACAAAACGACGTCTGGTCTTTAGCCCCCACCGGCAGCGATTTACTCAAAGCCAACGAGCGGCAGCAAACACCAGGGGTCGAGGTTGATATCAGTAATATCAAGATGGTTTCAGCCTTTATGGAACCTGAGCCTGAGATCAAACCCATGCCGCCGGCACCGGATACAGGCCATCTTTCTGTGGCCGCTGCAGGAGAAGACCTGCTTACCGAGAGGCCGGAAACCCCACCTTCACCACTCCTGAATCTGGACGATATAACACTGGCACCAGTGGGCTCAGACTTAGAGCAGCTCACTGAAGACTTACCACCACTAGACCCGGATACCAGTAGTATCAGCATGGCGAATATCGGCGCTGATATTCTGGAAGGCCAGGTCAAAAAAGCCCCTCCAGCAGTTCCAAATACTGATCATATTTCAGTGGTTAGCAATAAATAGTTAGCTTAAATCCTTTTATTAGCAGCCCCCTACAATAACTATCGCAGGTCAGTATAGGCTTACCATCTACTCTAGAGCCCTCAAGGCTCCCTGACATGTAAATCTTAAAACCTCACTATTTTGGCAATAATATAGCTAATAAGAATAAATAAATAACTATGAATGACCGACAAAACTGGCTAAATTAATGGTCATGATTGGTTTTTTATGGAGAATAGATGCAGCCATTTAAGCAGTACAAAGTTATAAGCCAGCCCTATCGCACTTTGGCGTGCACAGCCAATACAAGCGCTCAACCCGTAATAAACCTGTCTGCAGTCTTAGCTCTAACACTTTTACTGGTTATCGCCAGCTTTAGCCCTGTTTTATATGCCGACAAAATCACCCTGTCAGCAGACCAAATACCGCCCCCTTCTTTTTACCAACAGCTTCGTCCCAATACCGCCAGCGAAACAGGCAATAGTAATAAAACCCTACTGGAGCAGGTTATGCCCAACCGGGTTTTTCTCGAGCCTTTAGTCGCCTCTGATGAACAAGCCGACGACCTGGCTTTTAACTACCTATGGCTGCAACAACATCAGGAAGGTTACTCACGCAGAGAAGGCGGCTCTGCGGCCGGAAAATTGCTGCGAATGAGCATTAAATCTTTATATAAAAATTATTCCGGTAATAGTGGTATCAATACCACCAGCGAATCCGATTTTAATAGCAGTCTGTTCGAAGTTGATTATCGCCTGCGGCTGTCGGGTGACAAAGTTAAGTTCGGTGTCGAATACGAGTTTTAGCCTGTATTGTTAACCCCCTCTACCCCCCCAGCTCTTGCATCTCGTTTACGCTTTCTATTCTATACGTCATTCCCGCCTTCGCGGCTATGACGGAAGTGCGGATTGTGCTAACCATCGGTTCTGCTAGAATGATGCCAAATTTCCCAGCCCCCATTGCTATGACTGACTCGCAAACACAATACCCCAGCGCCGGAGTGATCAAACGACTGGCTGCCATGACCTATGACTCGCTATTAATCTTCGGCCTGTTATTTACCGCCACCATTCCAACCTTATTTTTTCAAACCGGGCAGAAGCTGGATAAGGCCAATGAACAAGTGGTTCATGAATTACCCACACTGGTCGAGGGCTGGCCTTTTCAAAGCTACTTGCTACTGGTGTATATCAGTTTCTTTTGCTGGTTCTGGAGAAAGAATGGCCAAACTCTGGGGATGCAAGCCTGGCGTTTGTATGTGGTAGATAAGCAAGGGCAAACAATTTCCCTCAAGCAATGCCTGCAACGCATTGCCGGAGCCTTTGTATCAGCCGCTTGTCTGGGAATGGGTTATTGGTGGGTGTGGATTGATAAGGACAATTTGACCTGGCACGATCGCTGGTCGGACACGCGCATAGTCATTCACCCAAAAAAGCAATAGTTTAACGAGCCTTACGCAACAGCAAGACCCCGATGATTAAACAAATGATGATCGGAATCAAAGACGCATAAATCGGCTGAAAGCCATACACCATACTAGCGGGGGCCAACATATCCTGTGCGGTTCTAAAAATAATACCCACTAATACGCCAATAAAAATACGATAGCCCATAGTCACTTCCCGCAATGGACCAAACACAAAAGAAATGGCAATCAACACCAGAGTGACGGTGGACAAAGGTTGCAACACCTTCTTCCAAAACGCCAGACGATAAGGTCCGTTATTTAAACCCTGCCCCTCCAGATAATTGGAATACTGCCACAGGCCGGAAATCGATAAATTGACTGGGTCCAACACCAGCAAGTTCAGCAATTTAGGCGATACATCCGTCCACCACTGCTTGGATGATACCGTTTCGCTTTCTATCTGGTCATCCTTCGGGCGACTCTCAAGCACATCTTCCAGCAACCAATGATCGCGCTGGTAAATAGCCCGCTCGGCATAGAGAGTATTTAACAGGCGGCGTTTTTCATCAAAGCTATAAATCGTCACACCGTATAAAACACCGTTCGGTTGCACTACACTAAAGTGCATAAACTGATTACCTTCCCGATGCCACAGGCCCTCACGGCTCACCACATTTTCTGATTGACGCAGGGCAATAGCGCGCTCACTTTGGGCAATACTTTCGCTGTAAGGCGCAACATATTCACTGATCAACATCCCGGCGACCATAATCATAATAGCGGGACGCATAACCATCCACACCACTCGATTGGTTGACACACCCGCACTGCGTATCACCACTAACTCACTATTATTGGCCAAAGCACCCAATCCAGCCAAACAGCCCACCAAGGCAGCAAAGGGTAATAAATCAAAGACATTCGCCGGAATGGAATACAACACAAACCATAGTGCCGCTACAAAATCATAGTGTTGCTGCAGATTATCCATCTCATCGATAATGGCCGCGATGGCATCAAAGCCCAACAACACAATAAGCACCAGTGAAATACTGGCAAAAATAACGCTGGAGATATAACGACTCAACTTTTTCATCGCTTATTGCCCCGCCCCACGAGTATCAAGACCCGGGGCTGATTTAGACCGCAACCGACGCCAACCATCAGCACCAAATAACAGCAGCAAAGCAATTAACAAAAACACCCCATGTACCCACCACAACCCCAATTCCAAAGGAATTTTTTCTTTTTCTATACCATCCCTTGCGGCATTTAATAGCACGATATAAACAATATAAATCAAAAAGGCCGGCAGCATTTTTACAAAGCGCCCACGACGGTGATTGGTTTCACTTAATGCCTGGGCAATCAGGGCAATGATTGGCACTAAAATGCCCAGGGAAATACGCCACTGCAGCGTAGCTTTATCTTCCAGTTTAGTGGAGGCTAGCAGTTGTTCGGTACTACGGGCATCGGTTTTTTTATAGCTATTGCGCTGTATTTCCGGCTCTTTAATTAACTGCCCAAACTGATCAAAGGCCGTCACCCTGAATTCCTGGCTGCCGGGCTTGCCAATATATTGATAGCCATTTTCCAACACCAGATAGCGCCCATTGTGTTGCTCAATATTTTGTATCGTGCCCCGCTCGGCCAATATCACCGAAAGCTTTTTGCCCCCCTGCCTGGCCTTGGACTGCTCAGCGGAAAACACCTCCTCCATCACTTGCCTGCCATCATCGAGGCGCTCTATATAGGTAACCCGCCCTGACTTTTCATCTATACGAAAGCGCCCCGCCACCAGCAATTCCAGACCGCTGGAGTTTTTAGCATCCTGAAAAATTTCCTGCACCTTGGCAATACCCATGGGGCTGGCATACAAACTTAACCAGGAGACTAAAAGCGCTACTGCAACTGCGGGCGCCAAAGTAAACAACGCCAACCGGCGAGTCGACAAACCACAGGCCGCCATCACGGTCATTTCACTTTCTACATAGAGACGGCCATAGGCCAACAGGATGGCTATAAATAAACCCAGCGGTAACACCAGCTCCAGAAAGCTGGGCAGACGGTAAGCCATAATACTGAAAACCACATCCGGGGCTAAATCACCGGAAGCAGCCTGGGCGAGATATTTCACAAAGCGCCCACTCATCACTATCACCAGCAAAGTAGCGCTGACCGCCAACATGGTGATAAAGATTTCCCTCGCCAAATAGCGGAAAAGAATCATGGATAAATATGTCCCAGAATTATTTTATAGAGCCTTTTAACCTTAACGGCTAGCCAGTACACTATGGCGCCATTAGGAATGCGCAAGCATTATCTATCAATCTTTTTATTTAAGCCAATACAGTATCAAAGGAAGCCCTATGGATGTCATCGTTAAAGCTATTACCGAACCGGAATCACTTCGCAGCCAGTGCTTAATTACCCCTGTTTTTACCGATGGAAAATTGTCCAAAGTGGCCAGGCGCTTAAATAAAGCCAGCGGCGGTGTTATTCAAGCCATGGTTAAACGCGGTGATATCTCAGGTAAGGTAGCCGATACCCTGCTGCTGCCGGCTATCAGCGGCGTTAAAGCTGAACGTATTCTGCTATTGGGCTGCGGCGAAGGTAAGAAACTGGCGGAAGCGGATTTTCGCAAACTACTGACTGCAGGCTTAAAAGTCGCCAGCGACAGCAAGCTAAAAGACGCCTGCCTATTAATTGATGAGCTTTCTGTGCAGGGCCGTGACAACGCATGGGCAGCGGGCCAGGTGGCCATTGCCGGCGGCAGCGCCAACTACCGCTATAGCGAAACCGTTAGCAAACCCAAGCCTGCGGCAACCCTGAAGCGAGTGACTGTTACCAGCAAAGCTGACAAACAGACCAAGGCTTCGGCCAACCAGGGTAAAGCCATTGCCACCGGTATGAACGTGGCCAAAGAACTGGGCAACCTGCCGGGCAATATTTGTACCCCAAGCTATTTAGCCAAACAGGCAAAAGCCTTGGGCAGAAAGCACAAAAGCCTGTCTGTTTCTGTGCTTGAAGAAAAGAAAATGCGCGAATTGGGTATGGGCTCATTGCTATCGGTCACCGCCGGTACGGACCAGCCCGCTAAATTAATCGTGATGGAATACAAAGGAGCTGCCAAAAGCCAAAAGCCCCATGCCCTGGTTGGCAAAGGGATTACCTTTGACAGTGGCGGTATCAGCCTTAAGCCCGGCGCCGCTATGGATGAAATGAAATATGATATGTGTGGTGCAGCCAGTGTAATGGGCACCATGACAGCAATCACTGAGCTTAAGCTGCCGATCAATGTGGTGGCTGTTATTGCCGCTGCAGAAAACCTTCCCGCCGGCAATGCCACCAAACCCGGTGATGTGGTTACCAGTATGTCTGGCCAGACCATTGAAGTGCTGAACACCGATGCTGAAGGTCGGCTGGTACTCTGTGACGCCCTGACCTATGTAGAAAAATTCAAACCCCAGTCCGTGATTGACATCGCCACCTTAACCGGTGCCTGCGTGGTGGCGCTGGGTAAACACGCCTCCGGCCTTTACAGTAATGAAGACGATTTTGCCGAAGAATTGCTGGACGCCGGTAAACAGATTGGCGACAAAGCCTGGCATATGCCGCTGTGGGACGAATACCAGTCCCAGCTAAACAGCAACTTTGCGGATATTGCCAATATTGGTGGCCCGGGTGGCGGCAGTATTACAGCGGCTTGCTTCCTGTCACGCTTTGCTAAAAATATGCGCTGGGCCCATATGGATATTGCGGGCACCGCCTGGAATTCAGGTGGCAATAAAGGCGCCACAGGCCGCCCTGTTGGTTTGCTCACGCAATACCTGATCAACAAAAGCGGTAAATAAGGCCAATGACCAAGGTCGACTTTTATATCCTGGGTGCCGAAAGCAGCGAACAGCGCCAGCTGTTCGCCTGCCGACTGGCAGAGAAAGCCTTTAAGCTGGGCCATTCGATTTATATCCACAGCGAGGACCAGGCTCAAGCCAACGCACTGGATCAATTATTATGGTCGTGGCGCAATAGCAGTTTTGTTCCGCACCAGCTTGAAACCAAAGAGACTGACAGTAACGCACAGGGCTTATTAAATATCGGTTTTAATCGAGGTCAAGGATCTTCAACCGCTGTTAACGGTTTATTGATTAACCTCTCGCCGACGGTACCCGAGTTCTTTAGCCGCTTTGAGCGGGTGTCAGAAATTGTTGTGCAATCCGCCACCGTCATTGAGTCCACCCGCAGCAATTATCGCTTCTATCGAGACCGCGGTTACCCGCTGGAAAACCACGATCTGCGCAAATAAATGATCACTGCTATGCTTTATCCAAAAATCTAAAAGAGCACCCAGGCTGGACATCCCCATGAGTAGTAATAACGAACAATTGCCCCAGGAAAAAACCTCAAAAAACGATTTACTGGATGAACTCAAATCCATCAAAGGTTTACTGGATGATGATCTTAATATCGATATTCCTATTCTGGATGATGTGGTTAATAGCGAACCCGAGTCACTAAACCCACCCCTAAACCCACCCCTAAACCCTGAAGACCCAGGCTATGAGGAAGAGCAGGAAGAGATGTTCACCGAATTTGAAATGGCCCCTCACGCTACCTCGAGCCCAGCAGCCGAAGAAGAAGTGAATATGGATCTACTGATTCAGGAAATCATTGATGAGTTTATTCCGACCATTGAAGACCAACTGCGCCAGCGGTTATCCCAGTGCTCCCCTGCAGTGATTAAACAGTTGGCGGAGAAACACTTGTGTGATTGAGGACTGGCTTCAACGAAAATGACTACCGTCATTCCCGCGAAGGCGGGAATGACGGCTTTTTGGGGTTACGGCCTCGTTTAGTTCATACCTTTGAATTACAGCCCTCACTCACTCCTACCCGCCTATTTCACGCTTTATTCCCCCTGTACCTGTTTTCTGCCAAGCCATAACTCTTTATACTACTGACCCCTTTTTACACGAAGAAGCCCAACACTAATGGATAAAACATTCCAACCCGCCGACATCGAAACCAAGTGGTACCAAAACTGGGAAAAGAAAGGCTATTTTGCTCCCAGCGGTGAAGGTGAGCCCTACTGCATTATGATCCCGCCGCCGAATGTCACCGGCAGCCTGCATATGGGCCATGGTTTCCAGGAAACCATTATGGATGTGTTGATCCGCTATAACCGGATGAAAGGTAATAACACCCTCTGGCAGGTGGGAACTGACCACGCCGGTATTGCCACCCAAATGGTGGTGGAACGCCAACTGGAAGCTCAGGGTATCAAACGCAAAGAACTGGGCCGGGACAAGTTTATTGAGAAGGTCTGGGAGTGGAAAGAAGAAAGCGGCGGCAACATTACCCAACAGCTTCGCCGTATGGCCGCCTCTGCGGATTGGTCACGTGAACGCTTTACCATGGATGAAGGCTTGTCTAACGCTGTACAGGAAGTCTTTGTACGCTTATATGAAGAAGACCTGATTTACCGCGGCACCCGCCTGGTTAACTGGGACCCCGTACTGCATACCGCCGTATCCGACCTTGAAGTTATTTCTGAAGAAGAAAACGGTTTTTTGTGGCACTTCCACTACCCGCTAGCTGATGGTTCTGGTCAACTAACCGTTGCCACTACTCGCCCCGAAACCATGTTGGGTGACACCGCTGTTGCTGTTAACCCCAACGATGAACGCTATCAGAGCCTGATCGGTAAAATGATCAAACTGCCATTAACTGATCGAGAAATTCCCATTATCGCCGACGAATATGTCGATATGGAATTCGGTACCGGTTGCGTAAAAATCACCCCCGCCCATGACTTTAACGATTATGAAATGGGTAAGCGCCATAACCTGGCGATGATCAATGTGCTTACCGACAATGCCACAATGAATAAAAACGTCCCGCAAGCCTATCAAGGTATGGATCGTTTTGATTGCCGTAAGCAAGTCGTTGCCGATTTAGACGCACAGGGGCTGCTGGATAAAATTGATGACCATAAGTTAAAGGTTCCCCGCGGTGATCGCTCCGGTGTGGTTATCGAGCCTTATCTAACCGATCAGTGGTATGTCGATGCCAAGACCCTGGCGAAACCAGCTATTGCCGCCGTTGAAAATGGCGATATCGAATTTGTACCCAAACAATATGAAAATATCTATTTCTCATGGATGCGTGATATCCAGGACTGGTGTATCTCCAGACAGCTATGGTGGGGCCACCGTATCCCTGCATGGTATGACGAAGAAGGTAAGGTCTACGTGGGCCGCAATGAAGAAGAGGTGCGCGCCAAACATAGTTTAGGGGATCAAACCTTACGTCAGGACGACGACGTACTGGATACCTGGTTCTCCTCAGCGCTATGGACCTTCTCAACCCTGGGTTGGCCAGAAGACACCAAAGAACTCGCCACCTTCCACCCAACCAATGTATTAGTCACCGGCTTCGATATTATTTTCTTCTGGGTAGCCAGAATGATTATGATGACCCTGCACTTTAAACAGGAAGTGCCCTTTAAGCAGGTCTATGTTCACGGCTTGGTAAGGGATGCCGAAGGGCAGAAAATGTCCAAGTCCAAAGGCAATGTGTTAGACCCTATCGACTTGATTGATGGCATTGAACTGGAAGAACTGGTGGGCAAACGCACCAGCGGTATGATGCAGCCACAGTTAGCCAAAAAAGTTGAAAAGGCAACACGCAAGCAATTCCCCGAAGGCATTGCCGCCTATGGTACCGATGCGCTGCGTTTTACTTATTACTCGCTGGCCTCTACCGGCCGCGATATTAAATTTGATATGGGCCGTATCGAAGGCTACCGCAACTTCTGTAATAAAATCTGGAATGCAGCCCGCTATGTGCTGATGAATACCGAAGACCAGGACTGCGGACAAGACGGCAGCAGCGACTACGAATTAACCCTGGCCGACCGCTGGATTATTTCCCGTTTACAACGCACCGAACAGGAAGTGGCTGAAGCCATTGCGCAATATCGCTTTGATTTGGCCTCACAGGCGCTCTACGAGTTTATCTGGAACGAATACTGTGATTGGTACCTCGAGCTTTCAAAACCCGTGCTATGGGACGACAACGCCTCCCCTGCCCTGAAAAAAGGTACCCGTCGTACTTTGATTCGCGTATTGGAAACCACATTGCGTTTGCTTCACCCGTTTATGCCCTTTATCACTGAAGAAATTTGGCAGCGCGTTGCACCACTGACCGGCAAAGTCACTGAAGGTGGTGAAGCCACCGTTATGTTGCAACCCTACCCTGAATTAAATCAAGATTATATTGATGCCCAGGCCGAGACGGACATTGAATGGGTAAAAGGCGTGATTGAAGGTGTGCGTAATATTCGCGGTGAAATGAATATCTCCCCTGCCAAAGCCATTCCTATCCTGATAAAAAATGGGGATAGCGAAGATCAGAGAAGGCTGGAAGAAAACCGTCAGTTCCTGATGACACTGGCCAAGCTGGAAACAGTTACCTGGCTGGCCGAAGGTGATAAAGCGCCCATGTCAGCCACCTCATTGGTTGGACAAATGGAAATCCTGGTGCCGATGGCAGGCCTGATCGATAAAGCAGCCGAAACCGCGCGCCTGGCGAAAGAGATTGAAAAACTGCAGAAAGATTTGGACCGTATTAGCGGCAAGCTAAGCAATCCTAAATTTGTTGATAAAGCACCAGAAGCCGTCGTCAATAAAGAAAAGGAAAAACAATTAGCCCAGCAGCAATCTCTCGACAAGCTGCAACAGCAACTGGAACAAATTAATGCCCTGTAACTGTCTGCCCAAGCTTTATCCGTAAATGCTGCTTACGGATAAATTTTTATTTAAATGAGTAGACAAGTCTATTTGCCAGACGGTACTATCTGGCTCAAGTTTTTGCCTTTTATCAAAAGACTAATAACAATAATTGAATGAGTTTGTTTATTTATTTAGGGTAGTTTAATCGCTTCCTGCTTTCCCTCGGGACTTATCATTCGCTTGCGAAGATCAGCCCAGCCAGTGTTATGTAATATTGTCAAAGAACAACAGTAGCACTGAATTAGTTACTCACAATAATAATCAATATAATAAAGAGGATTAATTTAATGTCAGATCGTGTAACCGGAACGGTAAAATGGTTTAACAACGCAAAAGGCTTTGGGTTTATCACTCAGGAACAGGGAGACGATGTCTTTGTTCATTTTCGCTCTATTGCAGGGGATGGTTACAAAACGTTAGATGAGGGCCAACAAGTTGAGTTTACCTTATCTGAAGGGCCTAAAGGGTTTCAGGCTGAAGAGGTTTGCAAGGTATAATTTACGTCACACAAAAACAAAAAAGGCCAACATCTGTTGGCCTTTTTTGTTGTCTATCCCGGAAAAACTTCCGCAATCAAAGTTTAAAAGTACTCACCATATCTCTTAGAGATGTACCCAATTGAGCCAACTCCCCGCTGGCCTCTGAGGTTTGTTCCGTTTGCGCCTTGGTCGCCTTTGACAGATCAGACACGCGGGTTACATTACTACTAATTTCTTCTGCAGTTGCACTTTGCTCTTCTGCGGCAGCCGCTATCTGGATATTCATATCGTTAATTTGGCTAACCATGGTTGAGATATCCGTTAAAATCTCTGAAGACCTTGTTACCTTGGCAATACCGGACTCGGCACGCTGGTTTGAGTTACTTACCGTGGCAACCACTTGATTGGTACCCTGCTGAAATTCAGTAATGGTTTTACGAATCGTCTCTGTTGACTCTTGCGTACGCTGCGCCAGGGTTCTTACCTCATCAGCCACCACCGCAAAACCTCGACCTTGCTCGCCAGCCCTTGCTGCTTCAATCGCCGCATTCAACGCTAGCAGGTTGGTCTGTTCGGCAACATTTTGAATCGCATCTAACACCTGCCCTATGTTTTCACTATTGCGCTCAAGCTCTTTGATAGCATTCGCTGCATCCTGTACTTCGTGTGTCAGGGCTTCAATCTCCTGGCGGGCTTCCTGGGAAACCTCAACGCCCTCTTTTAACTGCATATCCACTTCGCTAACGCTATCCGCTGCAGAAGAAGCGTTGCGGGCAATTTCATGGGCGGTGGCGCTCATCTCATTAACGGCAACCGCGGCGTGCTGCACTTCACTGGTTTGTGTATCGGACGAGTGTTTAACTTCCTGCGTCACCATCGACATTTCTTCCGCCGAGCTGGCTACCGTCATAGAGGCATCATTAATCCTTCCAATCATTTCATGCAAGGCTTCCAGTAAGCTATTAAAAGCGAGGGCTACTTTCCCGATTTCACCCTGCCCATGAACACTTAAACGTACCGACAGGTCTTTATGCTTAATCACATCGGTAATCTCTTTGACAAAATTTTCCAGCGGTTTAAAAATAGAAAAGGCAACACCCAGGGCAGAAAAACCAATAACCAAACCGATCAGTGCGATAGAGGCAATTAAAAACTGAGAGTTATTGGCGGTCGCTTCAGCAATCATAGTATTCAAGGTCGCCTTTAAACCTTTGAATAATTTCTCCGCAATATGAACCGTTGCCCTTAACTCACCCAAGGCACCAGAATCCGGGTCCAAACCGATCGTCTTTTCTGCATCAACTAAAGATTTAAACTGATTGGCATAATTCCCAACCGAACCATTGATAGCTTCGCTCTCAGCAGCGCTCATATAGACCGGGGTCAGTGAGGTGAATTTTTCAACTTCCTGATCAAATTTACCCAAATACTTCAGGTTGCGGCGCAACATAAAATCCTTTTCATGACGACGCAGCATCAACATAGAAGCCCTCAGCTCAGGAGCATCTGACAGTTTTTCTTCTACGGAATGAATTTTGGCTCTCAAAGCTCCATAAAGGCCCGATTTAGAATCATAACCAATGGTACGCTGATGCTCGACAACCCTATTAAAGCGGCTGCCATAGTCTTTTAAGCTGGCTCCCATCTCAGTCAATGCACTGGTATCAATGTTGGCTGTTTTCAGCTTCGCCGATAAGCTATTCACTTCAATCAGGGTTTGCTTAAGCGTGCGATTAAACCGCTTCACATATTTGTCATCCCTGCGGGCAAGAAAGTCCTTCTCGTGCCGCCGCAGCATCAGCATATCAGCCTTGATGTCACTCAACTGTGTATCACTGCGTTGCAAATGCTGCAAATTGGCCATGCCATTAGCCACAATAACACCAACAAACAGCAACCCTACAACCGCAATAATGGCAAGTAGCAACAGCCGACGCTTAATGGATATGTTAAATAAGTTCATTGATAATCCCTGGTAAGTTACTTCTTAAGTCCACTATCGGCAGTTTAGTTAAAATATTTAAAGCAACCACAGGTAAAATGTTAGGTTACTAGCCCCAAAGGTAGGCACTGCTATCCCAGCAGTTTAGCAACAGTGCCTAATTATCACCACTTCTCTGTGTGATTAGTGCTAAACTTGCGAGCGGTTAGTTAGTTATTGTTCTGACCTGATTCTTTATGTTTTTAACCATATTTCTTAACCATATTTTTTAACCAGGCCTTTCAACTAAAAAGAAGGCCAACTATAAAAAGAAGGAAACAATGAACCTACTCTATCGAATTATTTTAAGTGCTATCATCGCCGCAGGCATCGCGGTAATCCTGAATACTGTTACCAACTCAGCTGACAGCGGCCTTGCTATTGATGCAACAACTTTTGTTATTATCTTTACCGGCTGTATTATCGTTGCTCTAGTGAGCCCAGTTATTAATACCAGTACAGCAACATCGGCAAGCAAGCCCACCAAAAAAACCAAAAGGTCTAAACCATCTAATAAAGGACGCGAACAAGGGGAAGTGAAGTGGTTTAACGTCAGTAAAGGCTACGGTTTTGTAACCCGCAAAACAGGGGAAGATATTTTTGTTCACTTCCGCTCTATTCAAGGTGAGGGTCGTCGAGTATTACGTGAAGGACAAGCGGTGGAATTTACCGTAACCGAAGGGGATAAAGGGCCGCAGGCTGAGGATGTAGATACTTTGTAAACCACCGTCATTCCCGCGAAGGCGGGAATCCAGCGCTGTAAATTCCCGCAGCCTGCCCTCGAGTGCTTTAGTCGGGGGGCGGAAATAACAGCATAAGCATGCAGGCTGGGCCCCCGCCTTCGCGGGGGCGACACTGTATTAATTAACCGCCACATCCCCCGCCTGGTTAAAGACTTCTAATACCCGAAACAAACTATAAGCATCCTGGCTGCCAGCCAACTCCCTGATCGAGTGCATAGCAAAAGTCGGCACACCAATATCCACCGTTTTTACGCCCAGCTCACCCGCTGTAATCGGTCCAATCGTACTGCCGCAACCCATATCCGTTCTGACTACAAAAGCCTGCACTGGCTGCCCAGCTTGTTCACACCAGCGGCGAAACAGAGATGAAGTTTCACTGTTGCTGGCATAACGCTGATTGGCATTAATTTTAATCACCGCCCCTTTGTTGAGCAGCGGACCATGATTGCCATCGTGCTTGTCGGCAAAGTTGGGATGTATCCCATGGGCATTATCGACAGAAATCATCATCGAGCTGTCCATCGCTCTAACAAAGTCAGTTTCTGAACCCAGCAAGCGTCGCAATACGGATTTCAGCATCGGCCCCTGCGCCCCTGCTGCTGATTGGCTGCCCACTTCTTCGTGGTCATTACATACCAGCACACAGTTTTGTTCACCGGCGGTAAGCAGTGCCTGCAAACCGATATAGCAGGACAACAAGTTATCTAACCTGGCACTGGCTATAAAATCGTTGTTTAAGCCGATAAGCGCTGGCGGCTGGGCATCATAAAAACTTAATTCATAATCAAGGATTTTCTCTGCCTCAAGGGTTGGCTGTTGCTGCTTAAGTTGAACTAGTAGCAAAGCCCTGAAATCGGTTGACTTGTCTTCTGTCTGCATCAAAATTGGCGGTATATCCTTTTGCGCATTTACCGCTCGTTTGCTATTGGCTTCCCGGTCCAAGTGAATCGCCAGGCTGGGAATGGAGGCAATAGCCTGCTCGAAATTAATTAATGTGCTGCAGACTTGCCCCGCTTTATTTTGATAAGTCACTCTCCCGGCCAAAGACAGGTCACGGTCAAACCAGGGGTTTAATAGCACGCCACCATAGACTTCGACACCCAGTTGGAAGTAACCCTGATTGTTCAGCTCTGGCTGGGGTTTTACTTTTAAACAAGGGCTATCGGTATGGGCACCTACCATTCGAAAACCGCTACTAACAGGGGATTGGCTGCCGCCATTAATGGCCACAATGGATGAGCCATTGCGAATAATATAATGCTTGTATGGTGCCTGGGGCTCTGGCCAGTCCTCGCCCTCCTGTAACGGGCTATAGCCAGCCGCTTGTAAACGTTTGGCCATGGTTTCAACAGCATGAAAAGGTGTGGGTGATGCCTGTAAGAAACTTAACAGGTCGTGATTAAAATGCTGCAAGTCCATCGGGCTAATTCCTATCAGGGTATTTTAAAGGTTTGGTGACAAGGGCTGTGATCAGGCGAAGGTATCGACACCGACCAATTCGATGCCCAGTTGTTGCTCTGGAGAAGGACTGTTTTCAGCAAAGGTCTGTAAGGCTCGCTGGGTATTGAGAGGCAAGCCATCTTCTTGAGCTCGCTGGCGGGCCTGTACACCACTATTGGCATTGCTGGACTCGACACGCTGTTGCAGAAGTTCTTCACTGCGAGCCCTCAGTTCTTCTAAGGAGCTATTATCATCATTATTTCGGGCAGGGTCGCGTTGAACGTCTTTCTGCACACGCTCTGTAATATCAGGGCGCTGCGTCTGGGCAGGAGGCTGCGTAATAATGGGAAGACTGGATATTTGCACGCAATAGGCTCTGTATTCACTCTGTAAAATGCTGGCCCATTATAAGCAGACCAGGCCGCTTAGTGAATAGCCAATTTGGGGCTCTAATAAAACTCCATTATGAGAAGAACCGTCATTCCCGCGAAGGCGGGAATGACGTTGCTTTGAGGGGGGGGTTAAAGCGGTTGCTTTTGCCAGGCGACCTCGTCCCGCAGGTAAGTCGGTAAGGCCTCATCAGCCGTGCAGGTCTTACCTTGCTGATAATCCAGCCGTGCCAACTGGGCAATGGCCTTAGCGCTGGGTAACATCTCTGCATACCAGGCTTTAAAAACGCCTGTAGGGGTAATTCTGTCATGGTAGTGGTGACCGCTACCAACCGCTGTGGTATTCGCCCTATCAACACTATGACCATCTAACAGTTGCTCTGGTGCAGTTAGGCGTTCCTGGTCAATTAGCTCTATACCCTGCCCCGTGCTGTTATAAACGGCCCAGTAAATCTCATCCATACGGGCATCCAGAGTACTGACAATCGTAGAGCCACCGTGACCAGCATTCACAGCGGTTTGCGCCAGTGCGGCCAGAGTTGAGATTGGTACTACCGGTAAGTCAGCGCCAAAGGCCAAACCCTGCACCGCGCCAAGGCAAATTCTCAAACCGGTAAAAGAACCCGGGCCGCGACCGAAGGCAATGGCATCGAGTTGCTGCAAGCTTGTGCCAGTGTCCACCAATAATTGGTCTACCAGGGGCAACAAACGCTGGGTATGCTGACGGGGCGCAGCCTCGTTTTTTTCAGTGACCCGAATAATATCGCCGCCATCATCCAGCAAGGCAACTGAGCAGGCTTCAGTAGAACAATCCAGGGCTAACAATTTCATTCAGTCTCACCTGTGGTGATATCGTGTGGGTTTAAAAAAGGTTGCAGTGACTCCAGAGTGCTGACCTGCGCCATCGCTGGCAAGCTATTAATAAATACCTCGCCATAGGCTTTGCTACGTAATCGGGGGTCGGCGAGCATTATAACCCCCCGATCAGAAATGCGCCGCAATAGTCTGCCACAACCCTGCCGCAGGCGAATCACCGCATCCGGTAATGTGGTTTGTTCAAAACTGTTAATACCGTGGTGTTCCAATTCAGCACTGCGCAACTGCAGCAAAGCGTCTGTGGGTGGCACAAAAGGTAACTTATCAATAACAACGGCAGCCAAAGGAATACCGGATAAATCCAACCCCTCCCAGAAACTGCCAGTGCCTAACAGTACACCTGTGGGAGCCTCCTTAAAGCGCTTAATTAATCGGTAATTATCTGCTCCTCCTGATGGCATATCGACATTGCTTTGCTGCATAAACAGCGGGCAATCTATTTTAGCCTTTAATAAGCCCTGCCCCACGGCATTAAGGCTTTGGTAGCTGGTAAACAGGCATAACACCCGGCCCTTTACCGCTGCCAGCAAGGGGATTAATTGCTCCAGTAATTGCACACTATAATCCGGGTGATCTGGCAAGACGGTTAATTCCGGCATAAATAGCACCGCCTGCTGTTGATAATTGATGGCGCTTTCAAGCTGGTGGAATGCACAACGCTCAAGACCAAGGGATTGTAAAAAACGCTGGGCACTGCCAGCCACTGATAATGTTGCCGAAGTAAAGATCCAACTCCCCGAGGCCTCGGCAAACAGGCTTTTTACCGCTGGCGCTAAATCCCTGGGGATACTCTGGAGCATAAAGCTGTGTTTGCTACCCTGTAAACAACACAAACCTTCAGCCTCAGTGATTGCTTGTAAACTGGTATGCATTAGCTGGGATTTAACTAACATATCTGCTAAATCTTGATGTCGCTGTTTAAACGGCCGCAGATTTTTGTGCAAGCGCTGCAGGGCTGCGGCCAACTGATCAATAATCTGGCAATGCTGCTCCCGTATATAGGGATCCATCGAAGGTAGGTGGTTGGATAAATTCTCCAGCCCATGCTCAATCTGCTGGATAAAAGCCAGCAGCTGGCGTTGCTCTGGTGCATAAAGGCGCAGCGCTGAGGCGGTATCGCTTAAAAACTGTTTAAGCTGCCGGCTGGATAAACGGCGCCCGACAATATTTTGAGCAAAATCCGCAACGCGGTGGGCTTCATCAATAACCACGACGTCTGCTTCAGGTAACAGGTCACCCAGTTGTTCTCGTCGCATTACTGCATCGGTAAATAAAACACTGTGATTAACCACCACAATATCCGCATCCTGGGCTTTTTGCCGGGCCTTCATCAGTGGGCAGCGAGAATATTGCGGACACTCTTTGCCGAGGCAATCATCACGGCTGCTGGTCACATAACGACGCAGCGCAACGGGAAGTTCCGGAGCCAGGCTATCCAGCTCCCCGTTGCCGGTCTGACGAAAACGCTGTGCTAAATGCGACAAAGCCTGATGCTGCTTTTGCCCTAAAGCGGTATCGGCTTGCAGGTTTTTTTCCAGATAATAAGGACACAAATAATGATTGCGCCCCTGCAAGCAGGCAATGCGAATGTCACTACCTAAAATTTGCTGAATTCGGGGAATATCCTGGCGATAGAGTTGCTGCTGCAAATAACGACTAGCGGTAGAAATAATCGCCTTCTGCCCTTTGGCAATAACCGGTGTGAGGTAAGCAATGGTCTTACCTGAACCTGAAGCCGCTTCAATAACGACGGACTCTTTTGCTGCAATCGCCGCTTCAACCAGCCCAGCCATCTGCAATTGACCCGATCTTGGACTGAACGCTGGCCAGAACTGCGCGAATAAACCGTCGGTAGCGAGCAAGTCGGCGCTGGATGTGGAACTCGGGGGCATTATTGTTTTTCTTCACTTTTTTTACGGATTTTCCACCACCTTAGCTCAAAGCTGTGAGTATAATCACTGCCAATTCTATCCATAATCCTTAAGGAAAAATAAGCGGCGTGAAAAACAGAGTTAGCGCGGTAATTTTAGCCGGTGGCCAAAGCTGCCGGTTTGATTATGATGACAAGGGCTTGCTTGAATGGCAAGGCATGGCGCTGGTCCAGCATGTGATTTCCCGTTTAGAGCCACAAACAGACCAGCTGATTATTAACAGCAATCAAAACCTCGATGCCTATCGAGGTTTTGGCTATGAAATCTGTAGCGACCAACAGGATGGTTTTCAAGGCCCGCTGGCGGGTATTCAAGCCGCCCTGCCCCTGGCCGAGTATGAATGGGTTCTGGTTAGCCCCTGCGACACCCCTTTACTGCCAAACAATCTGGTGGAGCGGTTACTAACAGTATTGCTTGATCAAGATGCGGATATTGCCTATCCGGTATGTGATGGACGCCAACATTATTTGCCAGTATTACTAAAAGCCAGCCTATTACCTTCCATTAACCAATACCTTGCCGGCGAACAGCGTAGTATGAAAGGCTGGTATCGTCATGAAAACTGTATTGCTGTGCCGTTTTCAACCTCTCCTGAGGTGTTCAGTAACTTTAATAACCGTGAAGACCTGCTGAGCTGAGGTTTTAGGCATAAAAAAACCGCCAACGGCTAACCATTGGCGGTTTTTTAGTTCGAGAAAGTCGAACTAGACGATACAGCGATTACTTCTTCTTCGCTTTACGCTTAGCTGGCTTTTTCTTGGCTGCTTTTTTCTTAGGTGCTGCCTTTTTCTTCTTGGGAGCGGCCTTTTTCTTAGCTACTGCCTTTTTCTTCTTAGGTGCTGCTTTTTTCTTAGCTACCTTCTTTTTAGCCTTTTTGGCTGCTGGCTTTTTCTTAGCGGCCTTTTTCTTAGGAGCGGCTTTCTTTTTGCTGGCTTTTTTAGCTTTGGCAGCGGCTTTTTTAGCAGCGGCTTTCGCTTTGGCGGCAGCCTTCTTCTCTGCAGCTTTAGCCTTGGCAGCAGCTTTGGCGGCAGCTTTCTTAACAGCAGCAGCGGCCTTCTTCTCAGCAGCAGCTACTTTAGCAGCAGCTTTCTTGGCGTCAGCTTTAGCTTTAGCCATCATTTTCTTTTCTGCAGCCTTTAACTTCTTGGCATTGGCAGCGGCGCGCTTGGCACTCCACTTAGCAGCAAATGCAGCAGTTGCTTTAGCCAGAGCTGCTTCATCGGCAACAGCTTGAGCTGCAGCACGGGCCGCAACCTTATCTTTTACCGCTGCCTGAGCCGCTTTGGCCTTGGCTGCAGCAGAAGCTTTAGATACACGTAAGTTAGCCGCTGTTAGCTTGCCACGTAGGGCTGCTACTTTAGCACCTGATTTGGAAGCCGCTGCGCTAGCGCGCTTGGTAGCGTTCTTGTCAGCAGCTTTCTTAGACTTGGCAGACTTTTTCTTAGCAGCCGCAGCCTTTTTCTTAAGACCTGCTTGTGATTTCTTTTCAGCAGCAATGGATTTCTGAAGTTTGGCTAGTGCCGCTTCAGCTTTTGCTACCGCCGGTGCTGTAACAGCCTTCTTAGTCGGTGCCTTCTTGGCCACCTTCTTTTTAGCTGGTGCTTTCTTTTTAGCTTTTGCTTTCGCCATTAGGGTTCTCCTCAAAGTGGCCAGGTAGTGCTACCGCGGTTCCTTATGTAGAGACTACTTTACAGTGACTGCACTGCTACAAATAAGAAAACTAACACTGATTATTAAAAAATCATTTAATTTTTAGACCAAAAACCAGAAATAAAAAAGGTTTTTTGCGACTTTAAGTGATTTTTTTGAGATTTTTGTATCATTTTTTAAAAAAAACGGACATTTTTGAGAAAAACGGCACTATTTTAAAATTTTTCGCAAAAAACTATAGAAAGGATATTTTTGTGTGAAGTTTGTGTGAAGAGTGGAAGAAAAAATGAAAATCGATAGTAATTTTAGTTTTTTACCCTCGATTTTCATTTCAGGGAATCATTTGGGTAAGTATTTATCTGCAAGGGCTGCCATCATGGCAATATGCTGGTCGTTTTCATTTAAGCAGGGAATCAAATTAAAAACTTCACCGCCGCATTCCATAAAATATTCTCGGTTTTCGTCTTCAATTTCCTCCAGTGTCTCCAGGCAATCGGCGGCAAATGCGGGGCAAACTACATCAACATGCTTTATTTTTTCTTTGCCCCAGGCTTTTAAGGTCTCGCTGGTGTAGGGAGACAGCCATTTGGAAAAACCCAAACGGGATTGAAAACTGATACTCCACTCCTCTTTTTGCAGCTCAAGGGCCTCCGCTAATAAATTCGCGGTCGCCAAACACTGTTGGTGGTAAGGGTCGCCGGCATCACTGTAGCTTTGTGGAATACTGTGGAAAGACATTAATAATTTATCGGGCTTGCCGGTGGCCTGCCATTGCTGGCGAATCGTGCTAGCTAAAGCGGCTATATAGAGAGGATGATCAAAATACTGTTTAATCACATGTATCTGCGGAATATTGCGACGGCGTTGGTTAATCTGGCTGATTTGGTCATAGATACTACCGGTAGTCGTGGCAGAAAACTGGGGATAGAGTGGCAGCACTAAAATATGTTCAAAACCGCCCTGCTCTAACTCTTGCACTTTGTCCGCTAAAGATGGCCCCGAGTACGTCATGGCATAGTGAGCTTCTGGCACAGTTTCGGCATTGGCATAATGTTGATTAAATAGCTGTTGCAGTTTACTGGCTTGCCCTCGGGTAATTTTGCGTAACGGTGATTCATCGCCTGCCCAAATATTTTGGTAGGCTTTGGTGACACTGGGCACACGAAAGGTAAGAATAATCAGGTAAAGAATAACCATCCATATCACTCTGGGGACCTCAACAACACGACGATCACTCAGGAATTCTTTTAAAAAAGCCCTGACTGCTTTTTTAGTCGGTTCCGTGGGCGTTCCCAGGTTCATTATCACTACGGCTGATTTCATGCTTTTGTTCATCTCTTTAGAGGTTTTAATAAAGCCAGGTACTTTTACGCCATTCAGGCTTTAATGGATTGGAAAATTATAATCGATTTAGCGCCAACAGGTTAGTCGCGCCTCTTTCCTGCGGGCAAAATAAAAGCCTCACTGGGAGGCCTTTGTCAGAAAACAGGTGTTAACAGTCTTTAGGCATCTAGTGCGGCATAGACTTTACCGCGAATATCATCCACTGAGCCAGTACCTTCTACCGCACGGTAGTTAGGACCGTCAGTATTGGCCAATGTCTGGTAAAAACCAACCAGAGGCTTGGTTTGATCATGGTAAACATTTAAACGGTGACGAACGGTTTCTTCTTTATCATCTTCCCGTTGCAATAAGGTATCACCGGTTTCGTCATCAATACCTTCCTGCCTGGGTGGATTGAATACAACATGGTAAACACGGCCTGAGGCTTCGTGTACACGACGACCACTCATACGGGTGACAATTTCTTCGTCATCAACAGAAATTTCTAATACGGTATCAATGGGTACACCAGCGGCTTGAAGGGCTTCAGCCTGGGGTATGGTTCTTGGGAAACCATCAAACAGGAAGCCATTGGCACAGTCCGCTTCGGCGATACGTTCTTTGACAATACCTATAATGATCTCATCTGAAACCAGGCCACCTGAATCCATGACCGCTTTTACCTGAAGTCCCATTTCTGTTTCGGCTTTTACCGCTGCACGCAGCATATCTCCAGTAGAAATCTGCGGAATACCGTACTTCTCGCAAATAAATTGTGCCTGTGTACCTTTGCCGGCACCTGGAGGACCTAACAAAATAATGCGCATATAGCATGCTCCTAACAAAAACGAATTTTGGATGCTGGTTTATGTTCGCATAAACGAGCCACACACCCTTAAGTGGCGGAACACAATACACAGGTCGCTGGCTAAGCTCAAGCTATAGGCGGTCATATTGGTTATTGAAGGTATAAATGGCGCTTGGGTTTAAAACTTAATCCTTTAATATCAATAACTTACCTAGATTCCAAGTCAGCAGACACCAGCTTTTGAGCAGCGAGTCCGCTACCTCATTGATACCTATTCACAGACTGATTGTGATAAGCCGCAAAAGTAACATGATTTATTCAGCAGCCTTGATGCAATGCTTCTATTATTAGATTAATAGGTACGACAATCAGCATGGAAAAACCATTATGAGTAGTATGAAGGTTAAAGAATTACTTCAATTGTGGGAAACAACCGCCAGCGGCCAATTGACCTGTGAACAGCAGAGTATTCGCTTGCCGGTTGAGGACGCAGCAAAGTTACAAGCCCTGGCTGAAATGTATCCTCGGCGCTCGGTCACCGAGATTATCACGGATCTTTTATCAGTGGCGTTGGATGATGTTGAATCCAGCATGCCCTATGTCAGTGGTAAGAGAGTGGTGGCCAGGGATGAGGAAGGTGACCCTTTGTTTGAGGATGTTGGGCCCACGCCGAAGTACTTATCGCTCACTAAGAAGCATTTAAACGATTATTTATTAGCGCAAAAAGAGTCGCACTAATTTTCTGTCATTCCCGCGAAGGCGGGAATCTACAGTGCTGGATTCCCGCCTTCGCGGGAATGACGGATTGATTACAACCCTTTTGCCTTGGCTTCATCCCACAGCGTATCCATTTCCGCTAGGGAGCTCTGCTCTGCTGTGGTTCCCCTACTCTGCAACACACTCTCAATATATTGAAAGCGATTTTCAAATTTCTTATTGGTCGCTCGCAGCGATGATTCGGCGTCGACCTTTAAATGACGAGACAGATTAACCACAGAAAATAAAACATCACCCATTTCGGCTTCGATCTGCTGCTGTGATTGTTGTTCACGGGCTTCAATTAACTCATCGACTTCTTCTTTAAGCTTGGCTAACACTCCGTCGATATTATCCCAATCAAAACCGGTTTGGGCCGCTCGCTTTTGTAATTTGGTGGCACGGATTAATGCGGGGAAAGCACTGGGTACATCATCGAGCACGCTTTGCTGCTGTTTGCCTTCTCGCTCCGCAGTCTTAATGGTTTCCCAGGTCTGTTTGATTGCTTCAGTATCTTTGGTTTGTTCGCCAACCCGGCTTTGCAGGGTACCGTCGGGAAACACATGGGGATGACGGCGAACCAGCTTGGCAACCAAGTTAGAGATAACCGAAGCAAAATCAAAGCTGCCTTGCTCCTTGCCTAGCTGGGAATAAAACACCACTTGAAATAACACATCGCCCAGTTCTTCATGGATATGTTGCATATCACCTTGTTCAATCGCGTCGGCCAGCTCATAACTTTCTTCAATGGTATGGGGCACGATGGTGCTAAAGTCCTGCACACGGTCCCAGGGACAGCCATCTTTTGGGTCACGCAAGCGGCTCATCAGATAGAGCAAATCATCCAGGGTGTAATCTGCCACCTAGCTGCCCTCTCTAACCCGTTCAGCCGATAACACATTGGGTAAGCGGGTGATTTTTGCCAGCAGGTTACCTAATGCTTCTAAGCCGGTAATCTCTACTGTTAGCCGCATGGTGGCGGTATGGGTTTGCTTATCCGACAAGGTATTAACCGCAACCACATCAATCCGTGCATTGGCTAACATGGTGGTGATATCACGCAACAAACCACTGCGGTCATAGGCTTTGATTGCGATCTCAACCGGGTAAGTATCCTGGGGGGCATCCCCCCAGCTGACTTCAATAATTCTATCGGGTTCCGTATGTTGCAGCTGTAGAACATTGGCACAATCCTGGCGATGGACACTGACGCCGCGGCCCAAAGTCACGTAACCTATGATGACATCACCGGGTAATGGCTTACAGCAGTTGGCAAATTGCGTCAGCATATTACCCACACCGCGCACGTTAATATCGTCATGGTTTGGTTTAGCGGGTTTGCCTTTAACAGGTACCAGTTCTGGTTCCTGCTCAGGAGTATCATCAAACAACTGCTGGGTGACGCTGACGATTTGGGCTGCTGTTATATCTCCAGCCCCTACTGAGGCATACATATCATCAACCGCCTGATAGCCAAAGTAGGTTGAAATGCTTTTATAATCGAGACTGCTGACCGCCAAGCGCTTAAATATTTTCTCAATGAAAGCGCGGCCCGCGGCAACATTGTCTTCTCGCGCCTGCTGTTTAAACCAGTGCTGAACCTTGGCTCTGGCTCGGGTGGATTTTAAATAACCCAGGCTGGTCTGTAACCAGTCCCTGCGGGGAGCATTTTCTTTGCCCGTTAAAATTTCTACCTGCTCGCCGGTCCGTAATTGGTAAGTCAATTGCACAATACGGCCATTGACTTTGGCACCGCGGCAACGGTGACCCACTTCGGTGTGAATATGGTAGGCAAAGTCCAGCGGTGTGGAACCCTGGGCTAAATTCACCACATGACCTTCGGGGGTAAAAACATAGACTCTATCTTGCGCCCGCGAAAAATGTTCCATCACTTCGGTAACGCCGCTGTCGGTTTCTTCCTGCCAATCCAGCACCTGCCTTAGCCAGGCAATTTTATCTTCGTAGCTATTGCCGCCCTGGTTATCACTGCCTTTATAGCGCCAATGGGCACATACCCCGAACTCCGCTTCTTCATGCATGTTGAAGGTACGGATTTGTATTTCTAACACTTTACCTTCGGGGCCGATAACTGCGGTGTGTAAGGAGCGATAGCCATTGTCTTTGGGGTTGGCGATATAGTCATCAAACTCGTTGGGGATATTACGCCAAAGGCCGTGCACTAAACCCAGTACGGCATAGCAATCTTTGATTTCAGGCACCAGGATACGCACCGCGCGAATATCATAGACCTGCGAAAAACCAATGCCCTTGCGCTGCATTTTGCGCCAGATGCTGTAGATATGTTTTGCCCTGCCAGTTAATTCTCCCTCAATATTCTGGCCTTTTAGCACTTCATTTAAAGAGCTGATCACTTCTTCGATATAGCTCTGCCGGTAGAGTCTTTTTTCATCCAGCAGTTTGGCAATTTTTTTGTAGGCCACGGGTTGCAGGTAGCGGAAAGATAAGTCTTCCAGCTCCCATTTAATATGACCGATACCCAAACGGTGAGCCAGCGGTGCATAGACATCATGCACTTCCCTGGCCACCCGATAGCGCTTGGCGGGATTGTTTTTGACGATACGAATTGCACAGGTACGCTCTGATAGTTTGATCAGTGCCACCCGCACATCATCCACCAGCGCCACTAACATTTTACGTATATTGTCTTTTTGTGCTTCGGCTTGGCCGAGCACAGGGCTATCGCTGGAGACTACACGGCTCATAGCTGCCATCCGCATAACCCCTTTGATCATGCGAACGATATCTTCGCCGAATTGTTTTTCGACAGCCTCGAGGGAAAGTTTTTCTTCACGCACAGCGCGATATAAAATCGCCGCAATCAGGGTGGGTTGATCAAGGCGCAGGTCAGCAAGGATTTCGGCCATCTCCAGGCCAATACGGAAACTGCTGGTGGTTTCATCCCAGGCCTTATCGGAAACAGCAATGGCCTGTTGCTCGGCTTGGTAGCTGACTTCACTGGCGGTTTTTAATAGCTGGGTGTCAAAGCCTGCATCAACAGGCAGCCGCTCGAGCCACTGCTCGATATCGACTGAACCGTCCGCCTTTTCAGGCTGTTGTTTACGAACTGTAACCACTGCTTTTACTATCCTTCTACCGGTCAAGCCTGACGCAGTTGAGCAATGTCATCTCAAACGGCGGTTAATAACACTATCGACGGGTTAGTTAGTTAAGTGCTGAATCAAACACTCCAGTTGATAAGTAGCGGTCGCCACGGTCGCAAATAATCGCCACAATAACGGCATTTTCAACTTGAGCTGAGATTTGTAAAGCCCCTACCACAGCACCACCGGAGGAGACGCCACAAAAGATACCCTCTTCCGCAGCCAATCTCTTCATTGTTTGTTCTGCCAGTTGTTGGTCAATATCCAATACGGTATCAACTCTGGCGCTATCAAAAATACTCGGCAAATATTCTTCCGGCCAGCGACGAATACCGGGAATACTGGAACCGTCTTGAGGCTGTAGGCCTACGATCTCGATATCAGGATTTTGTTCCTTTAAATAACGAGAAACCCCCATGATGGTACCGGTGGTACCCATTGAACTGACAAAGTGGGTAATTTTCTGCTCACTTTGGCGCCAAATTTCCGGGCCAGTGCCCTCATAATGGGCAATAGGGTTATCACTATTGGCAAATTGGTCCAATACAATGCCTTTGCCTTTACGTTGCATATCTAATGCCAGATCACGGGCCCCTTCCATACCAGATTGCTGGGAGACCTCTATCAACTCAGCACCATAGGCCGCCATCGCCAATTTACGCTCCATGCTCATATGGCTGGGCATAATCAGGGTCATTTTATAGCCTTTAATAGCCGCCGCCATCGCCAGCGCAATACCGGTGTTGCCACTGGTGGCTTCAATCAGGGTGTCGCCCGGCTTGATATCACCGCGGGCCTCTGCCCGACTAATCATGCTTAATGCTGGCCGATCCTTCACAGAACCCGCAGGATTATTGCCTTCCAGCTTTAATAGAATGGTATTACTGGTATCGCCCGCTAACCGCTGCAAGCGCACCAAAGGTGTTGACCCTACATAATCTTCAATGGTCGGAAAAGCCATAACTCACTAAAACCTGATCAAAAAACGAACTGCTTTGGGCGTATTTTACAACCCCGAAATTGAGGGGTGATCATACACTGACGTTGGGCCAGGGACTAGTTGGATATGTGGGGCTAAGGAAGGTGATTTGGGCTAGTAGATGGGGTAGGAACGAGCTGTGGTGGGTAGGCCTCCCTGCATTTTGACGGTCCCAGAACCCTCTACTTACGTCACGTTTACGCTTTCTTTCCTATACGTCATTCCCGCGCAGGCGGGAATCCAGCGCTGTAGATTTCCGCTTTAGCGGAGATAACAGCATAAGCATGCAGTCTGGATTCCCGCCTGCGCGGGAATGACGGTTCTTTTTTGGGGTTTACGGCCTCGTTTAGTTTTGGCCCTCAAATTACCTCACTCACTCCGGTGTAAAACCAAACAACTCACGACTTCGTAACGGTTTGTTACCCAGATGAGACTGCAACGCCTGGCGGCAAAGTAATTTTGCAGCACGGCGAGACTGCTCAGTAAATTCACCACTGGCTATAGCCAAAATATCCTCACCTTTGAATAGGTTTGGTGCCATAGGTGCACCCTGCTCAAGCTGGACAAAACCGCGGTCAGGGTAAAAGCGATAGTGTTGTTCGGGCTTTAAGGCTTCGCCGCTTTCTATATCTGCTGATAAATCAAAACCGTAACCTAATTCAGATAGCAGGTTTAACTCAAAATGCCTGAGTACCACATCGATAGCGTCGCTATCTAATAAACTGTTGGTGACCCATTCATACAGGGTGTAAATTTCGCTGTGTTGCTCGTCGGCCTGTAATAAGCGGCTTAGTAATTCGTTCACATATAGGCCGCTAAATAATCGTTTGCCTTGCAAGGCTATAGGCATGCCTCGGCTTTCAAATTGGGTGATGGTTTTTAATTCGCTTTTGCCACTCCAGCTAATGAATAGTGAGACGAAAGGCTGGAGGAGGCTGCGGCGTTGCTTGGCGCTTTTGCTATTAGAGCGCACGCCTTTAACAACACCACTTACCCTGCCGTAATCAGGGGTTAGGAAGTCGACAATTAAACTGCTATCGCGATAGTTGCGGGTATGAAGGATATACGCTGGCTGGGATTCAATACGCATAAAGTCTATTAATTGAGGAGGCTAATCAAAATCGTTATAGCCAAGACTCTGTAATGCACGCTCATCGTCAGACCAACCGGATTTTACTTTGACCCAAAGTTTCAGCATCACTTTACGGTCAAACATTTTTTCCATATCGATGCGGGCTTCCTGACCGATTAATTTCAGGCGGCTACCTTTATTGCCAATCACAATACGCTTTTGCCCTTCCCGCTCTACCAAAATCAAAGCGTGGATATGCAGGCTTTTACCACTGTCTTTAAAGTCTTCAATCTCAACGGTCATCGCATAAGGAATTTCTTCACCCAGCTGACGCATAATTTTTTCCCTGACCATTTCTGCCGCCATAAAGCGAGAGCTGCGGTCAGTGACCTGGTCTTCAGGATAAAAATGAATTTCCTGGGGCAAGCGCTGGTTGATGCCCGTTTCAAGGCTATCGAGATTAGTGCCATTTAATGCTGATAATGGGACAATCTCGGCAAAGTCCATTTTTTCATTACACTCGTCAAGAAAGGGTAATAGTTTGGATTTATCTTTTATCTGGTCGACTTTATTGATGGCCAGAATCACCGGGCAATCTGCGCGCTTAACCTGCTCTAAGACCCACTCGTCTTCTTCAGTCCATAAACCACGCTCCACCACAAAGACCACGACATCCACATCGCTAATGGTAGAACTGGCTGCACGGTTCATATAACGGTTAATCGCTTTATCGGACTCGCTGCCCTTATGGATACCCGGTGTATCAACATAAATAGCTTGGGTATCACCCTCCGTTTTTATGCCTAACAAACGGTGCCGTGTTGTTTGCGGCTTACGGGAAGTAATACTGATTTTTTGCCCAAGGATATGATTAAGCAAGGTCGATTTACCGACATTAGGCCGGCCGACAATGGCTACATATCCACAGCGTGTTTGTTCTGTCATAAGCATTCTGTATAAGTTAAGGGTACGGCTATTTGCTATCTATTGGCTATGTTGTCGGCTATGTTGCTGCAATAGCTCGAGTGCAGCCTGGGCCGCTATTTGTTCCGCCTCACGGCGAGTACTGGCCACACCTTGAAAGCCCTGTTTCAGGTGTTCGATTTGGCATTCTACTGTAAATTGCTGCTGGTGATCACTACCGGTGATGGTAAGCAGTTTATAATGAGGCAGTGATTGCTTTCTGGACTGCAATAATTCCTGCAGGCTGGTCTTGGCGTCTTTAACCGTACCTTGAATAGTCATCGACTCTAGCCGTGATTGATACCAGCGCACCACATGCTCACGACAGACATCCATTCCTGCATCAAGGAACATGGCGCCAATTAAGGCTTCCACCGTATCAGCCAGGATCGACTCACGGCGATGACCGCCACTCTTCATCTCCCCGGGACCTAAACGTAGAAAATCCCCCAGTTCAAATTCCAGGGCAATTTCAGCCAGGGTTTTACCCTTGACCAGTTGTGCTCGCATACGGCTAAGGTCGCCTTCACGGCAATCAGGGAACTGTTTATACAGCGCTTCAGCCATGAGGTAATTAACAATAGAGTCACCTAAAAACTCCAAACGCTCATTATTTTTTGCGCCGACACTGCGGTGACTCAGGGCGAGCTCAACCAAAGACGTGTCGGTAAACGGGTGGCCTAAACGGCGAATCAGGATATCAATATTGGGGGAATTATCAGCCACTTAAAGGAATGTACTCAAGGTCGTTGTTGTTAGCTTAGTTGTTGTTAGCATAGTCGGTTTTAAAGTCATAAACCAAATCATCAAATCGCACCACAACATCAATGTTAGATATAAATGGCAAGCGTTTCTCATAATTGGCATTGATAATGGTTTTGCCCTTATTACGTTTAATCGAAACGGCTTTGGCATTGGTGTCATCAACCATATTCATGTCAAAAGACTTGCCAAGCTTTCTTCTGATTTCACCGGTAGACTTGCCGTCAAAATCGCCCTCTTCAATAGCTTGCTCTATCGTCTTGGCAATGGATTGATGCTCCATATAAACCGGTATTAATTTTATCGCGCAGGTAAAAACAAAAGCGCCTACGATCACAAATCCAAGAAGTCCCATCGCGGTCCAGCCGCCCTGATGATTTCTAGTGTTCATGTCTGGTATTCCCCGTTCGTCCAATTGTCACTTTAGTCTAGCGCTTTTTGCTATTTTTGCTCGGTATAAGTCGACAATTTACTGAATTGCCCCCATACGGCTAAACGTAGGAATATCACCAAAGGTGGGCCAGTGCAGCCAAATGGCAAAGGCTTTACCCACAATACGTTCTTCAGGTACCTGTCCCCAGGAACGACTGTCGGCACTGTTATCGCGATTATCGCCCATCATCCAATAGTGGCCGGGCTTTACCGTAATTGAAAAATCGCCCTGCTGATTGGTAATCGGGGTAATGGTATTGCTGCGTAGCGAGCTATGGGCCAAATGTTCCACGCCAGTCAGGTTTTCGCTAAACATACGTACTTGGGGATTAAGAGGCGGCAATTCTGCCAACAAGGTTTGCTCCATAACCTTGCCATTAATCGACAGCACTTTATTTTTATAGGTAATTTGGTCTCCCGGTAGACCGATTACACGCTTAATAAAATAAATATCTTTATGGGGCGGGAAAAACACCATGGAGTCGCCACGCTCAGGCTCGCCCACTTCAACAACCTTGGTACCCACAACAGGTAAACGCAATCCGTAGGTATATTTGTTCACTAAAATATAATCACCTACCAGCAAGGTAGGAACCATTGAGCCCGATGGAATTTGAAAAGGCTCAACCACAAAGGAACGTAACACCAGTACAAAAGCTAATACAGGGAAAAATGATTTAGCATATTCACCCACTACCATATCTTCGCCAAAATACAGTGACAATGACTCGCGCTGCTCCTGAGTATATTTTGCCAGATAGTCAGCAACCGCTTTGGATTCTACATAGGCTTTTCTGGCGCCGGCAAAAATCAGTTTATCCAAACCGACAATCACACCCGACAAAAAGGTCAGCATCACTAACACAAAAGCAAAGTCGCCATCTTTAATTAATACCACGGAGGCTGCCCACGCAATCCAAATAGCCGCAGTAAATTTAAATAGCGTCTCATTCCAACCGGGGTTGGTATCCGCCTGCAATTGCTCAGCAGGAATCTGCTGGCCTGAAACGATTAACTCATTCAGTTTTTGCTGTTGCTGGGGGCGGGCCATTTTTTCCTGCACAAACCAGATCACCAGTGAGAGAAGGGAAATAGTAATTAAAATTGTATCGACCATTTAAGAGTTCCGTTAAATTATATTTAATTTAGCTATCCATTTTTAATACGGCTAAAAAAGCACTCTGTGGTATTTCAACACTACCCACCTGCTTCATGCGCTTTTTACCCGCTTTTTGCTTTTCCAGCAGCTTACGCTTACGGGAAACATCGCCACCATAACATTTAGCGGTTACATTTTTACGTAAAGCTTTTACCGTCTGCCTTGCTACAACCTGGCCACCAATAGCAGCCTGTATGGCCACATCAAACATTTGACGGTGGATTAATTCTTTCATTTTTTCAGTCAGGCCACGACCTTTAGATTGGGCATGATCGCGGTGTACGATCATGGCAAGGGCGTCCACTCTATCACCATTGATCAATACATCCAGTCGCACCAGATTGGCCACCTGGAAACGGTCAAAACTGTAATCCAACGACGCATAACCACGACTCACTGATTTTAGTCTATCAAAGAAATCCATCACTACTTCGTTCATGGGAATTTCATAGCTCAGTGACACCTGATGACCGAGGAATTGCATATCTTTTTGTACACCGCGCTTTTCAACACAGAGTGAGATCACATTACCCAGATAATCCTGTGGTACTAGAATGTTTACATCGGCGATTGGCTCGCGGATTTCGTTGATCACGCCAATATCGGGCAGCGCGGAAGGGTTATCAACCATCACGATATCGCCGTTATTTTTTTCTACTTCGTAAATCACCGTTGGCGCGGTGGTAATCAGGTCGAGATTATATTCGCGCTCCAAACGCTCCTGAATAATCTCCATATGCAGCATGCCAAGGAAGCCAATGCGGAAACCAAAGCCCAATGCGTCTGAGCTTTCTGGCTCGTAAAATAAAGAGGCATCATTCAAGGTTAGCTTTGCCAGCGCATCACGAAAATCTTCATAGTCGTCAGAAGATACCGTAAACATGCCCGCGTAGACCTGCGGTTTAATGGTTTGGAAACCAGGCAACTGTTCAACTTCGGGGGTTTTAGCATGAGTGATGGTGTCACCCACGGGTGCACCGTGAATATCTTTAATACCGGCAACAACAAAACCTACTTCACCGGCTTTTAGGCAACCGGTCTCTTTACGTTTTGGCGTAAAGATACCCACGCTATCAACAATATGTTGTTTGCCCTGGGATTTCATAATGATTTTATCGCCCTTATTGAGCTCACCGTGTTTGACCCTTACCAGAGAGACAACCCCTAAGTAGTTATCAAACCAGGAATCGATAATCAGTGCCTGAAGGTCACCATCCACATTACCCTCTGGCGGCGGAATGAGTTCAACCAACTGTTCCAGTAATTCTTCCAGACCCATACCGGATTTGGCACTGACCGGGATTGCATCGGTTGCATCCAGACCGATAATTTCTTCAATCTCTTTTTTAACATTCTCGGGCTCGGCCTGAGGCAAATCCATTTTGTTCAGAACCGGTAATACTTCCAAACCCTGCTCTATCGCGGTATAGCAATTAGCCACTGATTGCGCCTCTACACCCTGGGCAGCATCAACCACTAGCAAAGCACCTTCACAGGCCGCTAGCGAGCGGGAAACTTCATAGGAGAAATCCACATGCCCCGGGGTGTCGATAAAGTTGAACTGATAGGTTTTACCATCCTGGGCGTTATAGTTCAGCGTCACGCTTTGGGCTTTGATGGTTATGCCCCGCTCCCGCTCGATATCCATGGAATCGAGTACCTGCTCATCCATTTCACGGGCGCTCAAACCGCCACAGATTTGAATAAACCGATCGGCAAGGGTCGATTTACCATGGTCAATATGGGCAATAATGGAAAAATTACGAATTAAATCTAAATCACTCACTAACTAATACACCGCTGGGACAAGAATAGGCAAGCGCGCGATTTTACAGCAAAGCCACTTTCGGTGCTATCTTTCGGTGCTATGTAGAGTAAGGGAAATAGGGTGTCAATAAGCAAGCTAAAGGTTGAAATTAGGCGGGTTCTACCCAGTTTACCGAGGCAATACCTCCATTGTCTCTTTTCGGCAATACCACAGGCTGTAAATCCATATTGTTATGGTTGATGGCAGCATGGTATTTCACCACCCCCAAACCCACTATAAAACCGCCTACGGCCCCCAAAAACGCTGCAAGATCACCCTGCCATAGCTGTGAGGCTAGCAGTGTGCCCAGCAACAGGGTAATTAGCGGTAGCAAGTAAACCAGCATCGCGCCGGTCACTAATACCTGTTCAGGGATGCTGACTTCAACCTCATCATCAATGGCGAAGTTGCTGGCAGGCTGATCGCGCAATAATACCCGCATATGATTAAGACGCCCCGGAGCCACCTTATTCAGCATACCGTGACCACAGCCTTTCTGCGCCGAGCAACTATTGCAGGTGCTCTGCCTTATGGTTTCAACCCATAAACAGTCAGCTTCAATGGCAACGACTCGGCCAGTCTCTTTAATCATAAACAATGTGAAAATACGATGTGTGTAGGTCTAATCTTACCCGATTAAGGGCAGGATTATTAGCTAGCGACTCACTAAAACAATGGAGCGGGCTATTTGCTGGGCGGTTTTGGCGGGGATTTCACCCACAACGGTGACTCGATGAGGCTGACCGGAAAGTGCCAAAATTCTGGAATAAGCCGTGGTAGCGCCCTTTTGGGCACGGCCTTCAATGGCTTGTGACAACTTGACCTTACCGCTATCCCGCTCAAGAAAGACTGAAAAAACGGCCATGCCATCAGTAAAGGTAGCCATATCATCTTCGGCAACCGCCTCCTGATTGGCGACGGTAGAGGTAAAGCCCCCTGGCAGCCATTGCACCTTCCAACTCTGGCCCTTCCAGTTTTTGCCCTTCGCCGCAACCGATCGCATAGCAACAGCGGGAGCGTCATGGGAGGGATGATAGCTTTCTTCTGCGCCAGCAAAATGTTCTTTAGAAAGGTCAGGGCTGAAGCTAATTTCTACAAACTGAAACCGCTCTAACACTTTACCTTTGGGGCCGATTAATTCTGAGCGCAGTAATAAACCGGAGGCTTTATCGAGAGATAAACGGTAGCCAAAACGGTGAGTATCTTTGGGACTAATGGTGAGATTAATGGCTGAGCGCCCTGCCACCCTATCCATACCATCTACGGTAAAGCGGTAGTAGTCACCCAAACTGTTGGGGTCATCTGCGGTGCTTTTGAGGTTTTGCTGGTGTTGATAAAAACGAACTAACTGATGACCCGGGTGAACGCAGTCAAGGTTATGGCCGCGACGAATAATTTCGCGCTTGTCACCATCCATATATTCAAGGCGCTCATATTCTTCGCCATCGATAACAGTATGGGCAATTCGCAGTGATTCAATGGAATTCGCACGCTGGAAACTAAAAGTACCTTGATAGTTAAGTTCCCTAAAACTATGGGACATTTTATCCAGTAATAAACGCGGGTTAGACTCGGCGGCCAGACTTAAAGCCGGTGTTAGTAGCAACAGCAATAATGAAAGCCGAGAGAAGAATGACAAGCGGTTAATCCTATTTGAAAATAAACATTAAAAAATTAATATAGCTACTGTTCTTCAAAACTGGCAACACGGGCAAATGAAATCACGCCCTGACCATTATTCAACGCTGCACGCTCAGTGTGACGCAGAATATATTTATCCAATCGTTTTTGCGCTTCGAGATCCGCCGCTGCTTTGCTGGCTGCTGCATCACCGGGAAGCTCACTAGAGGATAAGCTAACAGCACCATTAGAGGAAGCCTGCATACTAGCTGCCTGCACTGGGTAAACACGACTTGAGGTGACGGGCTGGGAACCTACTGCAATAGAGTTACTATTAAGAGTGGGGTTAGATTGATCAACGGTTTGTACGCCGAATACAACAACCATTGCGACGGAAGCGGCTACGGCAAAACCCGCTGCGGGTTTCCACCAGGGGTTTGAGTTTTCTGATTGTTCAGGCATGGCTGTCGTTGTTTCAGTTTCTTCAGCAATCGCTATTGAGATCTGTTGTGAGATATCCAGATGACGAAATTCAGCGTCTTGCCCAGGGTTTTGCAAAGTATCGCGAACCAGATGATAGCGGGACCAACTGCCACTCACCTTGCCTGTATTCTCAGCAGCTAGTAGCCGGCGAAGTTCCAGGTCATCAGCTTCCCCATCCATTAATGCGGAAACTGATTCTCGTAGATGCTCACTCATTGTCTTTCCTCAATCTTTCTAACGGTTTTAATCAGTGCTAAATATTTAACTTTTGACCAGTGATAAATGCTCACCGGCCTCATCATTACCAAAAAGCTGGCTCTGTACCTGTTTATCAATCGCTTCACGGGCGCGAAATATTCTTGACCGCACCGTGCCTACAGGGCACTCCATCACATCGGCAATATCTTCATAGCTCAGACCATCGAATTCGCGTAAAGTTACCGCAGCTCGCAAGTCTTCTGGCAGGGCTTTCATCGCTTTTTCTACCACGGCTTTTAGCTCTTCGCCGTAGAGTGAGTTTTCAGGGTTTTCTATATCCCGAAGTGATGAAGCCGTCTCGTAATATTCCGCATCTTCCACGGCGACATCGGTCGCAGGAGGACGGCGATTTCTGGCCACCAGATAATTTTTTGCCGTATTGATAGCAATACGGTAGAGCCAAGTGTAAAAGGCACTATCACCACGAAACTTGGGCAGCGCTCTAAAGGCTTTGATAAAGGCCTCCTGGGCGACATCTTTAATCTCATCGTGGTCGCGAATATAACGCGAGATAAGACCAAAGATTTTGTGCTGATATTTCAGCACCAATAAATCAAAGGCCCGGTTGTCACCCTTTTGCACGCGCTCGACCAACTGTTGGTCTGATTGCTGTGAAGTTGCCATTACCCCCTCCGATGCCCTGCGGGGTTCTGGCTTAGGGTTGGTGTTAGCAACCGGCGTTTTTTGCACATATTGTCTGTTAAGTAATCCCATATAAGATAGACCATCGCTTTTAGTTGAACTGATTGCAGCTGCAGCGCTTGTTTTGGTTTTTCTTTCATTGGTTCTGTCTTGTTGGAATCTATGAGTATGTGTTGAGGAATAAGTTCAGCTAAGTATCAGATTACCTTCAAAAAAAACGTATCTGATTGCCACAAACTGGCGCTGGAGGTTTATACTACCCGCTTTTTAGGGTCTTCGCTTAATATTAAGCCAATTTTTAGTCGACTATGAACAAACACTTCCAACACGATGTCCTGGTGATCGGTAGCGGTGCTGCCGGGCTAACACTGGCCCTTCAGCTGCCCAAGCACTTACAGGTGGCTGTTATCTGCAAAAGCGAGCTTAATGAAGGCTCTACCTTCTATGCCCAGGGTGGTATTGCCGCAGTATTGGATAACCGCGACAGTGTAGATTCCCATGTCAGTGATACATTGAGCGCTGGTGCCAATTTATGCCATAGCGATGCGGTGAAATTTACCGTTGAAAACAGCCGCGATACGATTAAATGGTTGGTTGACCAAGGCGTACAGTTCAGCCGTAATACCGATCAGCAACAATCCTTTCATCTTACCAAAGAAGGCGGCCACAGCCAGCGACGTATTATTCATGCCGCCGATGCTACCGGCAGAGCTGTGTCAGAAACCCTTGGCCAGCGCGCTATGGAAGCTCCTAATATTCATATCTATAACCAGCGCGTGGCGATCAATCTGATTATGAATAGGGATCGCTGCCAGGGTGCTTATGTGCTTAACCGTGAAAGCGATCATGTGGATGTGTTTCAGGCTAAGTTTGTTGCGCTAGCGACCGGTGGCGCGAGCAAGGCCTATCTCTATACCAGCAACCCGGACGGCGCTAGCGGTGACGGTATTGCCATGGCTTGGCGTGCAGGTTGTCGTGTGGCGAATATGGAATTTAATCAATTCCACCCGACTTGCCTTTATCACTCGCAGGCCAAATCGTTTTTAATCACGGAAGCCATTCGCGGCGAAGGTGGTAAATTGTTATTACCTAACGGCGAGCGGTTTATGGAACGCTTTGATAAGCGCGGTGAATTAGCCCCGCGGGATATTGTTGCCCGCGCGATTGACCATGAGATGAAGCGCTTGGGCAGTGACTGCGTCTATTTGGATATCAGCCATAAATCCCCTGAATTTTTATTGCATCATTTCCCAACGGTTAAGGCCCGCTGTTTAGAATTGGGCATCGACATTACCCGCGATCCTATTCCTGTCGTCCCTGCTGCCCACTACACCTGCGGCGGCGTTGTGGTTGATAGTCGAGGTCGTACTGATGTTGCCAACTTATATGCGATTGGTGAAACCTCTTTTACCGGTTTGCACGGTGCCAACCGTATGGCCAGTAACTCGTTACTGGAGTGTATGGTCTACGGCCAATCAGCCGCCACGGATATTGCCGAGCAACATGCCACCGCGCCAGAGCCAACTACGGCTGCAGCCTGGGATGAATCGCAAGTGACCGACTCCGATGAAGATGTAGTGATCTCTCACAACTGGGATGAGGTCCGCCGTTTTATGTGGGACTATGTCGGTATTGTTCGTACCGATAAACGCCTGCAGCGGGCCCTGCGCAGAGCCAAACTTCTGCAAAAAGAAATTAATGAGTATTACCGTAATTACAAAGTTTCTAACGATTTAATTGAGCTGCGTAATTTGGCGATGGTGGCCGAGTTAATTATTCGCTGTGCCATCGACCGCAAAGAAAGCCGTGGGCTACACTACACACTGGATTACCCACAAGCCCTTAATGAAGCCAGGGACACGATTCTTGATCCGGCGATCAAGGAATAAGGCCATTATAAACGGGCCGATGTTTAAGCATCACCCGCAACCGGCGCAGTTGTTGCGGGCTGGTGCTATCGGCTAGTAAGACCAAAGAACAACAGCGACCTTCTCCACGAAAATTTAACACGACCATTCGTCGCCATACTGTTGCCGACTTTAATTGAGCTCGCTCTGGGCCCCGGACTCGATGTAACAACCAAAGCTGATGGCTATATTCAAGGCCATTAATCCAGGCCGGATGTCGCTGAGAGCAATATCTCCAAAGACTATACAAACCATGCGCCACCATAGCGACAGAGATCAACACCATTGATACACCTGATAAGGCCAGATAATGCAACGATAGCAATAACAGGAGATGCAAGACTATCAGATAGCTTGCGATCCATTTAGAAGGGGTAATAGATAAAGTAAAAGCAGGTGTTTTCATAAGGCATTCCTTTGCCAACTACCATTCAGTCATTCCCGCGAAGGCGGGGATCCAGACTGCAGGCTACTAGATCCCCGCCTTCGCGGGAATGACTCTCAGTTGCTGGACTTTGAGCGAGAGTACTCAATGATTTGCTCAACAATCGCAGCCTGCTCTGGATTTTCTGGTTCACCATGCCCCAGAAACCAGGCAAACAAGTCATTGTCTTCACATTCCAATAAATCGATAAAACGCTGCTGGTTGACATCATCCAGTGATTTAAAGCAGTTCTCCACAAAGGGTACCATTATCAAGTCGAGCTCTAACATGCCTCGACGGCTTGCCCATAGCAGGCGATTGTAGTCACTATCAGAAATCATCAACGCGGGTTTTCCTTGATTGGTTTTAGCTGGCAGGCATTATAGCGAGATTAATCCGCTCACGATACGCGAAACTGCATAGCAATAGCTGACAGTTGCAAAACAAAGACATACTATAGCGGCTCACTTTTAATCCTTCGGTAATGCAGCAATGAGCGACCATCCCAACAGCCCTCTCCACCCTGCATTTGCAGCGCTTAGTGTCCCTATCAATGACAACGGGACATCAGCAGCCAACAACTTTATCGCTCCGCTCAGTCACTACGGTTTTTTAGCGATAGCTGGGGCGGACGCCGCTAAATTCCTGCAGGGCCAGACCACTTGTGATGTTAGCAAGGTAGATGCAGCCCTTAGCTGTGCCGGTGCCTATACCACGCCCAAAGGTCGAATGATTAGCAGCTTTCAACTGACTCAAAGCGATGCCGAAACTTACCTGCTAAGAATGCGCGCCGATATTGTTGAATCTACCAAGGCTGTATTTGGCAAATATATCGTCTTCTCTAAAGCCGAACAACAGAACGCCAGCGAAGACTATATCGCTATTGGCCTTTGTGGCGATCAGGCTAAAGCAGCTGTTAGCAACGCCTTTGCCGCCTGCCCCTGTGACGTTCACCAGGTCGTTAATCATCAAGGTAACCTGGCACTGCAAATCGATGAAGACGGAAAACTCTTTGAATGCTGGATTAAAACCTCGGAACTGGCAGTATTTTGGCCGCGGTTAAGCCAGGGGCTGGAACTGCAAAGCTCACGCCACTGGGAATTAAAGCTTATCCACCTGGGCCTTGCTGAAGTCAGCGCCAATACCGTCGATCGTTTTATCCCGCAAATGCTGAATTACCAAATCACCGGCGCGGTTAACTTTACCAAGGGCTGTTATACCGGCCAGGAAGTGGTTGCTCGTATGCAGTACAAGGGCAAACTCAAACGCCCGATGTACCGGATTAAGGTAGCAGCACAGGATTTAACTCCGGGTACTGATCTTTACAGTACCGGTGAGCAGAGCGTTGGTAATATCGTTAATAGCGTCAATCTGGATAACACACATAGTGAAGCACTGGCTGTCATCACCAGCAAAGAAGTCGAGCAAGGAACTGTGGTGGTCGGCACAGATCGCGCAACTATTGAGGTACTCTCGCTACCTTATGCTATAACTAATAATGATTAGATAGCGCCCTGCCCCAATCTACAAGGACCCAGAATGGACGAACTTATTCTCCCGATCAAAGATGACATTATCAAAGCCATTGAAAACGACCAATTGGTTTTGCCCACCCTGCCGGAAGTGGCGCTGCAAGTCAGGGAAGCAGCGGTGAATGAGGATATCGACATTCAAAAATTATCCCGGGTTATTACCAATGATCCCGCCTTGTCGGCCCGCATTATCAAAGTAGCCAATAGCCCATTGTTGCGCGCCAGCCGGGAAATTGAAGATTTAAAAATGGCAGTGAGCAGACTGGGTATTGATTACACCGCCAACCTGGCCACCGGACTGGCAATGGAGCAAATGTTTCAGGCCACCTCGGATATTATTGATAAAAAAATGCGTGATGTCTGGTCTCGCAGCACAGAAGTGGCAGGCATCAGCCATGTACTTTGCCGCCACTTCACCAAGCTGAAGCCCGATCAGGCTACTCTGGCAGGACTGGTCCACAAGATAGGCGCACTGCCTATCCTGACTTACGCCGAAGACAACCGTAAGCTCCTTAAAGATATCCCGATGCTGGATAAGCTAATTGAAATGGCTAACCCGGAAATTGGCCGTAAAATCCTTGAAACCTGGGACTTCCCGGATTTGTTAAAGCGGGTACCTGAAGAACATATACAGTTTGACCGGGAAGTAGATACCGTGGACTATGCCGATGTGGTGCTGGTTGCTAATTTGCAAAGTTATATTGGCACTGACCACCCTTTAACTCATATGGACTGGAGTGCGATCAGCGCCTTTGACCGGTTGGGCTTATCCCACGAGGTGAATTCTCATGAGGTTGAGGATTTATCTGAGGAAATGAAAGCGGCTATGGCGCTGTTGCAATAAACTAACCGTCATTCCGCTAAAAAAATGTCATTCCGCTAAAAAAACGTCATTCCACTAAAAAAACGTCATTCCACTAAAAAAATGTCATTCCACTAAAAAAATGTCATTCCCGCGAAGGCGGGAATCCACACTGCATGCTTATGCTGTTATTTCCGCCAAAGCGGAAATCAACAGCGCTGGATTCCCGCCTTCGCGGGAATGACGTTAGTCATTTTCGTCGAAGCCTGCCCTCGAGTGCTTTTGTCGGGGGCGGGAGACAGTTAGTTTATTGACCAATCAATGCCCTGTTGCCCCGCATCAGCTAAATAAGCATTCACCTGCGAAAAATGACCACACCCCAAAAAGCCTCGGTGCGCAGACAACGGCGAAGGGTGCGGCGCTTTCAGCACCAAATGCTTATTGCTATCAATTAACTGCCCCTTTTTCTGGGCATAGCTGCCCCACAACAAAAATACCAAACCTTCCCGCTGATTATTGAGCTCGGCAATAGCACGGTCCGTAAACTGCTCCCAGCCCTTATTTTGGTGTGCACCGGCGCTGGCCTGCTCTACCGTTAGCGTCGCATTAAGTAACAGCACTCCCTGCTCAGCCCAGCACTGTAAACAACCATGAGCGGGGATTGGCAGTCCCAAATCGCTATTAATCTCTTTATAAATATTTAACAAAGAAGGCGGGATACGCACACCCGGCAATACCGAAAAACACAAGCCATGGGCCTGCCCCGGGCCGTGATAAGGGTCCTGGCCCAACACCACTACCTTTACCTTATCGAAGGGCGTGGTGTTGAACGCATTAAACCAATCCTTACAAGCCGGGTAGATCACCTTACCCGCTTGTTTTTCTGCCTTTAGAAAACTTTTCAGGGCCTGCATATAGGGCCGCTCGAACTCATCCCCCATCACCTTTAGCCATGAGGAGCCCATCTTAATATTGGGTGAATTATTACTCGTCATTGTCCTTGTTTTCCGCTTCGTATGGGTTATAGCCCGGCTGCTGATTAACCTCGGCAGCCAATTCATCAAAAACCTGTGCCCACTGATCCATTTCCTTATTGAGCCTGGCCCATTGTTTTTCAGTTAATGTAGGCTGCAAAGCCAATACCAGATTAACGCCATTAGTCATATTCGCTTCCGTTAAACGGACATATTCCTCATCCCATAATTTCTGCGGGTCGACAAATAAACGGTTAATTCGGTCAGGAAAATCTGGCTTATCCCTGGCATCCAGGGCCGCGACAAACTGATTGGCCCAGCGTTTTCGGCTTTCAATCCAGGCAGCGGTGGAATTCGCTAAATTATCATTCCAGTTTTGAATAGCCTGCTCCTGCTGCTCATTTAAACGGCCGATAAGACCGCGCATAAACTTCTCAACACCCTCGATGCGGTCTTTGCTTATCGTCTTCCGATTAATGGGCAAATACTTCTTTTCTATTTTTTCAGTAACCTTGCTTAATTCCTTTTCTATACCTCGAACCTGCCTGTCACTTAAGGTTGACATCAAGGCAATAACATCAGGCTCCAGCCGCCGCTGCAAATCAGTCCAAAGTGCCGTCATCTCTTCAAGGTGTTGGCGCAGTATGGCTTCGCTTAGAGGTTGCTGTAAATCAGCCTGGGTTTGCCTGATTAAACGGCTATAGTCTGGTAGTTGAGTTTGTTGATGCCATAGCAAAATAGCTTCAAGGCGCTGGTCAAACTCAACTTGCTGATTTCGATCCCAGTCGACATAGTCGTCCACCGACCAGGCAATCACCCAGTCGAGAAAGTGGTAAGATATTTTCGCGGTACACGAGGATAAGAAAAAGGTTGCCACCAGCACCAGTAATACTGAACGCCATCTTGAGAACCCGATGGTTTGTGACAAACGCTGTAAAGTCATTGTTTCTCATTCTGGGTGAAGTGGATAATTACTGGTTCCAGGTCCCCCACTCTAACCGGCTTGGTAATAAAACCATCCATGCCGACATCGGCGCAGACCCGGGCCTCGCCTTCAAGGGCATTGGCTGTTAGGGCGACAATGGGGGTATGTCTCTCACCATTCTCAATACGGCGAATTTCCTCTGTTGCCTGATAACCATCAAGCACTGGCATATGGCAGTCCATAAAAATCATATCATAGCGCTGTTGACCCCACATGCGGACAGCTTCGCTACCATTTTCGGCGATATCAACATCGCAACCCAGCTTTTCCAACATGCGCACCGCTACTTTCTGGTTAACAATATTATCTTCAGCCAACAGGATGCGAACCCGTTCATCAGTGACGGTAATTTTGTTCTCTTTGTGGCCGGCGTAGGTAAAGGTAAAGGGGGTAATAAATTCTTCAGCCCCTGAGGTAGATTGCTGATTGACCTGCATTAGCGCCCTGCGTAAATGACTTTCTTTTACCGGCCTGGATAAATAGCCATTAAAACCAGCCTCTTCTACAATACGCCCCTTGCCGCCAAGCGGGCCGATGGCAATTAACAGCAGAGACGTCTGCTTGAATGATTCGTGTTCGCGAATTTTCCGGGCCATATTCAGGCTATTGAGCAACTCCATTACCTCATCGGCAATCACGGTATTAAAAGGCTTGCCACTGCTATGAGCTTGTTGCAGAGCCTCCATCGCCTGCTCGGCACCTTCAACCACTTGGGTGTGCATACCCCAGCGCTGGCACCATTCGGCGGTTAATTGATGGCGCCCGGTGATATCACCCACAATCAGGATATTCTGGCCAGCGGTATGCTCCAGTGCCGCTGTTTCGATAGCGGGCTCGGGCACCGTCTCCAATTCCAGCAGCAAGGTAAATACCGACCCTTCTCCCTCCCGGCTAACAACCTCGACCTTACCATTCATCAATTTTGCCAACAGCATACTGATACTTAAGCCAAGCCCGGTGCCACCATATTTACGGGTGGTTGAACTATCAGCCTGGGAAAACTCCTCAAACAGATGCTCCAGGTTAGTAGAGGAAATACCAATGCCGGTATCTTCAACCGCAAAGCGAAACAACTGATTGCCATTGGCCAAAGGCGTTGCAGACACATCAATCATCACCCCACCTACCGCAGTAAACTTAACGGCATTACTGATAAAATTCATAATCACCTGGCGAATTCTACCGGGGTCGCCCTTGACGTTTTCGTGAAGATCTTTGGCGAGACGCAGTTGCAGGTAAATATTCTTTTCCGCAGCTTTTAACCTCATCACCTCGGCCAGATCTTCAAAGGCGGTTCTCAGGTTAAAAGGAATGTACTCAAGGCCCATCTTACCTGCCTCAATTTTTGAGAAGTCGAGGATATCGTTAATAATGCCCAGCAACGCATCGGCTGAGCTTTGAATCGAATCGATACTGTCTTGCTGTTCTTCATCAAGGTCACTGCCAGCCACCAGGGATGCCATACCAATCACCCCATTTAAGGGCGTTCTTATTTCATGGCTCATGGCTGCCAGAAACTGGGACTTGGAACGGACGGCGGCTTCCGCCTGGTCTTTGGCAATGGTGAGCTCAGCGGTGCGCTCAATAACGCGCTGCTCCAGCAGATCCCTGGTGTTTGCCAATTCTCTATCGCGGTCTTGCACCTGCTGCAGCATCGTATTCACTGCAGTGGTCAACTGGCCAATATCATCATTGCTGATCACTGGTGCCCGGACGCTATAATCACCGTAATCGGAAACATGCTGGGCGGTGCTTGATAGCGCCTGAATCGGCTCGGTAATACTGCGCTGCACCCGGTGAGCCAGGAATACTGCCAATAGCATCGCTAAAAGCCCCACCCCCAAATCCATAAACAGCTCTTGCAAAAGCGCTTCATAGGCTTCAGACATATCGTAGCGTAGAAAGATGGTGCCAATATTGTCGCCATCCAGAATGATGGCCTGGTATAGATCCACATAACCAGCATTAAAAGTATAGCCTTCTTCGGCTACAGCAGGGATAGCCAGATCCTCGGAACCCACATAGCTGGCAAACAAGCTACCGGTGCCAGTGTAAATGGCTGCAGCCATAATACCCGAGACGACTTCCAGTGATTTTAAGGATTGGCGAGCACTCAATGGTTCATCAAAGACGATGGCTGCAGTATTGTTACTGCCGATAACGCTGGCATGGCTATCCATTAAAGACACCGCTTTGCTGCGGCTTTCCTGGAAATCAGTCACCATCTCCGTTGCCGTCACAACGATAACGGCAATGCCCGTGGTCAGTAAAATCAGCTGGTTAAGCTTGGCGGCTACGGTAAGTTGGCTTCCCCAAATCTTCATTTATTGTTATACCCCATTAACCTGGCGCCCCTGATCTGCCAAGCCAGACTTAAATTAGTAAAAACAGTTATAGATTCCCCGTAAACTAACTATTCTTTTTCTCTGCTTTTTGCTGCTGCCGGCGTCGCTGGAAAAACTCAGACATAAGCGCCGAACACTCCTCAGCGAGTACGCCGCCTACGGTCTCTAGACGATGATTGAGGTAAGTCGTATTAAGCAAACAGCCATTACTCTCAACCACACCGGACTTAGGCTCTGTAGCCCCATAGACCAAGCGACTAATACGAGAGTGGTTTAAGGCCCCGGCACACATAGTACAAGGCTCGATAGTGACATAGAGAGTGGCATCAGTCAGGCGATAATTAGCAAGGTTGGCGGCCGCATTACGCAGGGCAACGATTTCGGCATGGGCAGTGGGGTCGTTGCTCAGTATGGGCTGGTTCCAACCTTCGCCAACAACCTGGTCATTAACAACGACCACCGCACCCACAGGTACCTCACCGTGTTCAGCGGCAACGGCGGCAAGCGCCAGGGCTTTTTGCATATGGTCTTGGTCTGTGGGCATATTGCTAAGCTATCACCTATTCCTACTCAGTAGCAACGTTGATTATTTCCTATTACACTTATCAAGCTAAGCACCAACAAAGTAACGCGAATTTCTGCCCAGTACCCTTCTGGCAACTACACCTAAAAGCAGTGATACGAAGAAGACACACCCAAAATTGAGTGATACCTCGATAAAGTTATGAGACTCAATATCAAACAAAGAATTAGATAACAATATAACCCAGCCATGTATAAAGAAAACTGGAAAACTATAATCTGCAATAAGGCTTAGAAAACTAATTCTTTGATTTGCATAGTTATACATGAGAGCAATGATTAAGAATATCATAATAGACTTTTGAAGAACCATTAAATCAACCCCCTCATAACTAAATGGATTTATTTTATTAGCGTTTCCAATCTGCCCAAAATTTAACATTAGCAAAAGAGAAAGCAGCCATAAAAAAAACAGAACAACTTTGTACTTAGTTAAGAAATAAATAAATTTGGTTTCATTAAGAGAGTAAATTATTCCGAGAAAGTAAAACGGAGCGAAGTATAAAACTGAATGGATTGGATTAATGCCATATATAGGACGCCAAAAAAATGATGCGCACACAAGCAAAATACTTGTTATCCATATTTGATAAGACGGCTTAAGCTTTATAAATGAATAAAAAATCGGAGTTAATAAAAAAATGATAAGTATAAAAGGGATGTACCAATAAGCAGCGAGGTGTCTTCCAGTGAGAAAATTAAGCAGAACCACTTCGGACATCGAATATTCTTCAAATGTATGATGTGTAGGCACATTCCCAGTAACTACCCAAAACAGAAACATATATAAAAAGGACATAACAATGAAGGGCACGCCGACAGCAACAAACTTCTTCCTAATAAAATCTTTATAGACGATACCTCTTCTATAAAAAACTCGATGTAAAAAAAAGCCGGATATAAATACAAACAATATAGTTCCGCCATCTATAGCATTACTTATTAATTTTTCATAAGACAAGTTTCTGTCCCAGCCATAGTAACAATGCGCAAAAACAATTAATAAAATTGCTAAGGCTCTAAAGTTTTCAAAATAATATAATCTTGGATGGGACAATTTATTCATATTCAAGCTACCTATCAAAAAAAAGCCAACAGCATCAACTGTTGGCCTCCTGTGCTTACAACCAATAATATCAATAAAATCAATAAGTTAGTGTTTTTTAACTATTCCCACTCTATAGTGGCCGGCGGCTTGCTGGAAACATCATAAGTCACCCGTGAAACACCGGAGATTTCATTAATAATTCTATTAGACACTTTCTCTAATAACTCATAGGGCAAGTGCGCCCAGCGAGCGGTCATAAAGTCGATAGTTTCTACTGCGCGAAGAGCAATAACATATTCATAGCGGCGAGCATCTCCTACTACACCTACTGACTTAACCGGTAAGAACACAGCAAAGGATTGACTGGTTTTATGGTACCAATCGGCATTATGTAGTTCTTCTAAAAAGATGGCATCGGCTTCACGTAAGATTTCGGCGTATTGTTTTTTCACTTCACCAAGAATACGGACGCCCAAACCTGGGCCGGGGAAAGGATGGCGGTAAACCATATCGTATGGCAGACCTAGTTCCAGACCGATTTTACGCACTTCATCTTTGAATAGTTCGCGCAGTGGCTCGACTAATTCAAATTGCATATCTTCCGGTAAACCACCTACATTATGGTGGGATGTAATCACATGGGCCTTACCGGTTTTTGACGCGGCAGACTCAATAACATCAGGATAAATCGTACCCTGCGCCAACCATTTTACGTTTTGGATTTTTGAAGCTTCTGTATCAAAAATATCAATAAAGGTATTACCAATAATTTTGCGTTTTTTCTCAGGGTCAGATTCACCAGCCAGTTTGCCCAAAAATTCAGCCTCGGCATCGGCGCGGATGACTTTTACACCCATATTTTTGGCGAACATATCCATCACCTGATCGCCTTCGTTTTTACGGAGTAAACCGTTATCGACAAACACACAGGTAAGTTGGTCACCGATAGCGCGGTGCAATAATGCCGCTACTACTGAAGAATCCACACCGCCCGACAACCCCAACAGGACTTTATCAGTACCTACCGTTTTCTTAACAGTGGCAATCGCATCTTCAACAATATGCGCAGGCGTCCACAAGGCATCACAAGCACAAAGCTCTAATATAAAGTGCTCAAATATTCTCTGCCCCTGCAAGGTATGAGTCACTTCCGGGTGAAACTGGATACCGTAAAAGTTTTTCTCTGGTTGGTACATACCGGCAATAGGACATGAAGGTGTAGAGGCCATCAATTGAAAACCTTCAGGCATTTCACTGACTTTATCGCCGTGGCTCATCCAAACATCTAATAGACTGGAACCGTCGTCGGCCACATGATCTTTAATATCGTGAAACAAAGCCGAATCGCCGTGGGCGGTTATTTGTGCATAGCCAAACTCTCGCAAGTTAGAGGTTTCTACTTTACCTCCTAACTGCTCCGCCATGGTTTGCATACCGTAGCAAATACCCAGTACTGGAATACCCAGCTCAAAGACAATCTGCGGCGCACGGGGAGACTCACCCTCAGTCACAGACTCAGGGCCACCGGCAAGAATAATACCTTGGGGGTTAAAGGCTTTGATTTCTTCGGCATCCATATCAAAGGCACGAATTTCTGAAAAGACGCCAACCTCACGCACTCTACGAGCAATTAGCTGAGTGTACTGGGAACCGAAATCTAAAATTAGAATTCGTTGAGCGTGAATATCAACCGACATAAAGAGTTCTCAAATTGTAGAGCGATTAAGCACGTGGGTAGTTGGGCGCTTCTTTAGTGATACTGACATCGTGGACATGGCTTTCATTCATCCCCGCTGAAGTCACCTTCACAAACTGTGGTTGGGTACGCATGGTGGCCATATCGATACTACCGGTATACCCCATAGCAGAGCGCAAGCCGCCCAACATTTGGTGAATAATGGCAGCCAGTGGCCCTTTGTAAGGAACGCGGCCTTCAATACCTTCAGGTACCAGTTTCTCAACACCGGCATCCGCACTTTGGAAGTATCGGTCACTGGAACCCTGGGTTTGGGCCATGGCCCCTAAAGAACCCATACCGCGATAAGACTTATAGGTACGACCTTGATAAAGCTCGACTTCACCGGGGGCTTCTTCAGTACCGGCAAACATGCTGCCCATCATAATGGCACTGGCACCTGCCACTACAGCCTTGGAAATATCGCCCGAAAAGCGAATACCGCCATCGGCAATCACAGGGACATCGGTACCTTTTAAAGCGGCTGCTACGTTGCCAATGGCAGAAATTTGCGGCACACCAATACCGGTAACAATACGGGTAGTACAAATAGAACCTGGGCCAATACCCACCTTAACGGCATCCGCACCGGCTTCAACTAAAGCCAGAGCAGCTTCGGCAGTGGCGATATTGCCACCAATGACCTGAATATCCGGATAAGCTTGCTTAATCAAACGGACACGCTCAATCACATTTTTTGAGTGGCCGTGGGCGGTATCAACCACTAACACATCTACCCCGGCATCAATCAAAGCAGCAACGCGGTCGTCGGTATCGGCACTGGTACCAACAGAGGCACCGACTAATAACTGGCCGGAAGAATCTTTACAGGCATTGGGGTAGGTCTGGGCTTTGTTGATATCTTTTACGGTAATCATGCCGCAAAGATCGAAATCATCATTAACCACCAATACTTTTTCGATGCGGTTTTTATGCAATAGCTCTTTGACGGACACAAGATCTGCGCCCTCTTTCACAGTGACCAGGTCTTCTTTACGGGTCATTATGTTGGAAACCGGGTCATCCATATGGGTTTCAAAGCGCACATCACGACTGGTAACAATACCGACCAGGTCGTCGCCATCTAACACGGGCAGGCCAGAGATATTGTACTCTTCGCGTATTTCAAACAAACGCAGGATAGGCTCCGAAGCCTGAATGGTGATCGGGTCTTTAACCACACCGCTTTCATGCTTTTTAACGGCGCGAACCTGATAGGCTTGCTGCTCGATGGTCATGCTTTTGTGGATAATTCCGATACCGCCTTCCTGGGCAATCGCTATTGCCAGGCGAGACTCGGTCACGGTATCCATAGCGGCAGACACCAGCGGGATATTGAGCTGAATACCTCGGGTGAGTTGGGTTTTGAGATCGGCATCCTTGGCGGTTATTTCAGAATAACCGGGCAATAGGAGTACATCGTCAAATGTAAGGGCTTCTTCGGCAATTCGCAGCATAAGTTTTTCCTGTGTAAAACAATCATCAGAAGAAGGGATGATTGTGTAGCCAGTGGGACCCAAGCCTTACAAGACCATTCACCATAAACAAAAGTGACGGTAAAACCCTGCAAGACTTAAAACCGCGCATTTTAAGCTATTGTTTTTATTCCGTAAATCAATAACTGCAATTAACTGACTTATTCTGTCATTCCCGCGAAGGCGGGAATCTACAGTGCTGGATTCCCGCCTTCGCGGGAATGACAGTGGGGGATGGGGAGGAATTTATTCTATCTAGAGCCACTTTGCCCTACACTAGCGCTCATGCCGAGCAGCCCAACCCCAAAAAAACGCGAGACTTTATCCGTCAGCCAACTCAACCGTCAGGCCAAGCGCCTGCTTGAGGGTAATTTCCCCTCGGTATGGGTTGAAGGTGAGATTTCCAACCTCTCTCGCCCCTCCTCCGGCCATTGGTACTTCTCACTGAAAGATAATAGCGCCCAGGTTCGCTGTGCGATGTTCCGTAGCAGCAATGCCAGGCTCCGCTTCCAGGCTGAAGCCGGACAGCAGGTAATGGCCAGAGCCAAGCTGAGTCTTTATGAGGCTCGAGGCGATTATCAACTGATTGTTGAGCATATGGAGCCTGCCGGTGATGGTGCTTTGGCCAGAGCTTTTGAGGAGCTAAAAAACAAGCTTCAGGCTGAAGGTCTATTCGATAGCGACATCAAGCAAGCTATCCCAGATCACCCCAAGAGTATCGCTGTGGTGACATCCGCCACCGGGGCTGCTATCAGGGATATTCTTACCGTTCTGGCCAGGCGTTTCCCCAGCATTAAAGTCTCTATCTTCCCCACTGCCGTGCAGGGTCAAAATGCGGCTCCTGAGATTGCTCGCGCTATTAATACCGCCAATGCCCTCCACAAATCAGGCAAGCGTGAGTTCGACGTGATATTGGCCGGTCGCGGTGGCGGCTCGATGGAAGACCTCTGGGCCTTTAATGAAGAGATAGTTGCACGAGCGATTTACCAGAGTGATTTACCCGTCATTAGCGCGGTTGGACATGAAGTGGATTTCACCATTGCAGATTTTGTGGCTGACCTTCGTGCCCCTACCCCATCAGCCGCCGCTGAACTGATCAGCCCCGATGGTCAGGAAATGATGGCCAGCTTTATGGGTTTTGAACAATTGCTTACCCGCCAGATGCTGCTGACTTTAGAAACCAATAAGCAACAGCTAAGTTTCTTACAATCTCGTCTGCGTCACCCCGGCAGTCGTTTGCAGGAACATAGCCAGAGACTTGATGAGCTGGAAATGCGGCTAATGAATGGCTGGAAAAATCAATCGCAAAAACAGCAATTAGGCTTGCAGGTGTTAGCTTCTCGACTGCAACAGCAAACCCCTGACCATAAAATCAAACAACTTAAGTTGTCTTCCGCTGGTTTGTATCAACGCCTGGAAAAACAAGTACAGCGTTTATTGGAACAGCAGCAACTGCGCCTTAAAAATGCGATGCAGTTATTGGATGCGGTTAGTCCTTTGGCCACGCTGGACAGAGGTTATGCGATTGTTAGTGATGATGAGGGGCAGGTCATTACCGACGCTGAAGAGCTATCAAGCGGGCAAACTATCAATACTCGATTTGCCAAAGGGTCGATAAAAAGCCGCGTTAATTAGCGCCACATTATGGATGTGCCGCTTTATCCCTTTAAAGACCTTTAGCCAATAAAGGGATTAATAATTCTCAGGCAACTTACCATTCAGAATAATATTCCGACCTTCAAAACTAATATACTCACCTATGGTCAAGTCCTTAAGAATACGAGCTACCATCTCACGGGAAGCACCTACCCTATCGGCAATATCCTGCTGGGTTAGCTTCTCAGGGATAATCGCCGAACCATCTTCACGCTCAGTGGATAAAGTGGTCAACACATTGGTCACGCGACCGTAAACATCCTGCAGGGCCAACGCTTTAACATCTTTGGTTAACTTACGAACGCGGCGAGTCAAGTTACGAATTAACGTCTTGGCAATATTCGGCTGTTGCTCTAACACCTGGTTAAAGTCTTCTTTATAGATAATACAAAAGCTGGACTTCTCCATAGTACGCACAGAGGCTGAACGTTTATCGTCATCCAACAAGGCCAGTTCGCCAAAATAATCTTCAGCGGTCAAGGTATTCATAATAAATTCCTTGCCGTTTTTATCGCTGCAGTAAACTTTTACCCGCCCTGACTCAATAATATACAGCGAATCAGCATGATCATTTTCATTGATAATGACCGTGTTTTTAGGGTAGCTACGCGCCACACTGCTTGCTGAAAGTGCTTCCAATTCCTGCAGGGAAAGCCCATCAAAGATTTCTACTTTATCGAGTATCATAGTTTTGCCATCTATAGGTAATTATTGTCAGACATCAAAGTTATAGCACCATCATTATCATTAACGCCCTTTCGGCCAGCCTGGTATCCAGTCGGCGGTAAAAGACTCACTGCGGGTAAGATGGGTCTACCTCAGCAATTAGTCATGGAATATAGCACAGGAATGGTAATATTCCAGTTGACAAGCCAACAATTTCCCTATGCCTGATATATACTTAGGCCACACAAATAACAAAGTACTGCAATGGAAAATATAACCACCATTCTCAAGGCTCATAGTTGGATACCGCTGTCACGTCAGCTGGTAACAGAGATTCATGGCCTGGAAAAACTCTGCAGCGACCAACGACCAGACCTGGCCAGCGATGTTGGGAAATTACAAGCCGTTAGCCATAAACTGGATGAGTTCACCCAGGCCGTGCTGGCCGGTGAAATAGTGAGTTATAGTACAATCTGGCACGACCTTAGAAATCTGGTTGGCACCATTATGGGGTATTGCGAATTGATGGAAGAAGAGCTGGAAGCCAATCGCCTCCCCCTCCACCAATCACTGGCCCAACTGCATGAACTCTGCCAACAACTGCTAGACAAAGATGAAGATATCGCCGATATCAGCACCGCCGAATACCTGCCAACTAACAAAGTCACCGGTACCATCCTGATTGTTGACGACCAGGCCGAAAGCCGTGAAATTTTGCGCCGCTACCTGGAACAGGGGCAACACAATGTGCTGGAGGCCAATGGCGGCCAACAAATGTTTGAAATTTTAGCCAGCAATGATGTTGACCTGATCCTGCTGGATTTAATACTCCCGGAAATGCATGGCGACGAACTTTTACAACAACTCAAGCTGGATGTGCACCTACGGGCCATTCCGGTGATTGTGGTATCCGGTAACAAAGACAGAGAGCGGGTTATTTTATGTATAGAAGCTGGCGCTGAAGACTATCTGTTTAAACCGTTTAACCATGTTCTATTGCAGGCCAGAATCAGCGCCGGTGTAGATCGCAAGCGCTTGCACAATAAAGAACAACTCTACCGGGATGAACTGGAACGCAACCAACGTTTTATTCGTAGCGTGTTTGGTCGCTACCTGTCGGAAGAGATCGTCTCTACCCTGCTGGAAGACCCGGATGGCCTTGACCTCGGCGGCGTGCAGCGTAAAGTTAGCGTGCTGATGGCAGATATACGAGGCTTTACCACCATCTCAGAACAACTGCCTCCACAGCGCGTTGTGCGCCTGTTAAATAATTACCTGGGCACCATGAGTGAAATTATCATGAAGTACAACGGCACCGTTGATGAATTTATTGGTGATGCCATTCTCGCCATCTTCGGTGCACCAATTACCCGCGAAGATGATAGCGACCGGGCCATTCGCTGCGCCCTGGAAATGCAGGCCGCCATGGACGAAATTAATGAACGCAACAAACGTGAAGATCTGCCGGAAATTTCCATGGGCATTAGCATCAATACCGGCCCAGTGGTTGCCGGTAATATCGGCTCAGAGAAACGCGCAAAATATGGCGTCGTTGGCCACACCGTTAATCAAACAGCTCGCATTGAAGAGCGCTGTGAAGCCGGTTGTATATTACTGTCTGAGGCCACCGTGGATGATTGCGAGGCAGTGCTGTCCATTGGCGAAAGCCGCTCCATACAAGCCAAGGGCATTCTAAAAGAAATTAATGTCTTTGAATTGAAAGGCATTGCACCGCAAGCCAATGGCACCACAGAGTCTAATAAAGAAGTAGTGAAGGAATAGCTATGGCCACGATTTTATTAGTTGAAGACAATGAGATGAACCGCGATATGTTATCGCGCCGACTCAAGCGCAGAGATTACACTGTACTGACTGCCGACAATGGTGGCTCTGCGGTTGAGAAAGCCATCAAAGAACAGCCCGACCTGATTCTGATGGATATGGAACTACCAGTAAAAGACGGTTGGACCGCCAGCCGGGAAATCAAACAACAGCAGAACACCCCCATTATCGCCCTCACCGCCCATGCGCTCTCCGGCGATAAAGAAAAAGCCATGGCAGCAGGCTGCGATGATTACGCCACCAAACCTATCGACTTCCCGGGCCTAATCACCATTATTGAAAAATACCTTACTTAACTAACCGTCATTCCCGCGAAGGCGGGAATCCAGACTTCCGCGTTAGCGGAAGAAACGAATTAAAAAAGTAAATATCCATGAGCTTACGCGAACGACTAACAATCTCCATTATCATTATATTGATTTTATTCTCTATCAATGTAGGCACCGACTCATGGAGTAATAGCACCCGTAACGCCAGCCTAATTCAATTGCGCCAAGCAGTAACCGGACAACTACAGGCCTCCGCCGTCAAGCAAAACCTCGATGACCTGCATAAAGCGATTTTATTATTAAGCTCATTGCGCACCACCCTCAACGAAAAACTAACCCCGCAAGAAACCGCCCAGGCCCTTAACGAGATTGCTGCACTACAGACTGAAATGCAACAACTTGGGCTTACTACCCAAGACCGCACCTCAAGCCCCTATAAAGTACTCAATGGCAGCTTTCTTGAACTGGCCCCGCTATGGAAAAACTTTTACCAAAACTATAACGATGATAATTACAACCACTATGAAGATAGCGACTACCTTGAACTGGTTTTTAAACAAGTTATAAACGACCTTGAATATCTCGAGAAAAAACAGATTCAAGTCGCCGATCGACAAGCCGTTGAAATTGAAAAGATAGAATCGCTAACCAACAATATCACTTTCACCGTTTTCTTTGCCTCGATTATTCTCACTATTGGTCTGGGATTTTTCCTCATTCGCTATACCGGCAACGCCTTTAAGCAACTTAAAAAGGGCACCATTATTATTGGCGGTGGCAACCTCGACTATCGTATACCAATAAAAAACCGCGACGAAGTGGGCGAAGTGGCAGAGGCCTTTAACGCCATGTCGGCAAAACTGCAAAATGCCATAGCAGAAGTTCACCAGGCAAAAGAAAATGCAGACCAGGCCAACCGCGCAAAAAGTAGTTTTTTAGCTAATATGAGCCACGAACTGCGCACACCGCTCAACGCTATTATTGGTTATAGTGAAATGATGCTGGAAGATATTGAGTTGGAAGATATCAGTATTGAAGACCAAAGCGAGGATCTGAAAAAAGTCCTTTCCGCTGGCCGACACTTGTTAAATCAAATCAATGATGTGCTGGATTTCTCAAAAATTGAAACCGGAAAAATGACGATCTACAACGAAGACTTTGATAGTGCGACGGTTTTAAATGAAGTGATTTCGACCATTTCACCACTGGCCCAAAAAGGCAACAATAACATCTCCTTTGATAGTAATAGCAAGCTGCCCTTACTCCATAATGACGTCACCAAATTCCGCCAAATATTTTTTAACCTGCTGAGTAATTCCTGCAAATTTACCCAGGATGGCCATATCAGCCTGAGCGCTGAATATGACACGACCTGCCAACCGGCTGTTGTGCGCTTTTGCGTTTCCGACAATGGCATCGGCATGACTAAAGACCAGGCCAAAATCGTATTTGATGCCTTTACCCAAGCCGACTCATCCACCACCCGCAGGTTTGGCGGCACCGGTCTGGGCCTGGCCTTATGCAAGCAGTACTGCGATTTAATGGGGGCAACGATTAATGTAATTAGCTCGATTAAGACCGGTACTAAGTTTACCATCGAGTTTGTGGATAACCCGGCCAGCAACGAGCCTGCGCTGAATGAGCAACCGTAACCTATCATCATTGCCGCGAAGGCGGGAATGACGATAGGTGGCAAGTGGTTAAACTTGCGGACGCATATGCGGGAATAACAATACGTCGCGTATCGAAGGTGAATCCGTAAACAACATCACCAAACGGTCAATACCAATACCTTCACCGGCTGTTGGTGGCAATCCATACTCTAACGCCGCCACATAGTCAGCATCATAGTGCATCGCCTCATCATCACCGGCATCTTTCTCCGCCACCTGCGCCTGGAAACGCTCGGCCTGGTCTTCCGCATCATTAAGCTCAGAGAAACCGTTAGCAATTTCACGACCACCCACAAAGAACTCAAAACGATCGGTGACAAAAGGATTGTTATCACTGCGACGGGCCAAAGGCGACACCTCCGTAGGATATTCCGTGATAAAGGTCGGCTGATCCAAACGGTCTTCTACGGTCTTTTCAAAGATTTCAATCTGCACTTTGCCCAAGCCATAAATATCCTTCATGGGGATATGCAAGTCTTCGGCAACTTTACGTGCGCTTTCCAGCGTATTGATATCTTCCGGCTTTAGCTCAGGATTAAAGTGCAGAATCGAATCAAACACTGAAATACGCTGGAACGGCTTGGATAAATCATATTCTTTGGTTTCAACGACTTCACCGTTTTCGTCTTTCGTGGTGTTGGTCAGGGTGGTGGTACCCAAAACGCTTTGCGCCATTTTGCGTAGCATATCCTCAGTCAGATCCATCAGGTCATTGTAATCGGCATAGGACTGATAGAATTCCAGCATGGTAAATTCCGGATTATGACGTGTGGATAAACCTTCGTTACGGAAGTTACGGTTAATTTCATAAACCCGTTCAAAACCACCCACAACCAGGCGCTTCAAATAAAGCTCCGGTGCGATACGCAAATACATATCCATATCCAGGGAGTTATGATGAGTTACAAACGGACGCGCCGTTGCACCGCCGGGAATCACTTGCATCATCGGCGTTTCAACTTCCATAAAATTAGCGCTGTCCAAATAGTTACGCATAAAGCTAACCATCTTCGAGCGAATCTGGAAAATATTGCGCGATTCTTCGCTAACCATTAAGTCGATATAACGCTGGCGATAACGAATTTCCTGATCTTGCAAACCGTGAAATTTATCCGGCAATGGACGCAGGGACTTGGTTAATAACTCAACCTTTTCCATGTAGACATAGAGGTCGCCCTTGCCTGATTTATGCACCGGCCCTTCACAACCAATAATATCGCCAATATCCCAGGTTTTAATTTCTGGTAGCTGCTCTTCGGGCAATTTCTTTTTATCGACATAGGCCTGAATTCGACCACTCATATCCTGCAACACTAAAAACGGGCCACGCTTGGCCATAATCCGGCCCGCTACAGAAGCACGACGATCTAACTGCTCCAGAGTTTCTTTATCCTTATCACCTAACTCTTCCTGTAAGTCCTGCGCATAAGCATCGCGACGAAAGCTATTAGGAAAAGCATTACGCTGCTCGCGAATAGCACTTAATTTGGCGCGGCGCTCTGCAATCAGTTTATTTTCGTCTGTAACGTTGTCTTGTGACATGTTGTTAACTCGATTAATTAATTGTTTACGTCATTCCCGCGAAGGCGGGAACCCAGCTCTGGCAATTTCCGCTTTAGCGGAAATAACAGCATAAGCATGCAGTCTGGATTCCCGCCTTCGCGGGAATGACGGTGTGTGTTTACAAGCCCATTTTTAGGGAGGCTTCCATAAATTGATCTAAGTCGCCATCCAGTACATTGTTGCAGTTGCTGGTCTGGACATTGGTGCGCAAATCTTTGATGCGCTGGTCATCCAATACATAAGAACGAATCTGGCTACCCCAGCCGATATCAGCCTTAGTATCTTCCAGTGCCTGGGACGCTTCATTACGCTTTAGCATTTCCATTTCATACAGTTTAGCTTTTAACTGCTTCATGGCTGCATCACGGTTTTTATGCTGCGAACGCTGGCTTTGGCACTGCACCACAATACCGCTGGGCTCGTGGGTAATTCGCACCGCCGAATCGGTTTTGTTAACGTGCTGCCCACCCGCACCACTGGCTCGATAGGTATCGGTGCGCAAATCTGCAGGGTTAATTTCAATATCGATATTATCGTCAACTTCAGGGGAGACAAACACCGAACAAAAAGAGGTATGGCGGCGACTACCGGAATCAAAAGGGGATTTTCTAACCAGCCGATGAACACCGGTTTCGGTGCGCAACCAGCCGAAGGCATATTCACCAGAAAACTGAATAGTGGCTGATTTAATCCCTGCCACATCGCCATCAGAAGCCTCCATTAATTCGGTCTTAAAGCCTTTTGACTCACCCCAGCGCAAATACATCCGGCAGACCATTTCTGCCCAGTCCTGGGCCTCGGTACCACCGGAGCCGGACTGAATTTCAAGGAAGGCATTATTGGCATCCATCTCACCGGAGAACATCCGACGAAATTCCAGCTTGGCCAAATGCTCACTCAGGCCGTCAATTTCCGACTCCACTTCGGCAAAGGTATCTTCGTCCTCTTCTTCAACTGCCATCTCTAACAGTTCAGTTAAGTCACTTAAGCCAGTGGTCATGGTATCGATGGTTTTAACCACGGCTTCTAAGGATGAGCGTTCACGCCCCAATTCCTGTGCCCGTTCAGGCTGCTCCCAAACCGCAGGTTCGCCTAGCTCGAGCTCAACCTCAGCCAATTGCTCTTTCTTGGCATCATAGTCAAAGGTACCCCCTAAGGACTTCAGTCCTCTCGGTCAGGTCTTTGATACTCTGCTTGATCGCGCCTACTTCTATCATGGCTATGGGGCTGCCTTAGCTTGTTTGGGAAAGCGCGGCATTTTACAGTAAGTGCAGGGGTAGGTAAATCGCAGTAAGCTGCCGTTCCCGCGCAGGCGGGAACCTACAGTGCTGGGTTCCCGCCTGCGCGGGAACGACGTTGGGGTCAAACTTTTACTAGAGTGCTGTTATCGGTATGGTCGAATTTACGGCCATAGATATCTAAAAAGGTGGTCTGAGAGTAGGACATCTTATCGCCATCCACCTCCAGATTGATTTTAAAACCGGTGGTTTTGGCGTTATCCCGCATAAAAGGGGATTGGGCTACACCCCAGTCACCCCCCTCTTCCGATTCAACAGTAATAGATACCGCGTCATCATCCATAGACCCTATATCGAAATCACCACCGGCAACTAAACTAACAGCTCTGGGAATGGTCAAGGTAAACATTACCGTGCCAGCCGCAGGATCCCAAACCCAATAACCCAGCTGGTCATGAAACTGTTGGCCATCTTTCTTGTGATAAACCTTTTGGTGGTAGCGCACAACACCCAGCGTCTGTTTACCGGCATTGGTAACATCCCCTACAATCTCAAAGACAATCTCTTCGCTAAAGGGATTTTCCTTTTTGGAGCCGTCTTCCTCAGGGGCTATATCCATACCCTTCTCACCCCTCCAAGTACCGGGTAATAATGCCAAAGGGCCAAAATCTACGTCATCAATTATTGTCTCTATCATTACACCTTACCCTTAGGCCATCCATCATTGAACAGTGATAATTTATACCAGCCGCCCGCCTATTGCGAATTCAATCTGCCAATAGCATTTCCCATTCTCTGTCATTCCCGCGAAGGCGGGAATCCAGCCTGCATGCTTATGCTGTTATTTCCGCTAAAGCGGAAATCTACAGTACTGGGTTCCCGCCTTCGCGGGAATGACGTTGCTTTGATGAAAAGGAGTGAGAGCGTTAAAGAGCCAAACGACGGATGTCGCCAAGTACTGCGGTTAGATAGGTAAAGAACCGACCAGCATCACCGCCATTGATAGCACGATGATCATAAGACAAAGATAAAGGCAGCATTTTTCTGGGCATAAACTCATTACCATCCCAAACCGGCTTGGTCGCCAATTTGGAAACACCCAGTATCGCCACTTCAGGGGCATTAACAATAGGCGTAAAGCCCTGGCCACCAATACCACCCAGGCTGGAAATGGTAAAACAACCACCCTGCATCTCCACAGGTTTTAACTGACGGTCTTTCGCCCTGGTAGCCAGCTCAACCGTTTCAGCGGCCAAATCCCAAATGGATTTTCTATCCACATCTTTAATAACTGGCACAACCAAACCGGCCGGCGTATCCACCGCCACACCGATATTAATAAAGTGCTTATATACCATGCTCTCACCATCGGCAGAGAGGGAGGCATTAAACTTGGGATTATCACGCAAGGCTGCCGCACAAGCCTTCAATAAAAACGGCAGCGGTGTAATCTTCACACCACGCTTTTCCGCTTCCGCTTTTAGCGACTGACGGAAATCTTCAAGGTTAGTAATATCTGCATCATCAAACTGGGTAACATGGGGAATATTCAACCAGTTGCGCTGCATATTATGGGCAGTCATCTTATGAATTTTCGTTAACGGCTCAACCGTGATTTCACCAAACTTACTAAAATCAACCTCAGGGATGGCAGGAATACCTGCACTGCCCGATGCGGGCTTCTCTGTCAGTGCCGTTTTTACATAAGCCTTTAAATCATCTTTGGAAATTCTGTTTTTGGGGCCACTGCCCTTCACCTGATCTAGCTCAACACCCATTTCACGGGCCAAACGACGAACAGCAGGACCGGCATAGATATGGCCGCCGGATGACGGTTTTTCTGTGGGGGTAACTTTTGCAGGTTCAGCGATAACTGGGGTAGGCGCTTCAACAGCCTTAGGAGTTTCTACCTTAGCAGGAGCCGCAGCAGTAACAGGTTCTGGCTCAGGCGCAGCAACAGGCTCTTCAACCGTCTCCTCAACGGGCTCTTCGGCAACAGGCTCAGGAGCAGCTTCAGCCGCTGTTTCCAATTCAAGAATCACATCGCCTTCAGACAACGAATCACCATCACTAATAGTGATAGCAATGACTTTACCCGCCATAGGCGAAGGCACTTCCATTGAAGCCTTATCTGACTCAAGTACCACCAAAGATTCTTCCTTCTCAACGGTATCGCCAACAGCCACGCAGATCTCTACAACCTCTACGCCTTCTGCTCCACCGATATCCGGCACTTTAATAATTTCTTTACTCACACTGACTACCTGAATTAAGTTTTAAAAAAGATTAACAGTTCATGGGGTCGCGCTTATCACCGCTGATCCCAAAGTCTTGAGCCGCTTTAACCACCACCGAAACATCCAGCTTGCCTTCATCAACCAAAGACTTAAGGGCAGCCAGGACAATAAAGTAACGGTCTACTTCAAAGTGATAACGTAATTTTGTGCGGGTATCGGAGCGACCAAAACCATCAGTACCCAACACGCGGAACTGACGACGAATAAACGGCGCAATCTGTTCGCCATAGGACTTCATATAATCTGTGGCACAAATCACCGGGCCTTCATGCCCTTCCAACTGATCGGCAACGTAAGACCTTTTCGGTGCCTGGTCAGGGTTCATCACATTCCAGCGGTCACACTCCATACCATCACGACGCAGTTCATTGATGCTGGTCATACTCCAGATATCGGCATCCACATCAAAATCTTTGCGCAAAATAGTTGCCGCCTCTTCAACCTCACGAAGAATAGAACCGCTACCCATTAGTTGAACGGTATGGATGTTATTATTCTCGGCTTTTTGCAGCAAATACATCCCTTTGATAATGCCCTCTTCACAATCTACAGGCATCTCAGGGTGGTGATAGTTTTCATTTTCAATGGTGATGTAATAGAAGCAGTTTTCTTTGTCTTCATACATACGTTTCAAACCGTTTTGAATAATCACGGTTAGCTCATAAGCGTAAGTAGGATCGTAGGCAACGCAATTCGGGATCATATTAGCCATCAGTAGACTATGACCATCCTGGTGCTGCAAACCCTCACCGTTTAAGGTAGTGCGACCTGCGGTAGCACCCATCAGGAAACCCCGCGCCTGGGTATCACCAGCAGCCCAGGCCAAATCCATAATGCGCTGGAAGCCAAACATGGAATAGAACACATAAAAAGGCACCATGGGATAACCATGGTTGCTGTATGAGGTGGCCGCCGCCAGCCAGGCAGAAAATGCACCGGCCTCATTAATACCCTCTTCCAGAATCTGGCCTTTTTCATCTTCTTTGTAATACATAATCTGGTCGGCATCATGGGGCATGTAACGCTGACCCTGTGATGAATAAATACCCAGCTGACGGAACATACCTTCCATACCAAAGGTGCGGGCCTCATCGGGGACGATAGGCACTACACGCTCACCAATCTTCTTATCTTTGGTCAGCGTAGACAGTGTTCTTACAAAGGACATAGTGGTAGAAATTTCACGCTTGCCACTGCTCTTTAACTGGCTTTTTAAATCGTCCAGTTGCGGTACTTCCAGGGCATTAAAATCAGGATTACGGGAAGGAATATACCCACCCAGCTCTGCACGGCGCTTGCGCATATAAACCATTTCCGGGCTATCCTGGGCCGGGCGGTAATAAGGCACATCTTTTAATTCTTCATCACTGATTGGAAGCGCAAAGCGATCGCGGAATTTTTTCAGGCTTTCCAGATCAAGTTTTTTCAGTGAATGGGTTTCATTCTGCGCTTCACCGGAGTCACCCATACCGTAACCTTTTACGGTCATGGCTAACACTACGGTGGGTTGGCCGTTATTTTGGTTAACGGCTTGATCGTAGGCGGCGTAAACCTTGTAAGGGTCATGACCGCCACGGTTTAAATACATAATATCGTCATCGGACAAGTCAGAAACCAACTCCAATAACTCAGGGTATTTACCAAAGAAGTGCTCACGGGTGTAGGCACCGCCGTTGGCTTTATAGTTTTGCAGCTCGCCATCACAGACTTCATTCATGCGTTTTTTCAGCAGCCCGGTTTTATCTTTTTCTAACAGGGCATCCCAGTGGCGCCCCCAGATCACTTTAATCACATTCCAGCCAGCACCGCGAAATACACCTTCAAGCTCCTGGATAATTTTACCGTTACCACGAACAGGTCCATCAAGGCGCTGCAGATTACAGTTCACCACAAAAATCAGGTTATCCAAATGCTCGCGACCGGCTTTGGCAATAGCGCCTAAAGATTCAGGCTCATCACACTCGCCATCTCCCAAAAAGGCCCAGACTTTGCGATCACTGTGCTGAACCAATTCACGGCTCTGCTGATATTTCATAACATGGGCTTGATAGATAGCCTGAATCGGGCCGAGGCCCATAGATACCGTTGGGAACTGCCAATAGTCAGGCATTAACCAGGGGTGGGGGTAAGAGGACAAACCATTGCCCCCCACTTCACGACGGAAATTATCTAACTGCTCTTCTGTTAGACGCTCCTCAAGAAATGAGCGAGCATACATACCTGGCGCACTGTGGCCCTGATAATAAATAAGGTCACCGGGGCCATTATCATTACCTTTAAAGAAATAGTTAAAACCAATATCGTACAGTGTGGCCGCAGAAGAAAAGGTAGAGATATGCCCCCCCAGACCTTCATCATTATCATTGGCCCGCATAACCATGGCCAGGGCATTCCAACGAATCAGCGAGCGAATTCTGCGCTCCATAAATAAATCGCCCGGCATGCGGCGTTCATCAACGGGCTTGATGGTATTTCTAAAGGGTGTGGTAATAGCCGAGGGAACCTGGCTGCCTGACTGAGCCACTTTTTCAGCCAGGGTCTTTAAAAGGTAAGTTGCCCGCTCAGGGCCGCCCTCCTGCCCTAAAACATCGTTTAATGCTTCAAGCCATTCGGCCGTTTCCGTTGGGTCATTATCCTGCATAGCAATACCTTGGTTAAATATATCTTCATTCATTGGTGAGTATAGAAGCTTGGGTGAGTCCTGCAGAAAACCTGCAAACACGGCATCTGTAACAGCTACAGCGCCAGATATGTAAAAATTTTACAGGACTAAATATAATTTTCAATAGCTTTGGCGAAACAGCTCCCAAATAACCCGTCATTCCCGCGCAGGCGGGAATCCAGCCTGCATGCTCATGCTGTTATTTCCGCAAAGCGGAAATTGACAGCACTGGATTCCCGCCTGCGCGGGAATGACGGCGTGGAGGCTTTTGTGCCCTCCTAAAGAATGCCTACCCTTTATGTAAAAAAACTACATACTGAATATTCAATCCGCAATCAGCAGATATTTGACCCGGTTATTATCCAGCGCCACCGCATTCCAATCCCCGGTAGATACGCTCTCAATGTCAACGGGATAGCTATATTGAGGGGTTGTCGCACCATAGGCGGCCAGCTCAATACGTATAGCTGCCCCTGCCCTCTGGGATTGCTTGCGCAGAGCGGCGAATCCTGAGCTTTGCGCTATCGATTGACGCATCGCCATAGCGCCGGAAACTCCAATAACATCACAGGCGGTTAAGGGCAGCTCTGGCGACGGCAACATCATTACCTCAGAGCCATCCGCCAAGGATATTTGAGACAAGCAAAAGTCACCGACATGCCCCTCGATACGAATCGCCCCACGAAAACCGGCCTGTTCCAGTAAAGGCAGTATCGTTTCCAGCAAAGCCAGGCGGTTGCCCCCCATAGGCACCTCGCCATAATCGTAGGTTTGCTGGCGATTCATCAAAGCCTCAATAACACCAAAGGTTTTAGCTTGTTGTTGCTGTAACAGCTTAATCTCTACCTGCTCATCGACATAAAGGCTAATTAACCAAACGATGGAAACCACCCAAATTAATACAAATAACGATTGCCGAGCTGAGCCATAAAAGGGTGGAGTTACGACAACAGTATCGGGGACAACAACCGGCTCAATCTCGGTTTCTATCCTGGTATCACGGTTATTGACCTGCTCCAAAATACGGGACAAATCACTGGCACTCGCCGGCTTGGTTAAGATATCAACCGCCCCCAAAGCCCTGGCCTGACCAAGATAGATATCACCCTGTTTGGTGGTGTGCATAACAATAGGGATAGAAGCAATATCCGGGTCAGCTTTAATCGCCTTAACTGCGGCAAAGCCATCCATACCCGGCATCATATGATCCATAAAAATTACATCGGGCTTATTACCCTGCAGGTACTCCAGCGCCTCTTCACCAGACTCCGCCATCGCAACGTCAACATCATATTTAGCGAGCATTTTCCGCAGCAATAGTCTGGCGGTTTTTGAGTCATCAACAATTAAAACTAGACGCACGTCCAGGGCATCCTCAATAGTAAAAAAGCTACTAACAAAGATAGCCTGAATCGCTTAAATATCTAGTTACTGAAAAGTATAAACCGGTAGCGGTGCTTTAAAATCTGCAGGCACTTTTATCGGCTCACCCTGAACGGTTGCCTGGTCGGCAAACTGGCCCACGGTATAAACAGTAATACGCCGCTTATTTTCAATCACATCCTCGGCAAAGAATTGTTGCCATTGTTGATAAGTCAGGGACTCCATAGCCGCAATTAACTGCTCACGAAAATCAAACTGATAATAATTCTGGCTAATATCCGCCCAATAACGCTGCGCCTGTTGTGCAAGATTTTGCGGCTGTTCAGACAGTTTTGATAACACAGCCTTGCGCTGCCGGTCGAAATCCTGCTCACTAATATCCGCTATCGATAAAAAACGCTGTTGAATAAACTGGTTAATTTCCTGCTCCAATGTTTCCGGGCCGGCCACCGGTGACTGCACCAGAAAATATAAACCCGCTACATCCATCAATGGGTAAGCACCTGAGGTCACAACATAGCCCAGCTGTTTTTCAGTTCGCAGGCTAGTGTAAAAATCAGAGCGCAGGATTTGTGCTGTCACCCCCATTGCTGCTCGTCTAACTTTATCGGTGTCTATAGCCTGGATATAAAGCATCAGGGACGCATCGCTATATTGGCTTTTTACCTCGCGGGAGAAGGGCTTGTCGGATAATTGAATAACCTCTATCGCCACCGGTGAAGCGGCTTTCCCTAACAAAGTACGACTAACACTGGCAGCATAACGCTCGGCGTCTCGCTGCAAATAGTTACCATAAACCAGCATATCGATTTGTACCGCAGACAATAGCCTTTCCCGGTAGGCTTTTACTTGTTGCAGGGTAACCGCTTTGTAAATAGCTAACTGCTGCTCATAGGGCCAGCTATTTTTATACAACAGGTCGGGCAGTTCACCCGTGATTAAATGGTAAGGCTGTTGCTTATCCCTGTTTTCAAGACGACGGATATGCTCAAGCTTAATATCTTCAAAGCGCTTGGGGTTAAAAACCGGGGATGATAAGGTCGCTAAAATCTTCTCTAACAACAGCGCTTGCTTATCGCTAAAGCCTTTAATTTTTACCGAGAAGCCACGCACATGGGCATTTAAGGAATAATTTAAGCCAGCCAGTGTGGCTGAATAAGACATCTCATTAAGCTCGTCCGCCAGCAACGCTGTCAGCAACTGCAATTGCACTCGATGTTCAGCAGAATCATTAGCCACCGGCGAACGCACACTAAACTGCAAACTGCCCCGGGGTGAAGCAAACCTGTCCGCGGACTTAAACCATAAACGCAGTCCATCCTTATCACTTAATAAAGCGGGCACATCCGTGCTGGATGCAGGCTCAACAATCGACAAATCTTCAGCAACAAATACATTCCTTTCTGGCAAGGTGATTTGCTCATTAACACCTGCAGCCGCCAATGCATTTAATTGCTCGGTAGACGTTTTAGTAACGGTGTAATCCGCCTGATAGAAATAGCTTTGCTTATCCGTTTTAACGGAAGGAGCCGTTAATGTCACAATACTATTTTGAGGGGTTAAATAAGCCAGATAATCCTCGACCAACTCAGCATCATAGTGAGTCATTAATGAACCCGCTCGCAACACATCCCGGGCGGGGTAATAATGCATCTCTGACGACAAGCCACTGGCATAGCGAATGGCGGGTGATTTTTGCTGGAAGCGAAATTGCTGCTCGGCAATCGCTTTTTGCTCGGCGAACAACCAGGCTTTATCATCTGACACTTTTATTCGGTTAATTGCCTGAAAAACTGCCACAACAATATCATCAGAGGCAGCAACACCGGCTTCAGTTAATTGGATGGTAATATTAAAGGTAGCGCCGCCGCTATAACTTAAACCCAGGCCAGCCCCTAAACCTTCGGCCCAACCCTGCGCTTTTAAATAAGACAGCAAACTGCCTTTACCTTCGTGGCCCAAAATATTGCCCAGAAAGCTGGTCGGTTTTTGCTGGTAGTGCTGCACCACTTCCGGGGTAGGAAAGGCTATTGATAGCATACGGACAGATTGCCCAGGTTTTATCTCCAGCGTCATAGGCAAGCTTCCCTCTGCCATTAAAGACTCTGGGATATCCTCAATCTGCCGCTGATTATTGCGCACCACCGAGAATTTACTTCTGGCCATCGCTTCAAGATCATCCAAAGACTCGCGCCCTACCAACACCAACGTCATAATACTGGCGGAATAGTGTTGATCATAAAACTCAAGTAACTGGTCCCTTAAGCTACCATTGATGGCCTTTTCTCCGGCCGTGGATAGTGTTTCAAGATTACCCACACTTAATGTGGCAAAGGGATGCTCGGGGTTAATTACTGCTTTAAAAATATCGGCACCTTTGCGGCGCTCATCTTTAATCTTGGCCGTGTATTCCGAATGCACGGCATTTTTTTCGCGCTCTACATAATCTTCAGTAAATAAAGGCGCAACAAAAAACTGCGAAAACCGATCCAGGGCTGGCTCAAAACTATTGGGATCAATATCAAAGAAATAATTAGTATGCTCAAAAGACGTATAAGCATTATGGCTGCCGCCATGACTACTAATAAATGCTTGATACTCGCCGGCCTCAGGGTATTTTTCAGTCCCCAAAAACAGCATATGCTCTAAAAAGTGAGCCAGGCCCTGATAGTCTTGTGGATCTTGTCGACTACCCACATTCACATCCAGGGAAGCAGCAGCGCGCTCTGTTTTTTGATCAGATACCAATAGAACTTTCAGTTGGTTTGGCAGCGTAATATAGCGATAGTCACGATGATCATTTTCACTTTTAATCACCGCCTCGGTATTGTCGCCGGGCAGTACCCCACTACAAGACGTTAATACTATTAACGCAGCGGCTAGAATAGCAAAGCAAAAGGGCTTAAAAAGTCGAGCAATAAAGCTGATCATTAATGAGTGTTTCCTGTTAATCGCACTTATTCTGCAGCGGCGTTCCCAGACTTGGCAACCGGCCATGCATTAATAACAGCCTTAATCAAAGTCGCCAACGGGATGGCAAAGAACACACCCCATAAACCCCAAAATCCTCCGAAGACCAACACAGCCAAAATAATGGCTACGGGATGTAAATTAACGGCTTCAGAAAACAATAAAGGCACTAGTACATTGCCATCTAACGCCTGGATAACGGCATAGATAGCAATCAGGGTAAGAAATTCAGAGCTCCAACCCCATTGGAAAAAAGCAATCATCGCAATAGGCAAGGTTACTACCGCAGCGCCAATAAAGGGAATCACCACTGACAGGCCAACTAACACACCCAGTAAGGCGGCATAATTTAAGCCAAACAGGGTAAACACTAAATAACTCACCAGGCCAACAATCACTATTTCAACGGCCTTGCCACGCACATAATTAGCCACCTGGTCATTCATTTCATGCCAAATTTTTTCGAGCATCGGACGCTGTTCTGGCAAAAAACCGCCCATCCAATTCAGCAGCACCTGGCGGTCTTTTAGAAAAAAGAACACCAGGATAGGTACCAATACGACAAAGATCAGAATACCAACCACATTGGGAATTTTTGAAATTGAAAATGACAGTACTGACTGCCCCATTTTGGCGGTTTCAGAACGAGCTAGCACAATCCACTCTTGAATTTGCTGCTCGGTAAAAATCGAAGGGTATTTTTCTGGCAACACCAACATCAGTTGCTGCCATTGCGACATCATCCCCGGTAATTCATTAAACAGATTGGCCATCTGGTTCCAGGCCAGCGGAAGAATAACCAGCAAGGCGGTTAAAAAGGTACCCACAAAGATAATAAAGGCGATACTTACCGATGCCCACTGGGGCACATTGCGAGCAGTAAGCTGGCCAATCAAACCCTGCATCATAAAGGCAAGAATCAGGCTAGTGATGGCAGGCGCTAACATATTACCCATGGTGATCAACACCACCATACTGCAGGCAATCAGCAGTAATAGGATAATCGATTCTTCTTCTACAAAGATTTGATCAAGCCAACGTCTGAATATTTTTATCATAGAGTTTCCGAAAGCGCTGTACGCTTATTTTTTTTCCAGTAGGTAATGATAGATGCCATCAATTTCCTGCCGCCGCAGCAAGTGGTGGCCACTGTGGTCGGCAAACACTTGAAAGTCACGCCATGAACCCTGGTCGGTTGCTGTGACCTTTAGCTGCTCGCCGCTAGCCATAGCGTTTAAGGCCTGCTTGGCTTTCAACAGCGGCAATGGGCATGGCAAACCACAGGTATCCAATTCGTTCATACGGGAAAGCGCAACTAACAGTTATAAAAAGGCACTAGTATAGCTGGATGAATGTATAGACCCAAGTGATTAGCTCTTTAAAGACAGAATGGAATTTTATGCCCACAATCACATCCAACCACCGTCATTCCCGCGAAGGCGGGAATAACAGCATAACCATGCAGGCTGGATTCCCGCCTTCGCGGGAATGACGAGAGTTTTTTTGGGAATGACGAGAGTTTTTTGGGAATGACGAGAGTTTTTTTGGGAATGACGGTGGTGTTAGCGCCATTGCCCATAAACCGCTAAAGTGCGACTATTAGAACCAGACTTACAAGGATCACCAACAATAGTGAAAAACCTTCTACTCACTTTATGGACACTTCTAGCGGCTTTGCTGATAAACCCAGCCACCGCACAGGTAAAACAAGAGATTGAACTCCCCGAACTCGGTGATGCCTCCTCTGCCCTATTCTCGCTAGACAAAGAATATCAACTGGGCCGCGCCTGGTTGCGAGTGTTTCGCAGTAGAGTTGAAATTGTCTCTGACCCCCTGCTGCAAGGCTATGTTGAAGAGTTAACGTACAAACTCGCCACCCACAGTGAACTCAAAGACCGCCGGCTCGATATTATTATTGTGAACAATCAGGCGATCAATGCCTTTGCCGTCCCCGGCGGCGTACTGGGCATCCACAATGGCCTGCTATTGCAAGCAGAAACCGAGGCACAGTTTGCCTCTGTTATGTCCCACGAATTAGCCCACCTTAGCCAGCGCCACTTTGCCCGCAGTGTAGAAGCCCAAAAGCGCAACGCTATTCCCAATATGGCCGGTTTGCTGGCCGGTATTATTCTTGCCGCAACTGAAGGAGGCAATGCCGGTATGGTCGCGATAGCAGCTACCCAGGCCGCCAGTTTGCAAAACCAACTGCGCTATAGCCGCCTGCATGAACAGGAAGCAGACCGCACCGGAATGGAAACCATGGTAAGGGCAGATATGGATCCCAGCGCTGCCGCGGGGATGTTTGAAGTGATGCAACAGGCTTCGCGCTATTATGGCAACCGCCCGCCAGAGTTTTTATTGACTCACCCAGTGACCGAAAGCCGGATCAGCGATGCCCGCAACCGCTCGCGGCAGTACCCTCGAAAAATGTATACCGATAACCCCAACTTCCAATTGATGCGAGCACGGGTGGAAATCAGCTTTATTGATAGCAGCAAAGACGCCGTAAAACATTTTCGCGCCAAACTGGAAAAACCCAGCCGCTACCCGGATGCCGACCAATACGGGCTGATACTGGCCCTGACAGCCAACAGCGAGTTTGAAGAAGCACAGCAGCGCCTAAACACCTTGATGGCCGCCGAGCCTAATGAAATCAGTTATATGCTAGCCCTGGCTGAGCTACAAATGGCCTCCGGCCAATTACTGGAAGCCATCAATCTATTAGAGGGCGCCCTCTCCTTTACACCCAACAGCCACCCTATCAGTATGATGCTGGCCAGAACTTATCTGTTAGCCAACCAACCTCATCGCGCCGAAGCCCTGCTGGAACAACATACCACAGTAAAACCCAACGACCCTTCGGTTTGGTATTTGCTGGCAGAAACTCATGGGTTGGCGGGAAATATTATTGGCGTACACCGGGCAAGGGCTGAATATTTTGTCTTGAATGGTGTTTTGGATAGAGCCGCAAAGCAGCTCAGCTATGCTTTACCACTGGTCAAAAACGACCATTTAACCAGCGCTAAAATCAAACAAAGGATTGTGCAGATAAAACAGCTGGAAGTGCAGATGAGTAATCTTTAAGCAATGTCATTCCCCCAAACGTCATTCCCGCGCAGGCGGGAACCCAGCACTGTAGATTCCCGCCTTCGCGGGAATGACAGAACAACTACCCCCTTATTTACCCGCAGAAAAATTCAGCATCCGCGTTAGCGGCCTCATCGCCTGCTCACCCAAACCCTGGTCAACAAACACTTCACTAGCACCGGTCTCTAACACATCCGCCATATTATCCAGGGCATTCATCGCCATCCACGGGCAACTGGCACAGCTACGGCAAGTAGCACCGCTACCTGCAGTAGGGGCAACAATAAATTCCTTATGGGGAATTTGTTGCTGTAACTTATAAAAAATCCCTTGATCCGTTGCCACAATAAACTGCTTATTGGGCATAGTTTCAGCGGCATGGATAATCTGCGAGGTTGAACCCACATAGTCCGCCATCTTCACCACAGGCTCTGGGGATTCAGGATGCACCAAAATGGCAGCATCCGGATAAATTGCTTTTAGGTCTTGCAGGCCTTTGGCTTTAAATTCTTCATGCACAATACAGGCGCCATCCCACATTAAGACATCGGCACCGGTTTCACGCTGTACATAACTGCCTAAATGCTTATCGGGAGCCCACAGGATTTTTTCGCCCTGGGCATCTAAATGCTCAACCACCTTTAAGGCAATGCTGGACGTCACCACCCAATCAGCCCTGGCTTTTACAGCTGCGGAGGTATTGGCATAAACCACCACCGTACGGTCAGGGTGTTGATCACAAAAAGCGGAGAACTCATCGGCAGGACAGCCAATATCCAGAGAACAAGTTGCCTCTAAGGTGGGCATTAACACGCGTTTTTCAGGTGAGAGAATTTTGGCTGTTTCGCCCATAAACTTAACACCGGCAACCACCAGTGTTGATGCTGGATTGTCACGGCCAAAACGGGCCATTTCCAGAGAGTCAGAAACACAGCCACCGGTCTCCTCAGCCAGCTCCTGAATCACGGGATCAGTATAATAATGAGCGACCAGTACGGCGTTTTCCCGTACCAGTAAATCTTTAATGCGCTGCTTAAGCTGCTGTTGCTGGTCACCGCTCAGGGGCTTTGGTTGGTGCAAATGTTCCAGATGATCACGCACGAGCTGCTGGTCAGCGGCATCGTGAGACATAACGGCTTCTGCCATGGAAAATAAACCTCAAATACAAACAGATAATAATTGGCCGCATTTTAACAGAAAAATGTTAATTAACGGCACAATAACCCGCCATTAATACAATATAGTTGCGATGCTAGCCCAGAACTTTAGCCAAAACACGCGCCACCCCATACCAGTGGTTATAGAAGGCTTCTTTAATCCAGCGGGTTAAACTATCTGGAGAAAGAGCTAAATGCTCTTCTGCTGCCACTGCCACAACCGACAATGGAATAGCATTGGCCATCGCGATTAATCTGGGCAGATGATAGCGATTGGATATCAGGGTTAGTTCACTACAATGCTCAACCATCGGTTGAATGCACTGTAGATTTTCCAGAGTATGCCGGGAAACCTGCTCCAGGAATACAGCCTCTTTATCAACACCGCTCTCTAGTAAAATCTCGCCAGCGACGGCAGCTTCAGTACGAGTATTATTATAAGTACGCCCACCCAGGGCATAAATAGCAACAGGGCATTGATGCCATAACTGTTTCACCTTCTCCAGGCGCCGCATAAATTCCTGGTCCGGCAAATCATTGATTAACTGTTTACCGGGCACCACATAGGCCTCAGCTTTATCAACCCATGAAGGTAAACGCGCAGCCACCACTAGAGTCCATACTAACGAGTAAAGCAAACTAAAACCGGCTGTTAGCATAATAAGCAACAGCGTTAGTATTAATGCCGTTAAGCCATAATCACCAACACGATGGTTAAACATAAAAGATCTCGCTTATTATTATTGTTGACTGGCCGCGGCCATTAACTGCTCGCGCATCCTATCACCCCCCCTTAAAATGCGTCCAGCCAAAAGACGATGGAAGTAGGAGCGTTGTTTTGATAAATCGGGCTAAGACACTAGTGAACTATCCGAATCATCAAGAAACTGCCGCACCACCGCATGGCAGCGTTTAACAAAGCCAGCCTCTTGCTCATTCATCCCGGTAAAAAGCTCCCCATGCTTCACCTCAAACAACGACACAGCAGCTACCATCAAGCATTCGCGCTCAGATGTAGCCTGCGCCATTAGCTCGATAGTCGTGTATCCCTGATAGAATTTCTTATTAGCCATTGCCCTCAGAAAAGAGGGTTGGATATGACCAATAAAACACGGCTGTAACATGGGGAGAACCTCTCGACCTGAAAACCATAAAACGTCGTCTCTTATGTATTAAGACACTTAAGAGAGCAAAATCCCCACCTCTAACTCAATATTTAGCTAGCCGAAAGCTGCTTAGCCGTCCCCGGCAAATCACGGCCTTTTATCTGTAGAATTGCTCCCCTTTCTTATAGGTTATTGATTTATGGATACTTTAAACCACCGTTGAGGCCTATACCCCATCACAAAAGAACAAGCCGGGGTAAAGATGCCCCGCACAACGCCGCCAAAAATCAGTACCAACCAATAAGGCACTCTGAATACTCGACGGGTTATGATATAATTTTGGTTAATTGAATGAACGAAAGACTGTATCTGATAAAAGCTAACCAACAAACCTCATTAGCCACTAAACAAGCCTTTATAGCCAAAAACCGGCTATCTAACTATCTTGCCAGCCTTAAATTAGAAGGTATCGAGCCCCCTTCACACACTGCCAACAAACCTCTTGCAAAAGCAAAGGTTATTGCTAAGTATCAGACCCGCTAATAAAGCCGAAACCGCCAATGGTAGATAAGTATGGAACAGAGGAAGACCCTGACTGCTATCCTGGCACTTCAACCTTAATCAATCTCCTTAATATTACAGATAACAAAACGCTTGAAAGTGCAGAGCGCGATATTACTGAGGCTTGTGTCGCCGAATTAGAATTTCAAACACCGCCTTATAACCTTGATTATTTATGTACAATACATAAACAAATTTTTCAGGATATCTATCCGTGGGCCGGACAGCTTCGTCAGCTAGATATCAGTAGGGGATCCACACACTTTTGCAACGTTAACTTTATAAATCGTGAATCTGAAAAATTATTTGTCAAGTTTTCAGAGCAACACTATTTTGAAGGTTTAAAACGTGAAAGTCTTATCCCCCTAGTTGCGGAATTTTACGGCGACTTAAATATGATCCACCCTTTTCGCGAGGGCAATGGCCGTACCCAACGAATTCTTTTTGAACATATTATTAATGCGGGCTTCGAAATATTCTGGGAGCCTGTTAACCACGAACAATGGGTGAAAGCCAATATTGCTGCTGTAACCTGCGATTACACACCACTTAAACCATATTTGGCCTTTGTATTGGCAATCCATTAGATTAATTTTATGACTCCTTTAAACCGCCGCTTTAGTATTGCCCCCATGATGGATAGGATCAAGGCATTCACTTTTGAATTATTTTCAATAGCTTACAAGAACCCAATTTATACTGGTAGCACTTTGGTTGCACTACAATTGAGAAATTCTCTTTCAACCCAGAAGCTCAACCAGTTGTATAGTGCCGGGGAACTTCCTTCAATCAACTGCCAGTCATCATATTCAAAATTTACCAGCGATTTTTTATCCAAGGCTAAAATTAGGCTAAATTGCAGTAGCCCTACATAAGGAATTGAAGGGTGTATAGAAAAAGGACAGCCGGCAGGCGAGAAAATGAATGTTGTGTCAGAGTGGTGAAATTGGCAGACACAGGGGTTAAGCGTAAGCCAGTGTCTTTAAAAAAATGAGTCCCACCTTTTGTGCCAGTGATGCTGCACGATGCCGCTATAGCCGGTCATTTTGCCGAGGCTATGCTGGAGCGTGGGGTTTATG